>JAFAOW010000142.1 GCA_019247455.1 Acidobacteriota bacterium | reverse complement strand
TGAGAAAGGCTTGAGAGGGGTTTTAGAAACTTGAGGGAAACTTGAGGTTGGAACAGGTCACCAGGTCGGAGCTCGACGGACAGCCGAAAACCGCCGAATCTCGGTTTCCGGCTGTCCGGTTTCGCCTACCGTGATCGGAATCGGCTGATCAGTACTACCGAGCCGGCGACTATGCCGGCGGCGGCGACGAGCACGCCGCCGAGTTTTGTGACGAGCCCTTTGCGGTTGTACTTCCACTCGGCTGAGTAGCCCAGCTCGCGCCAGAGATTCGGGATCCGGCCCGTGAAGAGGTCAGCGAACATACCCTCAACCATCTGGACCCGGTCGGCGAGCATCAGCGGCACCCAGTGCCCGTACGAATTCTCGCTGTAGGTAAAGGCGGCGCGGCGGATCGCACCGCTCAGGCCCGCGGGCGGGACGGTCTCGCCGAATGTGGCAGCAAGATTCGGGCGCTCGGTCGAATGAAGTACCTCCACCTCCGGCTCCTGCTGCGGCGGGCGGTCCCAGGAGTATCCGTCATGCTCGATCTTTGTGTGCCTCTTCATCGGATAGGTCGGATCATTCTCGGGATTGGCGTCGACGGCCCAGCCGGTCACATCCTCAGCGGGGTCAAATTCTTTCTGTTTCTTTTCTGCTTTTTTTGCTGCTGCCATGTCGCTCCTCCTTTAATGCACGGTTTTATTTGCCTTTGGCGGCATGAGTACGGGCTTGATCATGTTGTCGAGCTTCAGCGAGAACATCTTGTAGCCGTCACCCGCCTCCTCAAGCGGAATGTGGTGAGTTATCAGGTCTTTCGGCGTGAGGATGCCGTTCTCGACGTGCTCGACGAGCCGCGGCAGCAGCCGCTTGACCGAGGCCTGATTCGCGCGAAGCGTGAGCCCCTTGTTCACGATGTTTCCTATTGGGACGAGAGCGCCTACGGGCCCGTAAACACCGACAACCGATATCACACCGCCCTTTCGCACGCTGTTGATCGCCCACTGAAGGGCCGTCGCCGCGCCGCCAAGCAGGTGCATCTTTTTGCCCAGCAGCGTCTGGCCGATGCGCCCCGTGGCCTCCGCGCCCACGGCGTCGATGGCGACGTCGGCCCCGATCCAGTCGGTCGTTTCCTTCATGAACTGGACGACGTCGGGCAGCTCCTCGTAGTTGTAAACCTCGGCAGGACACCATTTTTTGGCGAAATCGAGACGATAGTCGATGTGATCGATAACGATCACTCGCCCCGCTCCAAAAAGCCACGCGCACCTTGCAGCCATGATACCGACGGGCCCGGCGCCGAATACGACTACCGTGTCGCCCTTTTGAATGCCGCCCATTTCCGCGGCTTGATAACCTGTCGGCGTTACATCCGTGAGCATCACGGCGGTGTCGTCGTCCATCCAGTCGGGAACGACCATCGGGCCGACATCGGCGTACGGTACCCGAACGTACTCTGCCTGTCCGCCATCATAACCGCCGGCCGTGTGCGAATAGCCGAAAATCCCGCCAACGGCCGTCGCCTGCGGATTCGACTCATGGCAGTTGCCAAACAACTGCTGCTTGCAAAAGACGCATTTACCGCACGCGATATTGAAAGGCACCAGCACCTTGTCGCCGACCTTGATCTTTTTGACCTCGGAGCCGACCTCCTCGACATAACCGACCGTCTCATGACCGAAGGTCGTGCCGATCCGCGTATCCGGCACCGAGCCGTTATAAAGGTGAAGGTCTGAGCCGCAGATGCAGGCGCGCACCACTCGGACGATCGCATCCTGCGGGTGCTTTATTTCGGGTTCGGGCTTTTGATCGACCCTGACGCGGCGCGGACCGCGAAAATTAGTAGCAAGCATGAGAGATATCGCCTCCTTAAGAATAGCTTCTATCTCTCAACCTATGGCTTAGAGCGATGCAGCTTTGTCGGTCAGCCTACTCAAAATTCGGGAAAAGGAGGCGTGTCGCCTCCTTTTTTCGTCCGATAAGTGCACCACCCGTGCAACCAAATATTAAGCGGGTTCGACGGGGACCTGATCGGTCGGCTGGGTGTAGAGCTTCTTTACGAAGGGCGAGAGGATAAATAGCAGCATCCCGGCGCCGATCATGATAAGGGCGACTTTGGTAAAGATGCCGGACAGGGCGTGTGCCTCCTCGACGAATTCGCCCGCGATGCGGCCCGCAATGTAGTTGCCGAGCGAGATCGAGAGGAACCAGACGCCAAGCATGAGGCTGACCATTCGTGCAGGGGCGAGCTTCGTCATCGACGAGAGGCCGACGGGACTAAGGCACAGCTCTCCGATCGTGTGCATTAGGTAAACGGCGCATAGCCATAAGGGGCTGACCTTTCCGGCCGCTGTAAGAAGAGCTGCGTATGCGACGATCACGAAGCCGAGCCCTCCAAACACTAGTCCGATCGAGAACTTAACGGAATCGGAGGGCTGCCGGTTCCCAAGCTTTTGCCAGATCGCGCCGAAGACGGGGGCGAGCGCGACGATCATCAGCGGATTCACGGCCTGGAGCCAGCTTGCTGGGAACTGCCAACCAAAAATGCTGTTGTCGGTGAGCTTGTCTGCAAAGGCGTTAAAGCTGGTCGATGCCTGCTCAAAACCCATCCAGAAAACGGTCGAGAATGAGAAGAGCACCATGATCACGCCGAGGCGCTTCCAGTCGTCGAATGTCAGCCGGTCCTGCATGCCCGTGACGAGCACCGCGATCAGGCCCGAGACGACGACGACGGGCATCAGCACATATTTGAGTGCAAAGGGCAATCCGAATGCGAAGGCAACACTGGCAACGATCACCACCGCGAGCGCGACGATCGCGACCATGACAGCAACGTACCCGCCGCTGACAGCCTTGGCAGTCTCGCCTTTTTCGTTCTTGACCTCGGGCGCAGGGGGCAGGCCGACATTCGCTAGATTCCGGCGGCCGATAACGTACTGCAGCAGGCCAAAGAACATTCCCACGCCCGCCGCAGCGAACCCGAAGTGCCAGCTGCTCTCGGGATTAAGGCCCATGTTGGCGATGATCGTCTTAAAACTGTCGCTCTGTGCCAGGTAACCGCAGACCAATGGCGATGCAAAGGCACCGATATTGATGCCCATGTAAAAGATGGAGAAACCGGCGTCGCGGCGGGCGTCCTCACGGGTGTAGAGGTCGCCGACCATCGCGCTGATATTCGATTTGAGAAAGCCCGTTCCGACAGCGACGCATACGAGGCCGATGTAAAAGAAAGCGGTCGCCGGCACGGCCAGCGAAAAATGGCCGAGCATGATGATCACGCCGCCGATAAAGGTCGCACGCTTCGCACCGATGAACCGGTCGGCAAGCCATCCGCCGATCAGCGGCAGGAAGTAGACGCTCGCGGCATACAGGCCGAAGATGGGACCCGCATCCTTTTCATCCCAGCCGAGGCCGCCCTCATTGATCTTCGCGGTCATGTACAGGAACAGGATCGCCCTCATTCCGTAGTAGCTGAAACGCTCCCACATCTCGGTGAAGAAGAG
>JAFAOW010000089.1 GCA_019247455.1 Acidobacteriota bacterium | reverse complement strand
AAGGACATAACGGTCTCGCAATAAGGCCGCAACGTCATTCGCTTGACAATTTTGGATGAGACGGTAGAATCATCCTTTGCCACGCGGGAGTAGCTCAGTGGTAGAGCGCGACCTTGCCAAGGTCGAAGTCGCGAGTTCGACCCTCGTCTCCCGCTCCAAGTTCTTGAAAGGATAAAGGCGAAAGGATAAGGGATAAAGTAACCTTTCTCCTTTCGCCTTTATCCTTTCTCCTTTATGCCTGGCGGCGTAGCCAAGTGGTAAGGCAGAGGTCTGCAAAACCTTTATTCATCGGTTCGATTCCGATCGCCGCCTCCAACTCCATTTTCAACGTAGAACATTTCCTCGCTTGGCCGTAAGGGACGCCCAAGCCACAGCGGGCGCCTGAGTCCATCGGGGCCGGGCGCGGGGCGCGCCGTTGCAAGCCATTGCTTGTAGATCTCGAATGACTTGTCGGTGTCGACAAACACGTCACCGTGCTCGTCGCCGGGATGTGCGGGCTCGACGACGACCTTTTGATGCCAGCAGTGCATTCCCGAGACGGGGTCGGGGTGGACAGGAAACGTGATGTTCTGATGGACGCCGCCGTCGGTCCAGAAGATGCGTGACGTATCAGGATCGTCGCTCTTGTACGGGCCGATGCCCTCGACGACATGCATTTTCCACTTACCGGGTGATTCTTCTTGGACCGTCACCTGATTGGTCGACCAGCGGTTTGATTTGGCGTCCTGCTTGCGGCGCCAGCGGCCGATGTGATGCGAACACGCGACGACTTGCGGGCGCATGCCCTCGGTCACCCAGGCCCGGTTTACGAAGTATCCGATCTCGGTCGAGATGCGAACAAGGTCGCCGGTCTTGATCCCGAGGCGTTCGCCCTCGGAGCTATGCATCCAAAGCGGGTTGCGATTTGAGATCTCGGCGAGATATTTCGCCTGACCTGAGCGGGTGTGGATCAGCGTCGGCAGGCGGAAGGTCGGCACGAGGACCATCTCATTTTCTGCAAAGTTTTCGACGTGAATGTGGCTTTTCACATACGTTGGGAAAGCGTATTCGGGCCAGCCCCAGTCAACGGTGGTCTGCGAATACAGCTCCTGTTTCTTAGAGGGCGTGTTGAAACCGACGCGTGCCTTGCCGTCGACGATAGCGGCGATAACTTTGCCGTCTTTGCGGACCTCGCCGCGCGAAGCGTCGGTCTCGACATCGGCAAGCTGTGATTCGGGCGACGCGTCCATGTGCTTGTTGTAAACGGCCCGCTCGACCTCGAAGGCGCCGTATTTGCGCATGTAGTCGAGCGGCGTCAGGCCCTCTTTTGCGGCGGCCTCGGGCAAGCCTTTTGTGTTCTCGAAGATGTACCGGTAGTACTCGTCGATCGTGATCTTCTCGCCGGGACGATAGGGCGACTCGAAATGCTTGCGAATGCCAAGCGAGCCGTCGGGGTCAATGCGCCACGATAGCTCGAACCAAAATTCGTCTTCCTCCCACACTTCGCCCGGATTTGTCTCGTAAGTGAACTCCGTTTCGCGGCCCATCTTTCGCGCGGCCTCGCGGAGGACGGGCTGGCGGAACGAGATCCACATTCCCGAATGTGTCTCATAGCTCGTCAGGTCGTGGCGTTCGCTCGCATGCCCCATCGGCAGGACGTAGTCAGCGAAGTACGCAGTCTCATTCCAGGTTGGCGTTAGTGCGACGTGCAGACCCACGCGTTGTTCATCCGAAAGCGATTCGATCCAGGTAAAGCCGTCGGGGTACGTCCACACAGGATTAAAGACGCGTGTGAAATAGACCGCCAGCTTCCCTCTGCCCTCCTTGAGGAAATGCGGCAGCAGGAAACTCATCTCGTAATGCGAGAGCGGGTACTCGAGCGGGAAATGCAGCTCGTTCCAAAACTTTTGCGCGGGAGGAGTGTTGTATGAAGCCGGCTTGAATTTGCCCCAGGCAGACGGCGAAGTTCCGCCCTCGGTGCCGACGCTGCCGGTCAGCACGCTCAGGAAATGCAAACAGCGGGCGACTGCCCAGCCGCCGAGATTCCCGGCGCCCGCAGAGCGCCAGTTGTGGCAGGAGAATCGCGTACCGGCGCGGCTGATCTGCCGGGCGATCTCGATGATCGTGTCGGCGGAGACGCCGGATTCTTTTTCTGCGAACTCTGGGGTGTATTCGGAGTAGAAGGACTCCATGAGAGCGATAAACTCGTCGAACCTGTCTTGAGTGTTAAGCCCTTGCTCACGCGCGGGCTTCTGCATTTTCCTGAGCTCTTCGAGCGAGTCTTGCCAATTTACCCAATCGCGGAGGAATTTCTCGTTGAAGAGACGCTCCTTGATGATGATGTGCGCCATTGCGAGCAGGACGGCCGCCTCGGTGCCGGGGTAGGTCGCCATCCAGTAGTCGGCCATCGAAGCGGTGTTTGAGAGCCGCGTGTCCATGACGGCGAGCTT
>JAFAOW010000070.1 GCA_019247455.1 Acidobacteriota bacterium | reverse complement strand
GAAGCCGTCGGTCGTAACGATAAATCCGGTACCGGTATGCCGGCCGCCGACCGGCACGGTGAGATCCGTCTTGTTATCCGTGAGAAGCGGCTCATAGGTGTTGCCGGTCTGAACGTACACCGGGAGGGCCGATCCGGCGGTAGGATCGATGGGCCCGGTTCCGAGATTGACTCCTAGGAGCTTCGAAAGGACCTGACGATTGTTCGGAACGAACTGATGGTAGATCTGGGCTTGCTTCTGGGTATCAATGAGGCGCCATGCGACCTCAATATAGACAACGGCCTTACCAAATTTGTCGTTGATCTCAGCCGGAGAGACGCCCTTACCGTCGCCCATCTTCTTCTCGAGATCTGACTGTTTGCCTCCGAGTTCGTCGCGAAGTGCCGACTCGCGCTTCGAGTAATACCAATAGCCCCCGCCGATCACGGTCGCCAAAAGAATTACGACAAGGGCAGCCGCGACAGCACCGATCGCACCGAATTTACGGCCCTGAGATTTTTTAGTCTCGGTGATCATGCGCTCGACGGTAGCCTTACCGACCGTCCCGGCGGGCTTTGAGCCCCCGCCCCCAGCGGCGGCGGCCCCAACCATGCGGGTCGCCGGAGCAGTAACCTGTTCGACCCCGCCGGCCATTCGTGTGGCTTTGGCGAAATTATTCGGTCGCGGCTCGACGTCGAATGTGAATTCCGGCCCGCCCGGGCCGAACTGAACGTTGTCGCCGATATTCAGCTTGACGGTACCAGTTACGCGCTGCTTGTTAAGGAAGGTCCCGTTTGTGCTGTTGAGGTCGGTCAGCAGGAAACCGTTGGGATCGCTGGGGTCGCGTGAGATCTTGGCATGCTCACGGCCGACGAGGTCATCGCGGTCAGGATCATATTTGACGGATACGGATGGGTCTCTCCCAAAAACGAGCTCGTTGTGGTGCTTTAATGCGAATTCCTCGACCTGGTTGGCTTTCGAACCGCTAAGATGCTTGATCAGCATTCTTTCCATAGATTTATCTCCTTCGTGCCCGAGGTGAGGAGCCCTCGACCGCCAGGCCAAATAAACTTTTTAATACGCAGCGAGGATCAGACTTGGAGATTGGACGGACGAAGGGTTTTTGCTACACTCCTTATTCAATCCCGGGGAATCTGAACTATTTGTCGCGCTGTTGTATAACGCAACATTTCCACCTGGAACGGCTCAAAAAATTCAGTTCTAAAGAATCCCGCCGGATATCGCCCTTTTTTAGGCAATATGAGCGAGCCTCCCATAACCCGCGATCTTGATCGAGATCCTTCTGTCCAGCTTGACGAGGTCTACACGCAGGTTTACGACGAGCTGCGCCGACTCGCACGATTTTATATGCGGCAGGAACGCTCGAATCACACGCTCCAGCCCACGGCGCTCGTCCACGAGGCATACTTGCGATTAGGGCAGCAGGAGAAGGGGACATTCTTGAATCGCACACAATTTATTAGCGTCGCGGCAAAGATGATGCGGCGTATCCTCGTCAATCACGCAGTTCATCGAAACCGGCAAAAGCGTGAAGGTACCTATGTCCAAATAACTCTTGATCGGGCGGTCGACGCCTTTCGCGAAGATAGTCTCAACCTTTTAGATCTCGAAAGGGCCCTTGCCGAACTGGCCAAGCTCGATGCCAGGCAGGAACGGATCTTCGAACTTAGATTCTATGGAGGCCTGACGATCGAGGAGATCGGCGAGGTGCTCGACGTTTCGCCCGCCACCGTTAAGCGGGAATGGAACACCGCGAAGCTTTTCCTTCGCCGGCACCTCGCACTTCAGCGTAACTAGCGAATGACTCCGGAGGACTGGCAAAGGGTCAAATCCATTCTCGATAAGGCAGCTCTCGTAGATGCGGGAGACCGTGATGCGTTCCTTCGTCAGGCGTGCGGGGAGGAAGGTGCCCTTCGGGCCGAGATCGAGTCACTACTGGAATGCGAGCACGGAAACCTCTTTGACGAGGCAGCTTTCTCGATCGCGGACCTCGAAATCCCCTCTGAGTACGCCCAATCTTTCATTGGAAAAGAGATCGGTAAATATCGAATCGTAAGCGAGCTTGGACGCGGCGGGATGGGGCTCGTTTTCCTTGCTGAGCGCGCTGACGGTGAATTCGAACAGAAGGTCGCACTGAAATTGATCAAGCGGGGCATGGACACCGATGCTGTCCTTCGCCGTTTCTATAACGAACGCCGCATTCTCGCGACACTGGTACATCCGAATATCGCCCACCTCGTCGACGGGGGAACGACCGATGACGGCGTACCGTACTTCGTAATGGAATACGTCGATGGCGTGCCGCTTCTTGATCACGCAAGGTCGAATGGGCTCGACCTAAATGCCCGCCTCGAGTTGTTTCAACAGATCGCGTCCGCGGTGACCTTTGCCCACAATAACCTGATCATCCATCGAGACCTTAAGCCTGCAAATATTCTCGTTACCGCTGGCGGCGTTCCAAAACTGCTGGACTTTGGGATCGCGAAGCTGCTGACGCCGGGCAACGGCGGACTCATCACTGCCACGCAGCAGTTTGTTCTCACGCCGGAATATTCCTCGCCGGAGCAAGTTAGAGGGCAGCAACTCACCACTGCGACCGACATTTTTAGTCTTGGCGTGATCCTCTACGAGCTGCTTACGGGAGTGCGGCCCTTCGACATGAAAGAACCAAGTTTCGCCGAAGCCATCCGGGTTATCTGCGAAACTGACCCTACACTACCCAGCCGCGTCAGCGGAGAACCGCGGCTTAAGGGAGATCTGGACAACATTCTTCTCAAGGCTCTCAGAAAGGAGCCCGAGCGCCGCTATTCGTCGGTCGAACAGTTTTCCGAGGACATCAATAGGTATCTGTCTTCGCGGCCTGTGCTTGCCGCCGACGATTCACGCTCGTACCGTCTTCAAAAATATGTCAAAAGGCATCGGTTCGGAGTAATAACGGGAGGGTTGATCTTTACTACCCTTCTTGCGGGTCTAGGCACAACGTTATACCAGGCACGAATCGCTCAGCGCGAGCGCGAGCGAGCTCAACAGCGCTTCAACGACGTACGCGGCCTTGCGAATTCGCTGATATTCGAGATCAACGAGAAGATGGGGGAGAGTCCGCTGCAGGCACGCGAGCTACTCGTGACGCGTGCCTTGGAATATCTCGATAAACTGACCGAAGACGCGGCCGGTGATCCGGGACTGCAGATCGAGCTTGCGAATGCATACGAAAAGATCGGCGAGTTGCAGGCGGAGATCTTCAATCCCGGCCTCGGCAAGGTTTCCGATGCCCTGAATAGTCATCAAAAGGCTCTGGAATTGAGGGAAAAACTGCTTGCCGCGTCACCAAATGACGTTGCCCGCGGGCTGGATGTACTGACAAGTCGAAGCTATGTCGGGGACATTCTAACGGCGAGCGGCAGCATTGGACCGGCCCGCGAACAGTATCTGAATGCGGTCACGCTGGGCGAGGAGTTGTTATCGCGATACCCGGACCACGAGGGGATCAAGACACGCCTCAGCTCGACTTATGCGCGATTAGGACAAAATGTTCTTCGAAGCGGGTCTTTAGGCGCTGCATTGGATTATTACCAGCGTGCCCTCAGCCATGCGAAAGATGTGTTGGCAGCCAAGCCGCAGGACGTCCAGCGGCGAAGACGTGTCGGCATCATCTCAAATTACATCGGCTACGTGAAGATGCAGATGCTTGATCTCCAAGATGCGGAAAGCGCCTTCCGGGAGCAAAAGCAGATAGAAAACTCGATCCTCAAAGAAGATCCGGAAAACCTGCACAACAGGTCTGCTCTCAGCGCGTCAGACCTTTGGCTTGGCATCGCACTCGGTGAACAGGGCCGTTTGGACAACGCGCTTGTGTATTTGAAAGAAGCTCTGGACATCCAAAAAAGGATCTCCGCCGCAGATCCCGCAAATGTCGGGGAGCAGAACTCGCTAGCCGACTGCTATGTCGAGATGGGCAAGGTACAGGTATGGGCCGGCAACACCGAAATCGGCTTGCAAAGCCTAAGGGAGGCGAGGAAGATATACTCCGCAGTTTCCACCGCGGATCCGAACAATGTCTCAGCGAAAGGGCAGATCGCACTCACCGATCGGCATATCGCCGATTCGCTCGCGGCGAAGGGCGATCTTGCAAAAGCCGACAAGGTCTATCGCGAAAGCATTCAGGAATATGAGGCCCTTATCGCCACAGACAACAGCAACCTGGAATGGAAGGATTATCTCGCGGTCGCCCATTTGCACTACGGTCAATCGCTTCAGAAACAAAAACTGAACGCCGACGCCGGCGTTCAGTTTAGTAGAGCGGTCGAGCTATTCACACCCTTGGCTCAAAATTCACCAGACAATCGCCGCCTGAAGCGTGATCTCGATCTTGCAAACGGCTATCTTACTTCGGGGTAATGGTGCCGTCGTCGGCGATCTTCGGAGCGTTCGCTCCAAAATCGGCCTCGGACAATCCTCTTACGACCCGAATCGCAGCCCCAGATTTATCGAGAAGTGGACCTCCCTTTCCTTCCTGCTTTACGGCGTTGATCTTGCCTGAAATGAACTTACCGTCCGCGGCGATCTTGATATCGACGATCTCACCGAGCGCCGTCTCCGCACCCAACCCAAACCAGCCATACGTGCAGAAATTGCCCATCGAGTAAACGATAAGCCGGTCCTTGTACATTTCCATCCCGCGCATAACATGAGGGCCGTGCCCAAGGACGAGATCCGCTCCCGCATCGATCACCGTGTGAGTGAACGCGGGCAGATTGCCGCGATTCTCTCCGAGGAATATTTCGGATCCGTTCTTTACGTGTTGATGATCGGTACCTTCCCCGCCGCCATGGAATGAGACGATCACGATGTCGGCCTTTTTCTTTGCATCCAGAACGTACTGCCGGGCCGCATCCAGATCGTTAATGCTCGGCATTCCACCGTTATGACCAAAACCGATAACAGCGACTTTTTTACCCTTAACATCCAAATACGCGGTCGTCGCGGGAGGATCCAGGCTTCCCGCATATTTTATGCCTTGCTCATCCAGGGTCTTTTGCGTACTCGCGCGCCCGTCGCGGCCAAAGTCGCCGGCGTGATTATTCGCGACCCCCATCACGTCGAACCCAGCTTCCTTGAGGTACTTGCCATAACGCGTCGGCATCCTGAACGCGAAGCAATTGCCGCTGCCGCCGCATTTTCCGGAAACACCTCCGTCGATTATCGGACCTTCCAAATTTCCAAAACCGATGTCAGCCGCAGAAATGATCGGCGCGACCTCCTTGAACAGGTCGGCTCCGTCATTCGGCGGCATACGGCTGTCGTTGGGATACGGCGAGCCCATCATCACGTCCCCAACCGCCGCGATGGTTATCGGCTCCGGATTGCGGGGCGTAGCATCTGGCTTGGCGGCATTGGACGGAGTAGTTTCGCTGCTGACGGTCTTAGGCTGACAGGCCAGGGCGGCGAAAAGTGCGGCTGAAGCGGTAACAACTGCAAAGGACTTTGCTGATCTGGTCATAGGTTTTCGATACACGCGAGGGTTAGATGCAGAAATAATAGAT
This sequence comes from Acidobacteriota bacterium, assembly GCA_019247455.1. Lineage (GTDB taxonomy): Bacteria > Acidobacteriota > Blastocatellia > Pyrinomonadales > Pyrinomonadaceae > OLB17. The sequence continues at coordinate 11,952 of JAFAOW010000070.1, read as the reverse complement.
TATTTTTGCGAAAACTCAATAGACAGATGGGCCGTTTGTTCGGATCAGGCAGATGCCGGGGCGATCGCCTCGCTCACTTCGGCCTCGCTTGCCGGACCTATTTCGGCGTCCCCGATCCGCAGCGATCTTTCAACGATCCTTTGCTGCTCGAGGTTATGGATGGAATACGAACCCGTCGCCGGCGAAGCTGAAGCGTCTCTTCCGACATACCGAAGGCTGATCGTCTCCGAGATCAGTGCCCGCAGACGCGGCTCAACAAATGTCCAGCCGCCCATGTTCCGCGGCTCCTCCTGCGTCCAAATGACTTCGGCCGCGTTCGGATATGAGGCGAGTATCTCCGCAACTCGCGATTTGGGGAATGGATAAAACTGCTCCAATCGAACTACGGCAACCTCGCCCGCCGGACTCTCTTCTCGAGCATGATCAAGGTCGTAAAAGACCTTGCCGCTGCACATGACGACGCGTTTGACAGCGGCTCGATCAGCAACACGCGCATCATCGATGACCGGTTGGAATCCGCCTGATCCAAGCTCTGCCATTGTCGAGCTTGCAGCTGGAAGCCGTAAGAGACTTTTCGGAGTCATCACGATCAGCGGGCGGACGATCTCTTGCTTGACCTGTCTACGCAGCAGGTGAAAATACTGGGCGGGAGTCGTCGGGTAACAGACCTGAAGATTATTCTCGGCACAAAGCTGCAGATAACGCTCCAGCCGCGCGGAAGAATGTTCCGGCCCTTGCCCCTCGTATCCATGCGGCAGCAGCATCACCAGACGACATTTCTGCTGCCATTTGTCCTCGCTGGACGAAATGTATTGGTCGATGACTATTTGAGCTCCGTTTGAGAAGTCGCCGAATTGGGCTTCCCAGGCGACTAATTCGTTTTGTGCGACAACCGAGTAGCCGTACTCAAAACCAAGCACACCATATTCAGAGAGCGAACTGTCAAAAACATAGAAGCGCGCGCCGTCGTTAGCTTCATTTCGCAATTCCGACAGCGGTGTCCACCTGTCACCGGTCATCGTGTCGTACATGGAGGCATGCCGCTGGGAAAACGTTCCGCGGCCGGAATCCTGGCCGCTCAGGCGTACGGGATATCCTTCGAGCACGAGAGAACCGGCCGCACAGGCCTCAGCAAACCCCCAATCCATGGGCACTTCACCAGCACCCATCTTTGCCCGCCGCGCTAATTGGCCGACCATCTTAGGATTGATATGAAAAGTATCCGGGACGAGCGAGATCTTGTCAGCGACCGCCTTCAGGACATCGGCGGGTGCACCCGTTTCGATAACTGCTGAACCGTCCTCCTCAGGCCGGTGCTGTGCCAACGCGGTTTTCGACGGCTTGTCCGCCGCAATCTGCTTTGCACGAGCGAGGATACCCTCGTACTTTTGCACGACGGCGTCCGTCATCGCGGTCAGGGCGTCATTCGTAATGACTTCCTCCCGGATAAGCTGTTGAGCGTAAAGGTATCTTGTGCCCGGGTGCGCTTTAACGCGAGCGTACATCAACGGCTGCGTATAGCTCGGTTCGTCGCCCTCGTTGTGTCCAAGGCGGCGGAAACCAACGAGATCGAGCACAACGTCACGTTTGAATTCGTGCCTGTACGCAAGCGCGATCTGAATTACACGATACGCTGCTTCTGGATCGTCACTGTTGATATGAAAGATCGGCGTCTGCGTTATCTGAGCCGCGTCAGTCGAATATATTGACGAGCGCCCTAACTCCGGCGATGTTGTGAACCCGATCTGGTTGTTGATGACAATGTGGATCGTGCCCCCTGTCCGATAGCCAGGCAGGTTTGCAAGCTGCAAGGTCTCCATGACTACGCCCTGACCCGCGAATGCCGCGTCACCGTGAAGCAGGACCGGCATTATCTTTTCGTAAGCCTCTTCACGCGTGTGCTGCTCTCCGTTTCGGATCTGGTCCTGACGCGCACGGGCCATGCCCTCAACGACCGGATTGACCGCCTCGAGATGACTGGGGTTCGGTGAAAGTCGGACCGTTATCTCCCTTCCCGACTTCGTTTTACGCACACCCTCAGCGCCCTGATGGTATTTAACATCGCCCTCATCCGCCGGAAAGCTCGGGTGGGAACTTCCCTCAAAGACCGTGAAGATCCTCTCGGCCATTTCGCCAGTCGCGGGATCGCCGATGATGTTCGAGAGAACATTGAGGCGGCCCCGATGCGCCATTCCCATATAGATCTCTTCAACGCCGCGCGCCGAAGCAGCGTCGAGGAGCTGGTCGAGCATCGGGATCACTGTTTCGCAACCCTCGAGCGAAAATCGTTTTTGTCCGAGGTATTTCTTGTGAAGGAACTGCTCAAACTGTTCTGCCTCGATCAGTTTTTGTAATAGCTCTTTCTTGATCGCAGGATCGAGAGGTCTCGTATCGACGAATTGCTCGCGCACCTGACGGCGGATCCAATCCTTCTCGCTCTTATTCTGGATGTGCCGGTATTCGATCCCGACCTTTCCGCAATAGGCACGGCGCAGGATCTCAAGGATACGGCGAAGTGTTGCGGTCTTTTCATCATGCAGTCCGCCTGTGATGAATTCCCGATCAAGATCCCAGATCGTTAATCCAAAATTCTCGAGATCTAATTCGGTCGCATTGTGCGACGTCATGTTGAGCGGATCGATGTCGGCGAGAAGGTGGCCGCGCGTGCGGTATGCGTTTATCAGCTGGAGAACATTCGCCTGCTTCTCTGCCTGCTCGTTGGAGCGGTCGCCTCCCAGTAAGCCAGGATTGTAGTCAACCGCCCATCTCAGCGGCGGAAGATGTATTTCCAGGCTTGCGAAGATGTCATCGTAGAAACCATTCTGCCCGATAAGGTATTGATGGACCTTCGACAGAAAAACGCCGCTCTCGGCGCCCTGGATAACACGATGATCGTACGTGCTTGTCAGGTTAATGGTCTTGCTGATGCCAAGCTGCGACAGAGCGGCCGGCGTCATCGCCTGATATTCCGCGGGATATTCGATGGCACCCGTTGCGATGATCGCGCTTTGACCTGCCATCAGGCGGGGATTAGATGCTACGGTGCCAATGGTGCCGGGATTCGTGAGCGAAATGGTGGTGCCCTGAAAGTCCGAGATATCCAGCTTCCCGTCACGGGCCCGTTTTACGGTATCGTTATATGCGTCAAAAAACTCTGCGAATGACATCGCACCCGCATTCTTGATATTTGGGACGAGCAGAGTGCGCGAACCATCCTTCTTCTCGATATCGATCGCGATGCCAAGGTTTACCTGATCATGCTCAAGGCGCGACGGTTTTCCGTCCACAACACCGTAGCCGACGTTAAGGCTGGGATGTTCATTAACCGCCTTGACGATCGCCCATGCGATTATGTGAGTGAACGATGCCTTACCGCGTCCACCCCTCTGAAGCTGCTCATTGATGATCCGCCGATTCTCCTCGAGTACTTTGACGGGGATCGCGCGCATGCTGGTCGCGGTTGGAACGCCGAGGCTAAGTTCCATGTTCTCGACGATCTTTTTAGCGGGGCCGGTGATCGCCGTAGCTTTCGTATCGGGAGCAAGGGCCGGAGCCGCAGGTTTCTTTTCAGCAGCGGGTGTAGTCGGAGCCTCTGCCTTCGCCGCCGCAGCCCCGGAGAGCGACCCGGGCCGAGAGACTTGAGAGGCCTCGACCGCGGGCGTCTTGCCGCTCAAAAGGTCGTCAAAATAAGCCTGCCATGATTCGTCTACGAGGGTCGGGTCAGACTTGTAGCGCTCGAGCAAACCCTCGACATAAGTAGCATTTGAACCAAAAGCCTCTTTGATATGCGCTGAAATATTCTCGCTCATATAGCCAAAACTCAATTTTATCGTAAAAGCACAAAAAGCCGTAATTTACGGCTTTTCGTTACAAACCTGACCATCGTTTAGCTCGCGGAGGCCTGTTCCGCAGCGTCATTCAGACCTTTGCTTCCCTCGAGATCGTTTTTGATCGCGTCGAGGATGCCGTTGATGAATTGTGTCGCCTCATATGACGAAAAACGCCTTGCGATCTCAAGGGCTTCGTTGATAACGACAGTATTCGGCGTGTCGCGATATGTGAATTCATACACCGCTAGCCGAAGCACGTTGCGATCGACGATCGCCATTCGCTCGATCCGCCAATGCTCGGCACGGCTTTTTATTTTTTCGTCTATATCGGAAAGGTTTTGAAGGGTACCTGAGGCAAGGCCGCTTGCGTAAGAACGCGTCTCTTCGTCGATGGTCTCGTCCCCCAGCTCGCGCCAATAGGTTGAAGTGAGCACCGCAGGTTCGGCGTGGACCAGGTCGGCGGCAAACAACATCTGCAAGGCACACTCTCTTGCCTTGTGCCTGTTTACGCCGCTCTTATCAGAGTTATCAAACGACATGCGGTAACGCTTTTTCCCCTCGCCCGGCGAAACGAATGCGTCTCATTGTGTCGACCATTTCGACCGCTGAGACCGCCGCCTCGTATCCCTTGTTATCCGCCTTTTCGCCGCAGCGGTCAAGCGCCTGCTGCTCGGTATCGGCGGTAATGACGCCGAAAAGAACGGGAATGCCAGTTTCAAGTCCGGCTTTCATGATCCCCCTCGCGCACTGGCCCGCGACGAAATCGAAGTGGGGCGTATCGCCGCGGATCACAACGCCTAGTGCAATGACAGCGTCGTAGGTGCCGCTCTTGGCAGCCGTGAGACAGGCTAGCGGAAGCTCGAATGCACCTGGGACCTCAAAGACCGAGACATCGCTGCCGACACATCCTTTTTCCTGTAACGCACCGAGCGCACCATCGCGAAGTTTGAGCGTCATCGAGCTGTTCCAGCGAGCTACGACGATCGCCAACCGCATGCCGCTGGCATTAACTTGCTGCCGATGTAATTCGGTTCTCAACTTCTCTCTCCTGCTTAATTATAAGAACGCCGAGAGCGGCTGACAATAGTTTCGCGTGACAAACCTCACTGGTCATCGCGATAATACCCAAGACGTGTCGCGCCACATCATCGAAACCGAGGAAACGCTGATAATTGAGACGCCGGAGCGCGTGCCGCTCGAGTTTGCACTTGCGTCGATCGGGAACCGATTCCTCGCGGTCGCAATAGACCATTTCATTCAATACCTATCCATTATTCTGATCGCGTGGTTCTTCCTAAGTATCGCCGGATATACGACTTCCGACATCACCGATTCGCCCGACAAGCTCTTCAGTGATGCTCCAAAATGGATGATCGCACTGATGATCCTCGTGGTGTTTTTGGTCTTTGCGGCGTACTTCATTGTATTTGAGTGGCTTTGGAACGGACAGACGCCAGGTAAGCGCCTTCTCAAGCTCCGAGTGATCAGAGCGGATGGACGACCGCTTACTCTATGGGAAGCGATCGCGCGGAACCTGCTGCGGATCGCAGACGCGATCCCCGGCTTTATCATCCCTATCTATTCGCTTGGCCTCGTCGTGATCTTTCTCAGTAATCGCGATCAGCGCATTGGCGATATTTTTGCAGGGACTGTCGTGATCCGCGAGCGCCTGGATGAGGCACCGACATTCACAGAAACCTTTTCCAACCCGGTAACCGACGTGGCTTTCACGCGAGTGCAAAAACCGACGGAAACAAGGGCAGATGTAGGAAAACTTACTGAGAGTGAGGTGGAAGTAGTAGAGGCTTTTCTCCGCCGGCGATGGGACCTTACGGAACGCCAGAGACTCTGGATGGCGTGGCGGATCGCACTGCCAATAATGTTCAAACTCAAGCCCAGCTATGATATGAACACGTTCACTTACGAGGGGTTTTTGGAAGAGATCCTTCATCGATTTCACAACCGCCAGCGTTTCTTGAACTAGGTTCTCTCTTTGCGGGCTTCGCCGCTTTGCGGGAGAATCATCCTTTATGCGTAATATCCTCGTAACCGGAGGCGCCGGCTTTATCGGCTCGAACCTCGTAGATACCCTGCTTGCAGAAGGTGATTGGAATGTTACGGTCGTTGATGACTTTAACGACTTCTATTCCCCTGATATCAAGCGCGCAAACATCACCGAGCACCTCAAATCCCGTTATTACAATCTCGTCGAACTTGATATTCGCGACGCGTCCGCTCTTGAGCGACTGTTTGCCGTCGTGAGTTTCGATGTGATCGTTCACCTGGCCGCTAGGGCTGGTGTCCGTCCAAGCCTGAGCGAGCCAAAACTCTACGCCGAAACAAACATAAATGGCACTCTCAATCTCCTTGAGTTGGCTCGGATCCACGGCATTGAGCAGTTTGTCTTCGGTTCATCATCCAGTGTTTACGGCGTCAACGAAAAGGTGCCTTTCGCGGAAGACGACCAAATTTCCCGGCCCATCTCTCCGTACGCCGCCACTAAGGCCGCGGGCGAATTGATCTGTCACACTTACTCGCATCTATACGGGATCAGGATGGTCTGCCTTCGTTTCTTCACCGTTTACGGGGCGCGCCAACGGCCGGACCTCGCGATCCACAAATTCTCTCGGCTCATTACAGACGGAAAGCCAATACAGGTATTTGGTGACGGCACGACGAGACGCGATTACACGTATGTAGATGACATCATTCAAGGTGTGCGTGCGGCGATAGATTACGATGGATCGCAATACGAGATCTTCAATCTCGGGGAGTCGCAAACGACCGAATTGAGCGAGCTCATCGAGCTGATCGAACGATCCCTTGATATGAAGGCCGTCATCGATCGACGCCCCATGCAGCCCGGTGACGTACCGACCACCTTTGCGGATATTTCAAAGTCCCGTGAACTGCTTGGCTATAGCCCGACGACAAAGATCGCCGAAGGCATTCCGAAATTCGTCGAGTGGTTCCGCTCTCATTCCTGACGGAGCGTGCGGAAAGTGATCGAGTATCGCAGCCTCTCAACGGGCGGAATACTGTGTTCCCAGAGCCTGCGTGCCGCTCCGCCCATCATGTAGATCGAACGCGGCCGTAGTATTTGGGTGAACCTTTCCCAACCTTCCCGCGTGCGGCGGCGCATGCGGAACGAACACTCGGAAAGCAGCGATATTCCGATCACCTCGTCAAAGGCAGGACGGTCTCGATGCCAGCCTATCGGAGTGCCTGGGGTGTATTCCGTAAGTAAAATGTGCGACAGGTGAGCCGGTGCGATTGAGGCGAAGTTACTGACCTTATCGCGAAGGGGTATTAGCTCCTCAGGGATCTCGCGTGAGTGTTTGACCCGCCCCTCCTTCTGGTCGTAGCGCCAGCCGAATGAAAAGACCCGGCGTTTTCCCAAATACCCGTAGAATTCAAATTCCTTGAGCGGCTGCGACGCGATGAATGAAGCAAGACAAGCTTCTTCGTAACCAGTGAGAAAATCCTCCTGATAGCGAAAGCCGTCAGGAGGATCCGGGGCCTTTATTGATCGTACGCCGGCCACGGGCTTAACCGGCGGAACTTTTCGCATTTTCAGGCAGCCACGGTATCGAACGGAGCTGCCACTCGGTGCCTGGATACTCGCTTTGAAGCTGATTCGCGGTCGCAGGCAGTTCTTCGTGATCATGCGAGGCCGAATATCGGCTAACCCCTAGGTAGTAGACGGCCTCGGGCGCAAAAACTGACTCGGCGTGGCCGTCAATGACCGAGGTATATCGACGCTCGGCGTCCATAAAATCCTTGCGTAAGAAAGCGAGCCTTGCGAGGCCGATCTCAAGAAACGCTCCAAAGTCGTCTTTCGGAAGGTAACCCTCGAGCCTGCGACGCTCCGTTCCGCCCGGATCCATAATAAGCACCGTCGGTGTCCAGACAGCACCGAAACGCTTGAAATTTGCGGGATGCTCCTTGATATGAACACCTAGGGGGACGAAATTATCTTCGATAAATGACGCCAGACCGGCGTCAGCGTATGACTCATCTTCGAGTCGCTGGCAGGCTCCTCAGGCCGGTGCCGCACTGAAATCGATCAGCAACGGCTTGTTTTCCGCTTTTGCTTTCGTCAAAGCCTCGTCAGCGTCCTTTATCCAATTTACGGACATATTCATTCCTCCTGACCAATTTGATCAGTTCACCTTAGGTATATTTGTACGCTCGTGAACGTTTATCTGCCCTACCATTCAATAAGTTATCGCTTTTCAATCCACCGGGACGAGCGGGTCGACGAGTCAATATACTTTGCGAGTGCAGATAACCGTTCGATCTCGTCCCGGACCCCTTCGCCGCGGCAGCCGAAGTAGTGATGCACGGCTTTTGTGCGGCCCGATATCGTTATCTCTACATTCTCTGAAGGCATATCCGTTACCATGCCACCGCAATATGCCTCGCGCTCGTAACTGTCCTTCAATTTAAAGAACTTGGCCGTCTCGAAGTGTTTTACAAGGGCTTTTACTTTGGCGGCGGTCAATCGCCCTGAAGCGTTTCCTGTAACCCGGGTGAAATGACGTCCATTAAAACGGATTCGTCCGCTGGCATCGATAGTCAACCTATAGTCGGGACAGGAACCGAAACACATTGTGCGCTCGAGCGTTATCTTGAGGTCTTTTGGAACGCGTCCATGTTTCAGCAGCGATTGCGCGGACGCAGAAAGGCAAGCAACAGCGATAACTACGAGGATAAATAAGCGTTTCATACGCCTAGAGCGTATATCGCTTCAAGATTTGTGGCAACTACTCGTCGACCTGCGCAAACGCCCGCACCGGCCAGGTCCCAACGCCTTTCACTTTTGTCGGTACGGCGGAAAATCTGAATTTGCCGTCTGGCAGCCGATCCAACCCGCACATGTGCTCGACAATAGGAATTTCAGCGCCAAGCAGGATCGTATGCGCAGGCCGTGTGAGGTCATTGGTGTCATCGATATTGTATGAATCTATCCCGACTAGTTTCGCTTTGGCGTTACGCAGAGCCTCCGCGGCCTCGCGGGTCAGAAAAGGATGTCCTTCAAAATAAGCATCGGTCCGCCAGTGTCGGTCCCATCCTGTGTTGATCAAGACCGCCGCGTCGCGAATATCTTGTCGTAAGAAAATTTCGGGACCGATGGCCCGGCGGCCGTCAGCGGCTCTGATGACGATCCCGGGCAGGTCCGCGACGCATTCAAGCGGCAGTTCGGAGAGATCCTTGCCGTTCTCAAAACGATGAAAAGGCGAATCGATATAGGTGCCGGTATTCGCGACCATCTCGATCTTCCCGATCTGGAATGTCGTGCCATCGGCGTAATGCTGACGTGAGGCCTCGCGGCTCAGATAGTCACAGATGATCGGAGCGGGCAGGCCCTTATAGGTGACCATCCCGTCCTCAACGGTATGGCTCAGATCGACGAATTTCATTTAGCTCCAGCCGAAGACCCTTCGCATCACAGGAAGTAGCCGATGATCGGCCACGACCTCGTGAAAAAACTCCTCATGTTCGACCTCGACGCACGCCATATCCAGAAGATCAGCAACACAATCATTCATGCCAAGCTCGCGCGCGAATGCTGCTGCATATTCGTATTCGACGGAATTCCGGCTCTCCAAACGGCCCGCAAAGTACATAGGCATGAACCAGCCCGATACAAAACACATTGGGCCAAGGATATTGCCGATCGTCCAGAAGACCTTGTCGCGAACGGCTCGGGGTTTCGCACCGAGATGATCCAGCCATTGGCCGACACGTTGCCGGTGGTCCCATTCCTCGGCCTCTATCTCCTTGATGCGTATTTTTTCCGCTGAATCCTTAAGTGACTTCCAATGGCCTCGATAGGCGTACGCGGCCGCAACCTCACCAGAATAGGCGTTTTGTAGGATTCGAATAAGCTTTTGACGGGATGAGCAAACCAAATCAGAAAGATATCACTGGCCGGGAACCAATGCACGCAGGTTTTCGCCCATCAGCGAGCTCCACGATCGCCCGTTCGGTTCGCCAGCGTTCGATAGAATAATGTATGCATTATTGTTGCCCTCATAATAAGAGATCACCGCATTATGACTCAGCCAGTCTTCATCACCCGCGTGATTGACGGCGTAACGCTTGCCGTCCTGCATAACGACCGCCCAACCATAACCATAATAGACCTCCTGGCCAGGCTTTGTGCCGTGCCGGACGAAGGCGTGGGCTCCCCACATCTGCCCTGTGCTCAACGGACTAAGGATCTTCCCGCTGAGGAGGGCCGTGAGCCATTTGTATTGGTCCCCGGTCGTGCTGTAAAGACCAGTGGATCCGCGGTCCCCCCAGTTTGCGATGGTTCGTCCGTCCACAAACCGATTCGGTCGCGTATTAAGTTTTTGCGGAATAGGAGCAAATGGGACCTTCACCGGCTCGCCCCAGAAACCGGTATGAGTCATACCCGCGGGCCTTAAGATCGATTCGCGAAGATAATCCTCATATTTTTTTCCTGACGCGATCTCGATGATGATCGCCAAGAGAACATATCCGTCGTTCGAATAAGAGTATTCCGTCCCCGGCTTCGTTTTTAGCGGTAGATCGAGGATCGCTTTTGCAGCCGCCTGCCGGTCGGTTATGCCGTCGGTCACGTACATGTGGGGCAGCCCGGACATGTGGCAAAGTAGCTGCCGGACTGTAATAGAGCGCTTATCAGCGGGCACTTTCTCAAAAAATTTTGTGATCGGGTCGGTCAGTGCGAGCTTGCCTTGCTCCTGAAGTTTCAGAATAGCTGCCGCTGCGAACTGCTTCGTATTTGAACCGATCCAAAATGCGGTCTCCCCACTCGATTCAGGGAGGCCGTAGTCCTTATTCAGGATGAGCTTCCCGCTGTTTACCACCAGAACCGAACCGGAAAATCCCTTCGCGACCTGTGCCACGGCTTGGGCGTCCAACTTCGCCGCCAGGCCCTTCTGTTCTTGACTCAACCGTTGCGGATTGCCTCTAGCCGATAACAAGGCCAGAACAAAGAGTGCGCGCACGAATAAAGTGGGGTACTTCATCATTTCTCAAGACGGCCGGGAGGGGCCGCCAGTTACCTCAAGCTCTGCGCAAGCGCCCTTTCGCATCAGCGTACCCGGCCTGGAGCAGCTTCGTGAGTTCGACCGGGTCGACGAGGCCGTGCTGCTCGAGATCCACTGACGTATGAATTGACCTGTGCCTCTAAGCAGCTACGTTGGGTCGGCGCGGCTGGCGGATCACGTTTCACCGCCGGCGGGAATTCAAAAAGACTTCCCGGTACATTCTATTAGGCGGCTATTTGGTCGCGCTGATGTGAACGTAATATCCGTCGGGGTCGCGCAGCGCGAATTCCATCGTACCGGTCGCCGGGTTGAGACCCGGCTCCTCGTCGAGGTGATCAACAATAGTCCTCGCGTTCGCTAGAGCGGTCTCGTAATTATCGGTGCGAAAGAAAAGTAGAAGGCCGTTGCCCGGCGGTGCATTCTCCGGGCTGGCAAGTGAAGGATGGTCATGTTCACCCCACGAGTGTAAGCACAGCAGCACCTCGCCATCCGTGTCGACGATCTGGCCAAAGTAATCATGATGCGGCTCGGTCTCAGGTAACGCGAGCAGCCGCTGATACCAGCGAAAGCTGCTCCTCACATCCTTAACGCCGATGATCGTCCATGTGCGGATCATTCTTCGACTGCTGTAGAGCGTTCTTCGTAAAGCCCGAATTCCGTACCCGCCGGATCCGTAAATGCTGCGAATGCGCCCATTCCGGGGCCGATCTCGGTCCGCGGCGTGGTTGTGCGGCCGCCCGATGCAGTGATCTTATCCAGCGTGTCATTGATATCGTCGACCATGATGTAGATCCGGGTCGTTTCATCGGGAGTGCGGTCGCTTTCCTTGACCCATGTGCCGCTCACGCAGCCGGAGTCATCAAACGCGAGCGCACCGTCACCGCGCTCCCGCACTTTCCATCCGAAAATACTGCTGTAGAATTCGGCCGATGCTTGCCCTGAAACAGCCGGTATCTCGAGATAACAGATCTTACCGTGCGGCATAGATCATCCTCCCTTACTTGTCGCTCTCAAATCCGTCGCGTATTGCAGCCTGAAGCTTATCAATATTGATGTCTTCTAGCGACCTGAATTTGATGCAG
>JAFAOW010000185.1 GCA_019247455.1 Acidobacteriota bacterium | reverse complement strand
GCGATGCAGATCTACCGTGAGTTAAGCCGCCAAACGGAACACATCCTCTACATACACGGTGATTTTCATCCCGGCAACGTGGTGGACTCAGATCGCGGACCCTATCTCTTGATCGATCCGAAGGGAATAGTTGGACATTTGGGCTATGAGATCGCCTGCTTTCTCAATAATTATCACTGGTGGTTGGATGATGACGGCGATACGGACGTGAACGGCAAGCTCATCGCTGCCGCAGGCCTATTTTCAACGGCATTCGGTATCCCTGAGATAGAGCTTAGACGCTGGGCATACGCACAGATGGTCATCGGCGCATGGTGGAATTTCGCCGATATGCCCGATCTCTATGACGGTAATGTGGTAAACGCCGACATTTGGAACGTATAATTCGCCTATGGGAAGTGCACATTTTGGGATGATCGGCCTCGGCACGATGGGCCGGAATTTTCTACTGAATATTGCAGAGCACGGCATCGCGGGCGTAGGTTACGACCTGGATACCGCTAAGCGTGCCTTACTGCTGTCTGAAGGAAAGGACCTGCCTCTCGAAACGGCCGAGTCGATGGAGGAGTTCGTAAAGAAGATAGAGAAACCGCGAAGTATCTTCCTGCTAGTACCGGCCGGCCCCATCGTTGACGCGGTCGTTACCGAGCTGCTCCCATTTGTCGATGAAGACGATCTCATTATCGACGGCGGCAATTCCCATTTCACCGATACCGAGCGCCGATTAGCCGATCTTGAGACAAAAAAGGTCGGTTTCATGGGTGTCGGAGTCAGCGGAGGTGAAGCCGGTGCCCGTCACGGCGCGTCGATCATGCCGGGCGGCAAAAGGGAATATTACGATCGTGTCGAGAAAACACTACAGGCGGTTTCCGCGAAGGTCGACGGCGAGCCATGCGTCGCTTACATGGGATCGGGTTCGGCGGGCCATTTCGTCAAGATGGTCCACAACGGCATCGAGTACGGCCTGATGCAGATCATCGCCGAGACGTACGATTACATGAAGCGCGTCCTGAATATGGATGACGACGCGATGAGCGCGACATTTGCGGAGTGGAATTCGAAGGAACTGAATTCATTCCTTGTAGAGATCACGGCAACCGTGCTCGCGAAGAAGGACGACGATACGGGCAAGCCGCTCGTTGAGATGATCCTCGACACAGCGGGACAAAAGGGGACAGGCGTATGGACTTCGCAGGCCGCGATGGATTTTGGCATTCCGGTTCCGACAATAGATGACGCGGTCTCAATGCGCCAGATCTCTGCACAAAAAGCGAACCGGGCGACGATTGCGGCAAAGTACCCGAAAAGGCCTTCGCCCGGAGGAAAAGCAGCGGGTCTCGAAGACCTTCGCAACGGGCTCTTTTGCGCCTTCATCATCGTTTACGCTCAGGGGATGTCGCTTCTGCAGGCCGCGTCGAAGGAAAAGGATTACGGCCTCAACCTCTCGGACATATCAATGATCTGGCGCGGCGGCTGCATTATCCGGTCAGCACTCCTTGAGGAAATGCGTGCCGCGTTTGCTGCGGATAAGGATCTTGTGAATCTGCTTCTTGATAAGAAATTTGCCGAGGTCCTGGGGCAGCACAACGACGCTCTGCGCAAGACGGTGATCTCGTTCATTCAAAACGGCCTTCCCGCAATGTGTTTCTCGTCAGTGCTAGCTTATTTCGACGCATTCCGAGAGGAGAGGCTGCCGGCCAATCTTATTCAGGCCCAACGCGATTTCTTTGGTGCGCACACGTACCAGCGCATCGATAAGGAGGGTATTTTTCATACCAGCGACTGGGCCGGAGGTGCGCCGCCGCCTATTCACAAAGGGAGCGGCGAATCGCCGATCTGATCATATGAAACTACTTATCTTAATTCCGATCCTGCTCGTTGGCTGCTGCTCGTTGTCGTTAGGTCAGAACAGCGACCAGTACTCGACGGAATTGATGCAGAGCAAATGCACGTTCACGTCCGCGGGTGAGAACACTTACTTCATACTCCGGCCCGGCTATAGACTAACGCTCGAAAATAAAAAGGGCGGGAAGCTTGTCATCACAGTGCTCTATGAAACAAGGACCATTGGAAATGTTGAAACTGGGGTCGTGGAGGAAAATGAATCCGACAATGGAAAGATCGTCGAGATCTCACGCAACTACTTCGCTTTTTGCAAGGAGAACAGCGGGATCTACTATTTTGGCGAGCAGACCGACATTTACAAAGATGGCAAGGTCACGGATCATGAGGGCTCCTGGGAAGCGACCGGGAACAACAGGCCAGGCCTCGCGATGCCAGCCTTGCCCCTGCTTGGTTCACGTTACTACCAGGAGATAGCGCCCGCGGTCGCAATGGATCGCGCGGAGATCATTAGCGTGAACGAAAAGCTTAGGACCCCCGCAGGCGAATTCCCGAATTGCCTGAAGACACTTGAAACGACGCCACTTGAGAAAGGCGAAAAGGAATACAAGCTTTACGCTCCGGGAATTGGCCTGGTCCAGGATGAGGACATGGTTTTGACAGGACACAGCATGGTTGAGCCGCCGGTGCAAAAGAAGAACGGCCAATAGCTGCCTGCTGAAGAAAGGAGTGTCCCCTGACCACCGATCACAGCTCGAAATTAGCGGTTTCTAACCAGCGGTTTGGACAGCGGCCGATTCTATGATCTCCCAGGCGGACTCGGTTTTTAGGAGTTTGCTCATTAGCTGGGCGTGGATCGAATGTCCGCTCTTCTCCGCGGTGAAACGACCCGCAACCGGCATTCCCAATAAAGCGAGATCACCCACAATGTCCAGGATCTTGTGACGAACAAACTCGTCGTCAAAACGAAGCGGCGTTTCGTTTACCATGCCGTCATCCGAGAGGACGATCGCGTTAGCCAGCGACCCCCCACGCGCCAGATTCGCTTTCCGCATCATTTCGATCTCGCTCGTGAATCCGAAGGTCCGGGCTGCCGCGATCTCGCGCCCGTACGAACCGTTGTCTAAAACGAAATGGAGCGACTGGCGCCTGATCAGCGGATGAGGGAAGTCGATAACGCAGTCGATCTCAAAAGCAGCCGCCGGTTCGACAGACATCTTTCTCCCGTCTAGGTCGACCTCCACACGATGCTTTACTTTGAGGGTGTGACGCGGGCTCTTTTGTTCGCATACACCAGCCCTCTCAATAAGGCTGACGAAGTCCTCGCTCGACCCGTCCATTATCGGCAATTCTATGTTGTCGAGATCAATGAAACAGTTATCAATTCCTGAACCGCGCAGGGCCGAAAGAAGGTGCTCGCATGTCGAGAGGACGACACCCCGCCTCATCAGCGTCGTGGCGTATGCACAGTGTGAGATGTATTCGACAGACGCGGGTATCTCGAAATCGTCGAGATCCGTCCTGACAAAAACATATCCGGTATTCTCGGGCGCAGGCCGGAGGCAAATGTTCACCTCGACTCCGGTGTGCAATCCGACGCCGTTCGCAGAAATGCTCCGGCAGAGAGTGGTCTGGTTCATAAGCCAATTGGCGATCAGAAATGCTAGTGCAACGCTTATGCCAGATAAATTAGCCGCCAAAAATGTGGAAAATAGGAAACGAAGATATTAACGTGTTGCCGCTGCGCCACAGAATTGTGGTGCGATTTACTAATTTATGCCCAACAATTACAATCTACCCAGAACTTATGCCGATCCAAACCGCTGGCCAAAAGACAGCGAAAATAACAAAGGTGCGCATCGAGAACCAGGCCTCGATCGCACTTCCCAAAGGTGCCGAGGAGACCATCCACAAGGTGCTCGATTTCCTGCCTGTCGAGCAGACACGCGGCGTCGAGAGGGTGAAGCTGGTTGATTTCATTAACGATCCTCGGCTTAAGAATATGGACACGCCGATCAAGGGTGATCTGCCGGGCCTCTATCATCCGCGAGTGCAGAACAACGCGCCGTGGTTCGAGCTTTCAATGGGAGCGCTTCTGCAGCCCACTGAAGGATTCATGAAGCGCTTCATGGCCAAAACGTCATTCAAGGGGAACCTGGCCGGGCTGCTCTTCTCGCTCGTCGGCCAGCACTACTACCTGACACTGCGGCATTCGGTAAAACGCACGGGGCTCGAGCCGCAGATCCGTCAATATGCGGAAAAAAATCTGCGAGCCTGGAGCGAAAAGCAATCGGAAAACAGCTGGCGCGCCAAGCTCTTCAAGCCGTTCCGCCCCATGCTCGAACGATGGGCCAAATGGCTCAATAAAAAAGCTGCTGAAAATAAGAAATAGTTATGGACTATTGGATGGTGAAGCAAGAGCCCACGGCCTACTCGTGGGATGACTTTGTTAAGGATGGCAAGACCGATTGGACGGGCGTGCGGAATTTCAAGGCACGGAATTTCCTCCGGGATATGAAGAAAG
>JAFAOW010000178.1 GCA_019247455.1 Acidobacteriota bacterium | reverse complement strand
GCGCGATATGCGCAAGGCCCATGTCGTTAGAGATCATCAGGTCGACGACGCTCAGGATCGCCGCAGCTTCGCCGATGTCGGTTTTTCCGGTGAGATCGATGAGCCGGTGTGCGCTGCCCGCTGTCACGGCCGCGGTCACGTCAGCCTCCGCGGTTGATCCCATCACGATAACGTCTGCGTTAAGCTCCCTTACGAGACGACCTGCCAGCGCGGAGAATCTTTCGGCCGGCCATCGTTTAGCCCGTGAATTCGTCGAGCCCGGGCCGAGCGCGATCATCGGCCGCGACAGGTCCGCGCCGCTCGAGTCGAGGAATTGTCTCGCTTCTTGCTTACGCTCGTCGGAGATCTCGAGTGCCGCGTTGGGAAGCGCCGCCGAGACCGTGTCCCTGCCGAGGACGCGTTTCTCTACCTCGCTGACGAGGCTGAGGTAGTAATAGACCTCATGTTTGCGGTTCTTCCACTCGGGGACCGCGATGGGATCCGTCAATAGTAAGCCCCTAACATCCTTGTTATATCCGATGCGCCGCGGAATGCGTGTGATAAAGGTCGTGATCGCGGACTCAAACGAGTTTGGGAACAGTACTGCCAGATCGAACTGATCTTCCTTTAAGAACTGCGAGTTGTTATAGATGTCCCTTATCTTCCACCGATTTGAGTCGAAGGTGATAAGTTCGTCGATGAAGCTCGTATCGCGGAACAGCCCATCGGCCCAACTTCGCGTATGCAACGCAATATGCGCATCAGGGAATATTCGCCGCAGTTCACGCAGCGCAGGGATCGACATGATCGCGTCACCGATCCAGTTTGTTCCTCGGACGAGTATTTTCACGAAGATCTTTTAACGCAAAGTCGCAAAGAGGCAAAGACGCAAAGAAATCAAAGCCCGTTAACTACGCGATGGGTAGCGTGTCCCACCTTACTTTCACCGAAATTGATCACTAGTCCCAGCTTCAGGCCTGTCAGGCGAAGGTAAGTAAGCGCCTGGGCTTCAAATATTCTGTTGTACAAAACGACTGACTTTACCTCGACGATCACTAGAGAGTTGACCAAAATGTCGAGTTTCAAAGGTGATGCGAGACGGTGGCCTTTGTATGAAAGCGGTACTTCTTTTTGTCGTTCAACCAAGAGACCGCGAGAGGAGAGCTCAAAACACAGGGATTCTTCATAGACACTTTCCAGAAGGCCCGGGCCACCCATTGTTTTATGAACTTCGATTGCTGAGTCCACGATGATTTTGCTCAATTCGTTTTCATTCATTGGTTGCTAATGCTTTCCTTTGCGTCTTTGCTTCTTCGCGGCTTTGCGTTAAAAAAGCGTTTTCAAACCGTCGTCGAGGCTGACCTCAGGTTTCCAATCGAGCTCACGCGTGATCAATCCGAGGTCTGTTACGTAGTTCATCGGAACTGGATCGGGTAAGGGGTTTTCGGCATCGACTACCGCTTGCAGACCTGTTAAGTCTTCCATTTTTTTGACGAGCTCGCTGAGCGTAAGTGCATTATTTCTGCCGCCGCCGAGATTATAGAGTCCGTGGCGAATGACGGACCCCGCAAAAGCCTCGCACGCTCGCGATAGATCATCCACATGCAAGATATCGCGAATAGGGCGCCCGGCCCCCGGAAGGCGGATAGCCTCGCCCCGATTTATCGCCTCAGCAAAATGCCCGACAAAATTCGGCGCATTTCCTTCGCTTGGCGGGGCGTAGACGCTGGAAAGCCTGAAGATGCACGACCTGAACCCGCGATTATGTGCGTAGTATTCAACGTAACGCTCGGCGATCAGCTTTGACCATTCGAGTGGTGATTGACCCGAATAGAGCGTCGGGCAGGTCTCATCCACCTGTGAGTAATTTCCCGCGAATCTTCCGTAAACATCCTTGGTCGAGGCAAAGACAAAGGCCGCGTCCGTTCGAACATTTTTAAGGATGTTCAGTGTCCCCTCGATATTCGTTTCAAATGTGTCCTCTGCAGCATCCGGCGATTTATCAAGACGTGCCGCGAGATGGATCACGAGATCATAGTCCGCTACCATCTCGGTATCGGACTGATAAAGCATGTCCCGACCACCTCGACGCGATAGGTCGTCCGCACCAAAAAACTTACGGACGTGCGTGCCGAGATAACCGCTGCCGCCCGTAACGAGCACCTTCATAAACTCAATTAAAGGCGATAATTAGCTAGACAGCAAGGCGGACGTGTCTATAGAATTTTACTTGCGGCATGCTGTTCTTCGTCTTTACGACGCCGCATTCCTCGCCTGATGCCGGATCCTCAGACCGTTAGAACAACCCGTTCAAAAATGCCGCCTAAAGGGTGGAAAAAGGCGCGCCGCGGCAGTGCGTACCAGGCAGCGCCGCCGTCGAGATTCCGACGAATTCTGAACGCTCTTTTCAACCGCTGGACCGTCTCTCTTGCCTCATTGATGCTCCTCGGCGTTTTTCTGTTTTTGACCTATTACTGGTTCGAGTTTTCTGAACGCATCGATCAAAAGTTACTCAGCGGTGAAGTTTATACAGCCTCCGCGGGTATCTACTCCGCACCGAAAACGCTTCGCGTAGGCGAAGAGGCTTCGGCCGTCCAGCTCATTGATTACCTTAAAACCGCGGGATACATCGAGCGGAATAACCAGGCCGACAGATCGCGCAGCCGCTACGCGATGGACGGCGAGAATCTGGGTATTGAGCCGGGGATGACCGGTACGCTTGACGGGCAAAAAGCGTTTCACGCGCTTACCGTAAAGTTCTCCAAAGACGGCAAATCGATAGCGGCGATCGGCGACCGGGACACCAACGCCCAGGTGAATCAGGCGCTGCTTGAGCCCCGAATCTTGAGCTCTATCGCGTCCGAAGGCGATGGCCGCCGCAAGACCGTAACTTACAACGACCTGCCGCCGCACCTTATCAAAGCGATCACCGCAACAGAGGATCGAGCCTTTTTTGAGCATTACGGCGTGAACTTTCGCGGTATCGCCCGCGCTCTCTGGCATCGATACGGGAACGACGATTCGGGACCGCAGAATCAGGGCGGTTCGTCGATCACGCAGCAGCTCATCAAGAATCTGATCCTGCAGGGGGAACAAGGCTGGCAGCGCAAGATCCCTGAGGCGTACATGTCGATCATTCTTGAGACA
This sequence comes from Acidobacteriota bacterium, assembly GCA_019247455.1. Lineage (GTDB taxonomy): Bacteria > Acidobacteriota > Blastocatellia > Pyrinomonadales > Pyrinomonadaceae > OLB17. The sequence continues at coordinate 19,965 of JAFAOW010000178.1, read as the reverse complement.
CGGCTTTCAAAGCAGGACATCTTCACTCTCTATGCCAACCAGATCTATCTAGGCCAGCAGTCAGGAGTTTCCATCTATGGTGTCGGTGAGGCGTCGAATGCATATTTTGGCAAAGACGTTTCGCAGCTCACCTTGCCGGAGGCCGCTTTTATCGCCGGCATCATCCGCTCGCCGAACCGTTACAATCCATATAAATACCCGGAGAAAGTACAAGAGCGTCGGAACCAGGTCCTTGAGTCGATGACTGAGGACGGGGATATCACCGAGCAGCAGATGGCCGATGCGAAGGCGGTGCCGATCACGCTAAAACAGGTCTCTAACCAGAAAGACCTGCAAGGGATGCCGTATTTCTCACAGTACGTTACCGAGGAGCTGCCGAAGATCGTAACGGATCCAGAGGCTGTGCAGCATCTGCGTGTTTACACGTCCATTGACCCGGACCTTCAACGGATGGCCTACGAAACTGTCGCAAAAAGGCTGGCCGCTCTCGACAAGCATTTTCCGAAAAAAGAGGGGCTGAACGCCGCACTTGTATCCGTTCGTCCGAAGACAGGCGAGATCGTTGCAATGGTCGGCGGCAGGGATTACCTCGCGAATCAATTCAACCGGGCGACTGACGCAATGCGGCAGCCGGGCTCGGTATTCAAGCCTTTTGTTTACACGACCGCGATCAACTCCGCATACGATTCGAGTTCGCGACAATTTACAGCAGCCAGCATCTTTAAGGACGAAAAAAAGACATTTACATTCGGGACCGAACAGTATTCGCCCAATAATTTTGGGGACACTTTTTCAAATCAGAACCTAACCCTGCGCGATGCTCTTGTGAAGAGTAAAAATGTCATTACCGTCGACCTTGCGATGCAGCTCAACGTAGGCAAGGTCATGAATCTCGCGACCAAGGCGGGTTTGCCAAAGGTAGACAAGGTCTATCCGTCAATGGCGTTGGGAACAGCCGAAGCAACTCCGCTCGAAGTTGCGACCGCGTATACGATGTTTGCGAATCTGGGCGACCGGGTGCTGCCGATGCCCATTACACGCGTCACGCAAGGCGACGGGCGTACCGTGTCGCAGCCTGCGCCGGACCGGAAGAATGTCGTGCGGCCGGACGTAGCATTCGTGATGGACGACATAATGAAGGACGTCGTCAATCGGGGAACGGCGGCGCAGGCCGGGGCGTGGGGATTTCACAACGTGGCCGGGAAGTCAGCATACGCCGGCAAGACAGGAACCTCACGTGATGGATGGTTCGCCGGGTTTACGCCGGATCTGGTCACGGTGGTATATGTTGGTTTCGATAATGGCGACGACCTTGGAATGAAAGGAGCCGATTCCGCCCTTCCTATCTGGGCTGACTTCATGCAGAAGGCCCTTGAAGCTCATCCTGAGTGGAACGGCGACTGGGCGGCACCCGCCAACATAAAAAAGGCTGAGATCGATATTCGTAACGGCTCGCTGATCCGCGAATTGACTGCCGAAGACCAAGCTTCCCCAACCCCGACTCCCGTGGCGACGCCGATCCGGTCAAAGGACGACCCCTACTACGAGGAGTCTCCCCCCGCGGAGGCTCAGATCTACGTTACAAATGTGCCTGCGGAATTTCGTCGTGTGGAACTATTCATCGCGGGTACTGTCCCGAACAGGGCGATGATGCCGATCGACGAGAATCCAAGCGGAGCAGCACCGACGGACAAACCTACACCGTCGCCGACACCGCTGAGCGGTACCTGGCAGGATGAGACACAGCCGCCCGACGGCAAACAGCCGGGGACAAGGTCAAAGGACCAGAAGACAACGGGGGATCCCGGAACGGTCACGGTAATGATATGCCCCCTTACCGGAATGCGAGCTACGTCGCATTGCCCCGATAAGGAGGCACGTGTCTACCGAAAAGGGTCTGAGCCTACGGAATTTTGTACATTCCACAGATAGACCGGCTAGACAGCCCGACGGCCGGTGACGAGCTGGATCACGAGCACGATGACCGCGATCACAAGCAGAATGTGGATAAGATTACCCACCGCCGCGCCTGCGAATCCAAATCCGAGCGCCCATAAAACCAATAGAATAATGATAATTGTCCAAAGCATTGCCTTCTCCTCCCTCTGTTGATCTAAAAGTAATGACCCAAACTAAATTTGCACGTTAGCGCCTCGCGGCAGTTGAGCGTGCAGCCCCCGGCACGGTATCGGTCGATAACGAACTCGGTGCATCGACATTTGCCCCCTCGTGGACGGCGATGCCGAGCCTTTCGACAAGTTCACCTCCAAGCCATCCGCCGACGAGCGCAACGCCTGCGCCGATGATCGTCAGGACACTTGCTGCCAATTCAGGTCGAGCCGGATCGTTATATCGCAGAAACCAACTGGCGCCGTACAAAATGACGACCAGCAGATTTGCGAGGCCGTGGTACATACCTACGCTTTTCGCTCTCGTCCCTGACGGAATCCCCATCCAGTCGACGAATCCGAACACCGCGGCGAGCAATCCCCCAATAAGCCCCGCCGTGATCATCCAGAATGCGACCGTTGCAAACAGCGGTTGGTGGGTCGCGAGATAGATCACGTCAAAGATCGTTCCCGTTGCGAGCAGCCCGAGTGGGAAGACGATCAGAATCGGATGGACCGAGTGGCCGAAGATCTTTACCGTGTTGTTATCCATAACGCCTCCTACGCATCTAATAGTACTTGTGCACAGTAAGGGTTACTGTACACCCGCGTACAAATACGCGTGAGCCGTAAATCAAGTAAATAAAGGGATTAAAAGGCTAGCCGCAGGGCTTGTCCTGATCCGGTGAGGTGATGGGAGCGGCAGTTATGTTGAACTGGCCGCCACCAACGGGTGTTGCTTTGGCAGCGTAGGTAGGGATCTTTGCGAGGGGATTTCCTGGAATGTCCGTACGCGTCTCAACGCCCACGCGGGCCCAGTGGTAACTTCCGCAATAGTAGAAATCGATGTCCGTCGCCGTACGTTTTTCTTTCTCAAGGAAGTGGGAACGCATCGCGTCTTCAAGCTCCTTTGATGCCTTGACCTTATCGCCGACCTTCGGCAGCGCCATGTAGAAAATAATTCCGCCCGCCACGAGGATCATAGCGACAACGATCGCAAAGAGCTTGAGGTAATTACGGGAACTCGTGTCTTCCTTTTCGACAGTTTCAAAAAGGCGGTCCTTCTCGACCACGACAGGAGCGGAAGCCCTCGGAGGAGGCGAAGCTGGTTTCGGGCTTTCGACAGAAGCAGGTTTTTTCGGATCGGAATGGGGAGACCCGGCGTCAAGGGACTCCCGGCGGAGCTTTGCGGCCCTGCGAACAGCTTCCTGTTCCTCGTCTGTAAGCAGTCCCGGATAAAACTTCATCGCCAATGATATACCACCGATCCGCGAGCTAATCAACCATTATCGGGAGCGAATTTGGTACCCGTCCTTACACACGGACGTTCGAGTGCGAGGCATAGTTACTTCACACAAGGAGATTAAAGTATGTCGACAGCACCACGCGCCGATCAGACCGGCGACCGGCCGAAAAATCCGATGCCCGAACAGTCCCAGGAGCGTCCCGGCCTTGAAAGCGAGATCGAACCTCGGCCGCAGTTCCTCGCCCCCGATTATAAAGGCTCAGAAAAGCTGAAGGGGAAGGTGGCTCTAATTACCGGCGGTGATTCGGGCATCGGCCGTTCGGTAGCGGTCCTTTTTGCGCGTGAGGGGGCCGACGTGGCAATACTACACCTGCCGGAAGAGCAGTCCGATGCCGAAGAAACCTCCCAGTACGTCAAGAACGAGGGCGGCAAGTGCCATCTGATCGCCGGGGATGTTCGTGACTCCGATCTTTGCGAACAAGCCGTCGAAGAAGTGGTGGATAAGTTCGGCCAGCTCGATGTGCTTGTAAACAACGCAGCCTATCAGCACCATCAGCCCACCCTCGAGGAAATATCGGACGAGCAGCTTAAGCGCACCTTCGAAACGAATATATTCGGCTATTTTTATATGGCGCGCTCCGCAATGAAACACATGAAAAAGGGCGCCGCTATCATTAACACGGGGTCCATAACCGGACTTGAGGGCGAAAAGGAGCTGCTTGACTATTCCGCGACAAAAGGCGCGATCCATGCTTTCACGAAATCGCTTGCGCAAATGCTGGTCAAAAAAGGTATCCGCGTGAACTGCGTTGCTCCCGGCCCGATATGGACTCCGCTAAATGTCGCAGACAAGCCTCCTGAAGAGGTAGCAAAGCACGGTGAATCAACCCCGATGAAACGTCCGGGTCAACCAGAGGAGGTGGCCCCGGCTTACGTTTTTTTCGCATCCAATGTCACCTCGAGCTACATTACCGGGGAGGTTTTGACCGTCTTGGGCGGCGATACGACTGCAGGCTAGGACCCCCAGGTCATAAATTAGAAGGCGGCTGAAAGGCCGCCTTTTTGCAGGCCGCTTTGACAATGCTTACGGAGTTCTCCGCGGGCTGGCCGTGCCGGTGTTAGACCCGGAAGTACCGTTCCCGCGATTAGAGTTGTTCGAAACCCCGGTGCCCGTGCCGCGATTCGAGTTATTCGACATCGAGCCCGAATTTGAATTCCCAGAGCCAGTCCCTGTGCCGGTCCCCGTACCATTCGCCGATCCTGTACCATTCCCCATGCTGCTGCCGTAGCTCGAATTCGAGTTGCTCATGTCCATGTTGCTGCCCATCGAGGACGAGTTGGAATTCGACATAGAGTTCGACATGGAACGGTTTGAGTTTACATTGACGTTGTCGCTGCTCCCGCATGCCATACCAAGCGATGCGGCGAGCACGACGGCCGATAAAGTGATCTTGGTCATAAAAAAGGTCTCCTAATTTGAAGCAGAAATTGTGGGCGGCCATCCGAATGCACCCACTTCGTTGAAAGAACGAGGCGCATTCTATCAAGCGTGAATCATCAATATTGGTACGGCGGATTACGTAAATTCGGACGACGTTAGGCTAGACATTGAGCAGTCATGCCAAGAAAGAAACAAAATGAAGACCAGGGTGCCGGCCAGGTGTCCTTTTTTACACGATTCTCACAAGTGGTATCGACCTACGCGGGTAAGCCGGTGAGTTTCGCCCTTGCCTGCCTTATCGTGGTCGTGTGGGCCGCGACGGGACCGGTGTTCCAGTATTCGGACACCTGGCAGCTGGTCATAAATACGGGGACCACCATTGTGACGTTTCTGATGGTATTTCTCATCCAGAACACGCAAAATCGTGACACAAGAGCGCTGCATCTGAAGCTGGATGAACTGATCGTGTCGCTAAAGGAGCCGAGCGATGAATTCGTCGACCTTGAGGAAATGGATGAGGACGAGATGCAACGGATGCACGACAAGCTGATAAAAAGAGCAAAGGCACAAGGCCATCAGCTCACGCACTCCGACTTTAAGGAAGCCGAAAGCGAGGTTAAAGGAACGGCGAAGAAGAAGTCCGCGGCGAAGAAAAAGCCAAGCTCTTAGTTCACAAACTTCTTGAGTAGGACTTTCGCCGGAGCGACAAAGAAAACGATGTCGTTAGTCTCACGGCCCGCAAAGACCTGAACAGCGCGGCGCGGGACATGAAAGAGGCGCCCGAGACCAGAAATAACAACAAGGGCTCTTTCGTGGTTAGCTGGGCGACGACCCATCCGCCATTAATGCCCGGCTGCCGCGACGACCTTCTGTGCTGCGTCATTCATTCCGGTGGCGGGAATTATGCCGATGCCGGATTCCGAAAGAACGCGTCGGCCTTCCTCGACGTTGGTGCCCTCAAGGCGAGCGACGATCGGGATAGAGACGCCAAGATTCTTTGCCGCGGCGACAACGCCGTTTGCCACCATGTCGCAGCGAACGATCCCCCCGAAGATGTTGATCAGCACGGCCTTAACATTCTCGTCCGCAAGCAGGATCTTGAACGCTTGCTCGACGCGCTCCTGGCTGGCGCCGCCTCCGACATCGAGGAAGTTAGCAGGTTCGCCGCCCGCAAGCTTGATGATGTCCATCGTCGCCATCGCGAGACCTGCCCCGTTGACCATACAGCCGATGTTGCCGTCCAGTTTGATGTAGTTGAGATCGTATTTCGAAGCTTCGATCTCCAGGGGCTCCTCCTCGTTGAGATCGCGAAGTTCTGCGTAGTCCTTATGCCGGAACATCGCGTTGTCGTCGAAGTTGAGCTTAGCGTCGAGTGCGATCAGACGGCCATCTTTTGTGAGCAGAAACGGGTTGATCTCGACGAGCGATGCGTCCGTCTTTTCGTATGCATCGTACAGCTTCAGCATAAAGGACGCGGCTTGGTTGACCAGCTCATTTGGAATGCCGAGCCCGAAAGCGAGCTTGCGGGCCTGAAACCCGCGAAGGCCGACCGCGGGATCGATCGTCTCCTTGAGGATAAGCTCGGGCGTTTCTTCGGCGACCTTTTCGATGTCCATCCCGCCGGCTGACGAGGCCATAAGCACATTGCGGCCCGAAACACGGTCGAGCGTGATGCCGAGGTAGAACTCTTTGCCGATAGGCAGACCTTCCTCAATGAGCAGCGTCTTCACCTCACGCCCCTCGGGGCCGGTCTGGTGCGTAACGAGCATCATTCCGAGCATCTCGGCGGCAATCTCTTTTGCTTCTGCAGGAGATTTTGCGAGCTTTACACCACCCCCCTTGCCGCGGCCGCCAGCGTGGATCTGGGCTTTTACGACAACGACATCAGTACCTAGTTCTGAGGCAGCCTTCTCGGCTTCCTCAGGTGTACGGGCGACAATGCCGCGGGGAACGGGCACGCCAAACTCTCTTAGAATAGCCTTGCCTTGATACTCGTGGATCTTCATATGAGAACAAAGTTTAGCCTTGCCAGGCTGCGAAATCAAAAAAGGCCGATCTTGATCGATCGGCCTGAATCACTTATGCGATCTCTGAGCGGTTCGTCTATTAATGCTCGTCGTCATCATCGTCTTTCTTGTTCGCGTTTGCGTTTGACGATGCAGAATTTGACGAGTTGGAGGAAGGAGCCGAGCTAGTCGTGCTCGATCCGCCGCCCTTCTTAAAGACAACTCCGCTGAGCGTCATGGAATCGCCCGCCGGTGCTTTGTCGATATTGTATGAGGGGCCTAGGCCCGCCAGGGTGATCTTGAGGGTCTTCGCACCCTCATCAACCGTTACGTTTCCATTCGTGACGTTGGAATTGCCCGATTTGTAATCGCCAGAGCCATCGGCGCGGATCGTTATTGTCGTGCCGTCTGAGCCGGTCCACGTTCCGACGTATGCGGCAGGCGGCGGCGTGGATTTACCGCACGCAAGTCCCACCACGATGAGGGCAGCCAAAGCACTCAGCATTGCAAACTTATTTTGATAGTTCGTCATTCCGTTCTCCTTTTTTCGTTTGGGATTGAAAGGAAGATTAGGACCAAAGGAGGAAAAAGTAAAGGCAGGGAAGAGTCGCGCCCGACAAATAGATCGAAACAAAGTCTATGGGATGTTTATGACGAGCTTGAGCAGCTTCCAGTTGCCGTCGCGCAGCACGTATTCATAATCGAATCGCACGTTATACGGGCTTGTCGGGAACCGTCCGGACGCCATCAGAATGTTTAGCCCTTTCTCCGTTCGCACACTTGGTGTGCGATCAAAAATTGCAGTCGTCGCCGGGACCTTTCGGAGAATAGGCAGAACAATACTCTTCTTATCAGTGTAAGTCTTAAAGCCCGTTTTGACCTCGTCCAGCGTGTAGGTCTTTCGGAAGTCCAGAGACGCATCTTCGTAAAGCCGTGAGAAGTCTCCGCTGCTTACGGCGTCCGTAAATTCGTCCATAGTGCCAAGGACGAGCTGCTCGACGGCGGCATTTGATGGAACATCGACCTTTGGTGCGTCACTCGATGTGGAGTTTGACGAGCCGGAGTTCGAGGAAGATGAGGAGTTCGAAGTTGAAGACGAATTTGTATTCAGGGCACCGAGCTGCTTGCTGCAATCACAGCCCAACACCATTGAAAAAATGATCGCGCCCGCGACCAGTCCGCTCGTGGCGATATTCCTGCCAAAAACGAGTTCGCCAATAAAGCGTTGCACTTAAGACCTACTGCGACCTCTCAACAAGGTTAATGAGAGAGCGTATAGCGACACCGGTCGGGCCCTTTGCTTGGTGCGGTTTTGCAGAATCGGCCCACGCGGTGCCGGCGATGTCCAGATGCGCCCATTTTGCCTTGTCAACGAACTCCTGGATAAAGACCGCACCCATAATAGTGCCAGCCTTGCCGCGGGGCCCGATGTTCTTTATGTCGGCGATATCAGACTTGATCTGCTTACTGTATTCGGGGCTGACGGGCAGCTGCCAGAATCCCTCGCCCGCGTCCGCGGCGCACCTTATCAGCTCATCGACAAACTCCTGGTCATTGCCCATGATGCCAGTGTTCTGATCGCCAAGAGCGATGATCACGGCGCCCGTCAGTGTAGCCATGTCGACAATACGCGTTGCTCCCTGCTTTTCGGCGTAGTGAACAGCGTCGGCAAGGATGAGACGTCCCTCGGCGTCCGTGTTAAGGATCTCGATCGTCTTTCCGTTCATGGCGGTGACCACGTCACTGGGACGCGAAGCCTTGCCGTCCGGCATATTCTCGACGGCAGCGACGACACCGATCACGGGAACGGTGGGTTTGAGGAGCGCGAGCGCCCTCATCGTGCCGAGCACAGTCGCTCCGCCCGACATGTCGTACTTCATAGCGTCCATGCCTTCACCGGGCTTCAGCGATATTCCGCCCGTGTCGAACGTAATACCTTTACCGACCAACGCAAGCAATTCGCCCGGCGCTCCAGTACTCGCTGCGGGATCGTAACGAAGATAGATGAGCTTCGCCGGCTGTTCCGAACCGATGGAAACGCTCATCAATGAGCCCATTCCCATCTTGACCATTGTGGCCTCGTCAAGGATGTCGCATTTGAGGCCCATTTCCTTCGCCATTTCCTTGGCGCGGCGGGCCATCTCTGTCGGGGTGAGAATATTCGGCGGCTCGTTGGCGAGGTCGCGAGTGAAGTTTATGGACTCACCGATCGCCTGGCCGCGGGCGATGCCGTTCTTTAGATCGGCTGGGTCGCCGCCGTCGACGCAGACCATCAATGTGGTCACAGATTTGTCGTTCTTGTCTTTTGTCCTGTATTTGTCCAGCTCAAACTGGCTCGTGATAAAGCCTTGGACTGCATTCTGCGCGACCTCTATGGCCGGGGCGTCGCTGCGTGCAAGCAGTGCGAAGCTGCGAATGTTCCTTTGTCGCAGAAAGCGTGTCGCGGTGCCCGAGAGAACAGCGATCGAGCTCGGCTTGGCATCCGAACGAGATCCCATTCCCACAAGCAGCAATCGGCTGGCCTTAACCTTCCCTCGCGGATTGAAACGCAGCAACGCGGTCTGCCCTGCGTCGCCCTTAAATTCCTCAGACTTCATTACCTCGGCGACGAGGCCGCCGGTAAGTTTATCGAACTCTTTGAGGCCGTCATTTGCAGCCTTTTCTCCCTTGAACACGGCGACGACCAATGCTTTGACATTGGCCTCCGTGAACTTTCCGGTCATGCCCTGGAATTTCATCAATACCTCGGTAAAATCGTCTAATTAGTGTAAAAACTCTTTAATATCTATAACTTATCTAAAGCGCTGTTTCAACTCAGCTTTCGTTTCTTTTTCAACCGTCTTTCTCATCTCGGTTTCGCGTTTGTCGTAAAGCTTTTTCCCCTTGGCCACGCCTATCTCGAACTTGATCCTGCCATTCTTCCAATAGATCCTTGTGACAACCAGCGTCATCCCTTTTTGGGTCGTTTCCTTTTGAAGTTTGTCGATCTCGCGACGGTTAAGAAGAAGCTTCCTCGGACGAAGTACGTCATGGTTGTTGATGTTACCGTGCGAGTAATGTGAGATGTGAGCTCCGATCAGCCAGACTTCGTTATCCTTTATCTGAACGAACGACTCCTTTAGCTGTATCCGGCCGGCCATGATGCTCTTCACCTCGGTCCCGACGAGCGCTGCTCCTGCCTCGTATTTATCGAGTATGTGGTACTCGTGAAAGGCGAGTCGATTGGAAAGAATTTCCTTTTCGTCGGACATCGATAACTATTGTGACAAGGGGATTTCTGCTTGGCAAAAACGGTTTGACAAGCATTAGGCCGCCACGTAAATTATTACTTACGCTGGGAGATCGTCTAATGGTAGGACTGCAGTCTCTGGATCTGCCTATCGGGGTTCGAATCCCTGTCTCCCAGCCAATTTTCCAGGTGGCAGTCGGCAGTGGCAGAAAGGCAGTAAAAGCCTGTCCCTGCATTCTGCTTACCGCTGCGGCCTATTGATTATGGATGGCTGGCATGAGACCCAGGTCCGGGTACGCTATGCGGAGACCGACCAAATGGGCATCGCGCACCACTCGAACTACCTAATTTGGTTCGAGGCTGGCCGCAGTGAATTCTGCCGCTCCCGCGGATTCTCTTACAAGGAAATGGAAGATGATGCCGGCGCCCTGATGGTGGTAGCGGAGTCGTACGTGCGTTACAAGTCGCCCGCCTTCTACGAGGATGTCCTTACGATCCGAACGCGTGTTGGTGAGATCAGGAGCCGCAGCCTGCGGTTCGTTTACGAGATCCACCGGGCTTCCGACGACACGCTGATCGCTGAAGGCGAAACGCTGCATCTCGTTACGAACAAAGAGAAAAAGGTGCAGATCTTACCCGATTTCTACCGGCATCGACTGCTTGATGACCTTGAGCACTCATTTCCGCCGAATCAAGCGCCGAGCTAAAGGCCAATGTCCAAGGTCTAAGGTCCAAAGCCCAAAGTACGCTTTGGACTTTGGACTTCGGACCTTAGACTAGAACCATGCTCGGCACTGACAGCACCGAACTCTATTTCGTGATAGCGATGATGATCTTGATCCTCATCGTTTGCGGAATTGCTGTTTTTGCATTCTTTAGGACGTACAAGAAGGAGATGCGCGAAAGGGCGGAAAGGGAGGCGGTGAAGATGCAGCAAAAGGAGCAGGAGCCGCGCTCGCAGGCAGCCCATTAGCGGACCCATACCGAGGCGATAGGATGGCCCATCCCAGCATTCTTGTAAAGGGCAGGACGGCACTCGTTGTTGTTGATGTCCAGGAAGCCTTCCGGGGTTTGATATCGGACCTGGAGGATGTCGCCGGCAGGATAGCGATCGCGGTCGCTGGCTTTCACATTCTCGGTTCGCCGGTCATCGTGACCGAGCAATATCCGAAAGGTCTCGGCCCCACGGTGGCCGAGATCAAGTCGGTCTTGAACGATGACGATCCCATTTTTGAAAAGACGGCGTTCAGTTCGTGCGGGGCTGCGCCATTTGTCGAGAAACTCGAAGAACTTGGCGTAAACCAGGTCCTTCTTTGCGGACTTGAAACGCACATCTGCGTTAGCCAGACAGCTCACGACCTGCTTGATCGCGGCTATCAGGTTCATGTACTCGTTGGATCTGTTTGTTCCCGGGTGCCTTACAATCGCCGAGTCGGACTGCGAAAGATGTTCTCGAGCGGCGTCATTGCCGCATCGATAGAAATGGCTCTTTTTGAGTTAATGGGCGACTCAAAACACGAAAGCTTCAAGGAAATTCAGGCGTTGATCAAGTAGCGTTTCAAGAACCAAGCAGGGTTTGCCTCGTCGCTACAAAGAAAGCCGCTCAAGTCGGTACTCCAAACATGGACCTTCTCTCAAACCTAAATCCCCCACAAACCGAGGCCGTGAAAACGACCGAGGGGCCGCTTCTTATCCTTGCAGGAGCCGGCTCCGGCAAGACGCGAGTGATCACGGTCAGGATCGCTTATTTAATTGCGGAAAAAGGAGTGGCTCCTTTTAACATTCTGGCGGTCACCTTTACGAACAAGGCCGCGGGCGAGATGCGCTCGCGTGTCGAGTATCTGCTGAAAGGGCAAAAGCTCCCATCGGCGCCACTCATCTCCACCTTCCACAGCCTATGCGTGCGAATCCTCAGGCAGGACATCGACCACCTTAATGAGGGATACAAGAAGTCCTTCACGATCTACGACACTGACGACTCTACCAAGGTGATCAAGGCCTGCATCAAGGACCTCGGTTTGGATGAAAAACAGACCGTTCCCCGCAACGTGCGTAATGCGATCAGCTCTGCAAAGAACCGCGGTGAGGACCATGAAATGTATGCCTCAAAGGTCGAGTACGGCGATGAGAAAAAAGCCGCCATCGCAAAGGTCTTCAAGATGTACGACGAGCGGCTGCATACAGCGAATGCTCTCGACTTTGACGACCTGTTGATCAAAACGGTCAAGCTGCTGAGGATCTCGGAAGAAACTCGCGAAAAATACAACAACAAGTTCAAGTACATTCTTGTCGATGAATACCAGGATACAAATGCTTTGCAGTTCGCGCTCATCAGCTACCTAACGGAGAAGCAGCAAAACATTTGCGTGGTCGGCGATGACGCGCAGAGCATTTATGGATTCAGGCAGGCCGACATTCGCAACATTCTCGAATTTGAGCAACACTTTTCGAATGCGAAAGTGATCCTGCTGGAGCAAAACTATCGATCGACGCAGACGATCCTAGACACCGCCGATGCGATCATCAAGAACAACGTCAATCAAAAGAAAAAGAAGCTGTGGACCGCCAACCCGGGCGGCGAGCGGGTCTTCTATTATCAGGCTTACGACGGCGATGGCGAGGCGCGTTTCGTAGCCTCGCAGATCGAAGAACACCAGCGGCGAAACGTTAACGACCGTATCGCCGTGCTGTACCGCACGAACGCGCAGTCACGCCTGTTTGAGGAAGCCCTGCGCCGGATGCGTATCGATTACAACATCGTCGGCGGCTTCTCATTCTACGAGCGTGCTGAGGTGAAGGACGTGATCGCTTATCTCAAGCTAGCGATGAATCCGTTTGACGACATCGCACTGCTCCGCGTGATAAACGTCCCCGCTCGAGGCCTTGGGAAAACAAGCCTGGATGAATTGCAGCGGCAAGCGAAAGGGAACGGTTCCTCACTATGGATGACTATCGCGACTCTCACCGATCCGGAGCACCCCCAGCCCTCATCGCTGACCCCGCGTGCCAGAGAGGCCCTCAGATCATTCAGGAAGACGGTCGAAGCGCTCATTGGTAGAACGTCGGAATATGCGGGCAGCGATCGTCCGGTCTCGGATGTCGTCGTAGCGGCGATCGAGGACACGGGATATGCCAACTCGCTTCGCAGCGAGGGGACCGACGAGGCTGAGGCCCGGCTCGAGAACTTGGAGGAATTGGTAAACGCTGCGGTCGATTATGACAAGCAGGAGGAGAATGGGCTTCGCGACTTCATCGATCACGCCGCGTTGACGTCTGACACTGACAAATACGACAGCAGCGCCGGCGTTACCTTGATGACCGTTCACATGGCAAAAGGGCTGGAGTTTCCCATCGTATTCCTCGTGGGCCTCGAGGACGGAATATTCCCACATTCAAGATCAGCGACGGACGAGAAGGAACTGGAAGAGGAACGGCGTCTCGCTTACGTTGCGATCACTCGCGCGGAGAAGATCCTGTATGTTACTCATGCGATGCGTCGTCGTACGTATGGCGAGGAGATCGCTGCCGAGCCGTCGCAATTCCTCAACGAAATGCCGCTTGAGCTTATCGAGGACCTCTCATCTGGATCCAGTTGGCTGTCATATGCACGGGGCACGACCTCGATGACCGCCGCCGCGAGTGCGTTAAAGGGAGAGGCTCCGCCCCCGAAACCGAAAAATACCTACACAGGCAAAACTTATAACAGTGCCGAGGCGGTCGCGGAATTCTTCAAGAGCCGGGCGGCTCGCTCAAGCGGGAAGGACAATAGATACGGTTCGCTCGACACGAGTGAAAATCCACGTACGCCATCTGCTTTCGAGAGGCTAAGAGCGGCCGGCAGTTCGGCCAAAAAATCTACGCAAGCCGCGGGTGAGACAGGTCTTGTCCCGGGCGCCCACGTCCGTCACGAGAAGTACGGCCGCGGCCTGATACTTCGCCGGGAGGGCACAGGGGACAACGCAAAACTTACGGTCAGTTTCCCCGGATTTGGGCAAAAGAAGCTGATCGAGAAATTCGCCAATCTACAGAAAGATTGAACTCACGGCCCCGTTCGGCGTATCCTCGTTAGACCCGACAAAAAGCCATGAAAAATTCAATTGCCCTGTCCGTCGCCCTCTTGTTGCTTTTGGCCCTTGTTATCGGTTGCAGCTCGGTCAATCCGTTCTCTTCAAGATCTAAGCCTGGGACAACTCCTTCTGCCAACGCGCTTGGCGACCAGCGTATTGGTATACCTGAGTGCGACGAGGTCTTTGACATGATGACGGAGGAGGCAAATGATCCTAACGACAACTACATAACTAAAGCGGCTAAGGCATTATTCTTTGACACGATCCGTGAGCAGATCCGCAAGGCGGTCGAAGATAGTAAAAAAGGCAATTCCAACGTTTCCGACGCGGACCTCGCCAAGAAGTGCACCGAGTTCAAACAGCAGCTCATCAAGTACAAGGCGGAGCAGGAGCAAAAGAAGGGGAAATAGCCGACGGTATCCGATTGTCTGCGACCTGACACCCAAGCGGCGTGCGATGTGAAATCGTATTCGTTCACAAGGGGGTGTAATGGTATGACAAGGCGGCTATCTCTCGTTCATTTTCTCGCTCCTCTCACTGCGGCGTTTCTCATCGGGTGCGGAATGCAAGCGCCCAATGCGACGGTAAATACGAACACGAATTCCAACGCGAACGCCGTCGCGAATTCGAATACTAATACGAACACCAGCTCGACCGGCTCCGTTGTCGACACAAAGGAACCTGACCAGTATCAGGCGACCGTAAGCCTCAAGCTGCAGGCCATCGGAAATCAGAATACAGAGCTGCCGTCGATCAGTGCCGTCGTGTCCCGCAAAGGGGCCGACCGACGGATGGAGTTTACAAATCCGGTGAGCGGCCATGTGATCTATCTTGATAAGAACGGGACCAACTATCTTATCCTTCCGGACAAGAAACAATACGCCGAACTCGATAAAGATTCTTTGGGTATAGACGTTCGCAGGCTGCTGATGCCAGAGCAGATCGTCGAGCAGGCGAAGAAGCTGCAGGGAATGACCCTTGTCGGTGACGACAGGTACAATGGCCGCGACGTCGTAAAATATCAGTACGCAGCTGCGGCGAACACCAATACGCAGGCCGGCCAGGTCGCGACCCAGTCTTATTTGTACATCGACAAGCAGACGGGGCTGCCGCTTCACACCGAGACGGTTTCGCAGTCGCAGTCGGGCGGAAATGTTCAGGGCTACAACGGCATTCGCCTGATCACAGAAATGACGGATATCAACACCGCGGTCGGGGACGACCTGTTTGCGGCACCAACGAACCTGCAAAAGATCGACGCCGCCCAGGTAAAGGCGCAGGTCGAGCTTATCTTTAACATCCTTTCGACGGCATTGGCGCAGACCTTAAAGCAGGCGGCTCCTGCAGCGAGTGCGTCGGCAACCCCATAAGCGATGCGTAATTTCCTCATCGGCGTTTTGATCGGTCTTGTGGCAGGCGGGTTGGCGTCGTTCTTCCTCTTCGTCGGCGTGCCGCGCTCGGGCCAAACCCCTGGGAAGGTAATTCAAAAACCGGACGGAAACGTGCCGGCAGGTACCGCTCAGATCGTGCTCCGGCAGGACTTTTTTAACGAGGTACTTACCACGATCTTTCGGGATATGAATAAACCCGCTTTCGAGATGAGCGGCGGCCAGGCGTCCGGCGATGCAACGGTCCGTCCCCAATATGCTCTCTTCGATGGAGCCCCGCCGTGTGACGGCAAGATCCGCATTGTGCCCGAGGGGAGCGGCGTGCAGACAGCGATCAGGCTGGACGGAGATAAGATCGCGGCGCCGCTCGCCTTTGCAGGGAGCTACAATTCTCCCATCGGGTGTTTTCCATTCACCGGATGGGCACAGTCGAATCTAGAGTTGAGGTACGACGCCGATCAAAAGGCCGTTTTCGGCCGGATAAACGTCGAGACTGTGAATCTTGACGGCGTTGACCCAGTCTGGTCGGGCATCGTCACGACGCTTGTCCAATCCAGCCTGAATAACCGGGTGAACCCGGTCCGCATTCTCGATGGAAAGCAGATCGCGGTGGACACGCCTATCGCCTCTACTGGTTCGAGGCTGCAGGCAGCAATAAAAGATGTGCGAGCAGAAGTAAAGGACAGCGCGCTGAATATCTACGTCAGCTACGACTTCTCCGGCCTCCCAATGCAGTAGGCTATTGGTTTCCTTCCTGGTCCTCAGCCAGCTTCTTGATAAAGGGGCTGCTTGGGTAGTGTTTCTTCAAATACGTCTCGAGCTCCTTCTGGAGGTCCTCGTCATTCCCGCAACCGTATTTCGTCCATCCATTAGCCTTGATGACGATGTAAAGGGCCTCAGGTACACGCTTATCCGTCGGGAAGGCTTTCGCCCACTCAAGTACCTTGTTGCCGAGGAATTTTGGTGCGTCCCCGATCGCTTTGAGCCGCTTGTGCTCGTTCTGGGCAAGCTGACTCTGAGCGGGGGTCAAGAATTTGGGCCGAGCAGGCAATGGCGCGGGCTGCTCGGAGTCAGTCTCTTCGTTATAGACGGTTTCGTACGGCGTGCACCACCAGTCATCGCCGCTCCACTCATCCTGCTCGTCATCTTCTCGACCGATGCCGCCCTCCAAATAAGGTGTCAGCTCGGGATGCTTGAGAATGAGGAACAAGACCGAGTGGTCAAGAGCTGCTTGCGTTTTCGATGCGGCGACCTTTGCCAGATCGTCCTGCAGTTCGGGGTGCAGTCTGGCGAGCTCCGCGTTGACCTTCACGAGTGTAGCCATGTCATCGAGCAGGTAAGCTCGCATCCAGATCACCATCGCGAAGCGTCCACGCAAATAGTCCGGCAGGACCTGAGATTGCTCGACCTCGATCAGTTTCGCGGTAGGGAAGTGCTGATTGAACACATCCATCGTATCGTCGTCGAAGGTCGAACGTGACTGCCACTCACGCTTGTCCTTGTAGTTCTCCTCGATCTCGGCGTCATATTGTTCCTTGGTCTTGCCGTCGGCATTTTCGGGGTCGTAATAGGATTTCTCCTCAGCAATGATCTGGTCGATCGTCGCGGTCTGGCCGTCCCAGTCGAAGGCGTAGGGTTTACGCAGCGAGTCCCGGAGAAAATCGTCCATCGAAGCCGCAAGCTGCAGCCGCAGAGCAACGAACGAATTCTGAGCCGAGATCGGCAGTTGATCGCCATTGAGCATGTCTTCAACGAGCTTTTTGGCCTCGGCGGTTTTGCCGAGCGACAAAAGGATCCTTGCCGCGTGATAGGCGATCGTCGTGTAGGCGGGCGAAGTGCGGCTCGCGTTATTTGCGGCCTCCAAAAGGCGGGCAAGGTCTGTCGAGGACTTATCCGCCTTTGTCAGGGCGGTCATCAGCCATAATTCTGAGCCGCTCTCCTTGAATTCCTTTAGCGCGTACAGATACGCGTCGGCTCCTTTCATTTGATACGTGTACAGCCAATCCGTGAGCGGATCCTGCTGCAGGTACGCGGGCAACAACGACCTGGTCATCTTCTCCTCGCCCCAATACCCGCCTTCATATTCTGCCTTTTGAGCATTCGTAAATCTTCCTGCGTAGGCGGCTTGGCGCGTGGCCTTTACCGAAGATCTTTGGTCATCGGTCAGCGGCTTTCCAACTATCTTCTCCATTGCCGCGATCGCATCCGCGTCACTGGCGTCGGCTGCTACATAGACCGTATAGGTCTGGTTCTCCGCGTAAAGATTTATTTCCAGATCGTCTTCGTTCTTCTTAACGCCCGTATTTGATTGAGGTGTTTCTGTACTTGTTCCGGGTGGGGGCAAGCTGAGATTGGAATTCGCCGGATGCTTCTTCGCTTCTTCGGCTTCTTTACGTTTTTGCTCCGCGGTCAGGATCTCGCTCTCGAATTTATCAAGAAGCCACGTGTAATCGATCAATTCTTGACGAAAGTTCTCGCTCCCGCCGGTGAAGGCAAGCTTCTTTGCAAGCTCGCTGACGCGTTGTTTCGGGTGAAGGCGATACTTGACCAACCCCTCGAGCCGCTCGGCCGAAGCCGAAAACTTGCCCCCTGAGAATCGCTGGAGGCGAGCCTCAGCTTCCTCATAATATTTGTTTGCCTTTTCCTGTGCTTTCGTCAGACTCGCCTGCCGGATAAGCGTGCGGAGTACGAGATAGTCGGCGGTCTGCTGCCACGGGGAATCGACATCGCTCGCGATCTCGGCAAAATGCTTTTTCGCCGTTTCATAATCCATCGCATAGAACTCCGCCGCAGCGACCTGGTAAGCGTGGTCCTTTTGAAGCCATTCGGGAGCTCCCGTCGGGAGCGCCGGGGGCGTCTGTTTGCCTTGAGAACAATTCTCAAAGACATCGTCCTGGGATTTGACCCACGCGCGCACGTTCGGGTCGTTCGGGCCATGAGCACTCGCACGATCGGTCAGGGTTTCCGTCGCTGTTTCGAACGCGTTCTTTGTGCAGTTCGGGAAAAAATCATACCCGCCGTAGCTTCGTTCAGCGTAGATCTCAGGAGGATCCTCCTCCTTTCCCATGATCTCGGCGCGCTTTGCGACCCAGGCCTTAACGGTTTCATCGATCGGCTCGTCAGCAAATCCCTTGTTGTTGATCTCGGCATTCCAAACGTCGATAACGGCCTTTTGCTCGTCTCCCGTTAGGCCGTTACCCGCAATATAGCGATAGGCCGCAAACAGCACCGATCGGTGAAATGTTGGCTTTACGATCCCGAGCCTTCCTGCGGCGAAGTCCGTGTATGGGTCTTCCGGAGCGGACGTCGTGTCAAAAAGCGGCGTAATGTACCCGGGGCCGCAGGGCAGGGAATTAGCGATAAACGCCAGCCCGAGCAGTAAGCAGACGCAGCAGCGAATGATGGCTCTCATAATGGTGCGAACAAAGGAGTACGGTGAAACAAATATACTCCAAATCCTGAACGATACGAAGTTGTTTTTGTGCACAAAAAAGCCTCCGAAGATTTTGGTTTCGGAAGCTTGTTTTTTGTTTGTCTGAGCTTGTGGTTTAGACGCTCATGATCTCTTGCTCTTTGTTCTTAGCAAGCTCGTCTATCTTGCCGATGTAGGTATTGGTCAGCTTCTGAACCTCGTCGAGTCCGCCGCGTTCGTCGTCCTCGGAGATCTCCCTGTCCTTAAGCTGCTTCTTGAGAAGGTCATTTGAATGATGGCGGATATTCCTCACGGCGACGCGATGCTCCTCGGCGATCTCGCTGACCTGTTTCGCAAGCTGCTTGCGGCGCTCTTCGTTGAGCGGCGGCACAGGCAGCCTAATGATCTTGCCGTCATTCGATGGATTGAGTCCCAGATTCGCACCGATGATGGCCTTCTCGACGGCTGCGACCTGCGAAAGGTCCCACGGCTGCACGGTGATGAGCTGCGGCTCGGGCACGGCGACAGACGCCATCTGATTCAGCGGCGTGGACGTGCCGTAGTAATCAACGTGAACTGCATCAAGTAGACCCACCGTTGCCCGCCCGGTGCGAACATTTGCCAGCTTTCGTTTGAAATCCTCAACGACCGCATCCATTTTCGGGCCAGTCTCTTTTGTTATGTCCTGAACGCTCATAATCAGTTAGTGACAAGTGTGCCGATGGAGGTATCACCATTCACGGCTTTCGCGATATTGCCGTTTTCCTTCATATTGAAGACCATGATCGGAAGATCATTGTCGCGGCAAAGCGAAATGGCTGATGCATCCATCACATTAAGCCGTTTCTCGAGCACCTCCTGGAACGTGATCGTGTTGAACTTCTTCGCAGCCGGATCCTTGACCGGGTCGGCGGTATAGACGCCGTCAACCTTCGTTCCCTTAAGGATCGCGTCCGCCTCGATCTCAAGGGCCCTGAGCGCCGCAGCCGAATCCGTTGTGAAGTAGGGGTTGCCGGTCCCGGCTGCAAAGATCACGACACGGTCCTTCTCAAGATGCCTGATGGCCCG
>JAFAOW010000158.1 GCA_019247455.1 Acidobacteriota bacterium | reverse complement strand
TTTCACGCCGCCGATCTTGCGCGCCTCAGCATCGAAAACGTCTATGAATTTCGCGCCGATCGCTTTTCGCTTTTTCTCGGGGTCGGCCACGCCGGCAAGCACTTCGTAAAATTGCTGGGAGGCATCAACGCCGACAACATTTAAGTGAAGGTTCTGTTCATAGATCTCAAGCGTGTCCTCAAACTCGCGATCTCGCAGTAGGCCGTTGTTCACAAAAATGCACGTTTGCCTTTCGCCGATCGCCTCGTGCACAAGAACCGCAGCAACTGTCGAATCAACGCCCCCCGAGAGCCCGCACACTACGCGGTCGTTGTGCCCGATGGTCGCCCTGATCGCCTCGATCTCTTCTTTAATAAAAGATGCAGGCGTCCAGTCGCCTTTGCATCCGCAGATGTTGAAAAGGAAGTTTCGCAGAACTTCTTTTCCGAGAGGAGTGTGCGAGACCTCGGGGTGAAACTGAACACAGTAGATACCTCGGCCGGGATTTTCCATCGCCGTTACGACTTCACCGGTCGTCGCCGTAGACGTGAACCCCTCGGGCAGCCGCGTCACATGATCGCCGTGACTCATCCACGCATCGAGCTCAAACGGCAGGCCCTGGAACAATGCTGTCTGGCCGCTCAATACTTTGACTTTTGCGTGACCGTATTCCCGGCGGGCCGCGGGGGCAGTCTCACCGCCAAGATCTACCGCGGCAAGCTGCATTCCGTAACAGATGCCCAGGATCGGAGCGCCTGCATTCTCGTAAAAGCTCGCGGGGATCCTCGGAGCATTTTCATCGGTCACGCTCGCCGGGCCACCCGACAAAATGATGCCTTTCGGACGCTTTTCGGCTATCGCACCTTCAGAGAGGTGAAACGGATGGATCTCGCAATAAACCCCTTGTTCCCGCACACGGCGGGCTATCAACTGAGTGTATTGCGAGCCAAAATCGAGGATCAGTATGAGTTCGTGGTGCAAGTTGGCGTAATGAGGACGTTCCTTTTTTAGCCCATTATACGGACCATTCGAAACTACTCCAACAAGGAGCTGTTATCGAAAGCAGAAGTGCTGTTTATAAATAAAATAAAAAACGTTGACACCTGATTTTTGCGGGGCGTAGTATGCGCAGGTAGTTTGCGTTATTTGCCTTTCATAACCTTCCACTTTTTTGACTGACCGCTTGTGACAAGGGTCATATCCATTCAACCAATAACCTATCTACGGAGGTTTCATGCAACTGAAAAGACTATATAAATGTGGCATCGCCCTACTTTTCGGTCTGATCTTCGCCGGTCTGGCCTATGGCCAAACCGCGCCCCCAGCGAAGGCAATGATCACCGCTGGAAAAGTCGGCAGCGACGACGATACTAAGAAGATGCCTGCGTCCAAGGCCGAAACGGAGAAAAGGGCTCCGACGACCGACGAACAGCTTGCCGCCCTCGCCGACAAACTAAGCAAGATGGAGCAGATCGTCGACAGTCAGCAGCAAAAAATAGATTCGCTTCAAAAGCAGCTTTCGTTTGCGGCGACTGGAGTCGTGCCCGATAGCGGGACTCGGCCTTATGTTGGTACACCGCCCACGGCAAGGGACAAGAGCCGCGGCGACGACACGCCGCTGACCATTCATCTCGGCCCAAAGACCACGATAACTCCGGTGGGAATGGTCGACCTTACAGCGGTCTTCAGATCGACCAATACCGGCAGCGTCAGCTTTACCAACTTCAATGCCATTCCTTACAACAACACGATCTCAGGTCATGTTGGTGAGTTCCGTCTTCACGCGCAGAATTCGCGCTTCGGGCTTCGCTTCGACACCGACGTAAAAGACGCTCACGTGATCGCTTATATGGAGACGGATTTCGCGGGGAACAATCCGGCGAACCTTTTTGTTTCATCGAATTCCACGACCAACCGGCTCCGGCAATTCTGGCTCGATTACCGGCACAACAAATTCGAGATGGTCGCGGGTCAAACCTGGAGTTTGATGACACCGAACCGCGAGGGCGCCGGGCCCTTGAATGACAATGTGTTCGTAACGTTGAATAACGACCAGGCGTTCCAGGTCGGACTTCCCTGGGCCCGACAGGCCGGCATAAGGTTCGTCTATCACGCCAACGACAATCTACAGCTGGCTGTCGCGGCGGAGAATCCCCAGCAATTCGTGGGGGTGGGCGAGGTGATCTTCCCATTCGCTTTCAATGCTCAGCTGGGCCCTCAGTATGACGCCGCAAACAATCCCGGGGCCCCAAACCTGTTGCCCGACGTCATTGGAAAAGTGGCGTATGATTCTCACGGAACCCGCCATTTTCACGTCGAAGGCGGCGGCTTCATGCGTGCATTCAGGAATTCGATCCTGCCGGTTGGCGGCGTTTCGTTCACACACAATACGAAGATGGGGGGCGGTGCCTTTGCCAACTTCAATCTCGAGGTGGCGAAGGGCTTCCATCTGGTCGGCGACGTATATGGCAGCGCGGGCGGAGGACGTTATCTCGGCGGCCTTGGTCCGGACGTGGTCATCGTCCCGATCCAGACAGGACCGACCACTTTCACAACCGCTATATCGCTGGTCAAGTCATACTCGGGTCTATTCGGATTCGAGGACAAGGTGAATGACAAACTGACGCTTGACGGCTACTACGGGATCGCGTACTTCGAGCGGAACGCTCCGGCGGATCCCACTAATCCCGTCCCCGGGCGGTTCGCTGGTTTTGGTGGCACGAATTCACCTAACTCGGCGATACGGGCCTTTCAACAGGGTACTGTCGGCTATACCTACACCGTGTGGCGCGATCCTGAGTTGGGCGCTCTGCAATGGGTAGGCCAGGGTTCATACATTACGCGGGCACCATGGTTTGTGCCGGCTGGTGCCCCAAAGAACGCCCATAACTTTATGGGTATTATTAGCTTGCGTTACGTTCTGCCGGGCAAGCCGCCCGTAGACGACAAGTAGACCGTAACTCGCTCGGGCGAATCTTGACAAGACTCGCCCAAGTTTTTACTCTTGAAGTTCGCCCGAGAGGGCGTGCCATATTCCGCAGTAGCTCAATGGCAGAGCATTCGGCTGTTAACCGAAGGGTTGTAAGTTCGAGTCTTACCTGCGGAGCCAATATTCACAATAGCGTAGCCCGTCAGCCTTGGCAGGCTACGCTATTTAGCGCTCAGGTCTTTGTGAGGTTGGTCGTAGGGCAGCGAGCGCGGGAATTTTCCAGGTCCATCGTATGCACTCTTACGCTCACACAAGATCGCTGTGGGATTCGCCGGGTATCCTGAAATGGAAACTCGCCCCGGGCCCGTCGTTGATGGTAGCCCACAAGCGGCCGCCGTGCGCCTCGATGATCGAGCGGCTGATGGCCAGTCCCATACCCGTGCCATGCGCTTTTGTCGTAAAGAACGCGCTAAATATGTCTTCTATTGTTTCCGGAGGGAGTCCGATCCCAGTGTCGCTGACCGAGACTATCACTTGCCCGTCCTCGTACCGCGACTTGATCGTAAGCTCGCCCCCGGTCTCTCTCATCGCGTCAACGGCGTTAAGCGTCAAGTTCACTAGGACTTGCAGCAGCTGTACGCGGTCGGCCCGAACAGCCGGAAAATCCTCCATTAGATCCGTTCGCATCGTGATCGCATGACGGTCCACCTCGCTGCGCAGTAACATCACCAGTTCGGCGACGATATCGTTAACATTGACCGATTCGCGTTTTGGCGGAACTCCTTTTGTATAAAAGGACCTCAAGCGCGTAATGATCTCAGCTGCACGATTGCCGTCGCGGGAAATACGATCAACTGCCGCGCGGACCTCCTCAAGGTCTGGGGGATCGTGTTTGAGCCAGCGCATACAGGCGTTGGCATTGGTGAGTGCGGCTGCGATAGGCTGCCTGATCTCGTGAGCGAGCGATGCTGTCAGCTCTCCAAGCATGCTTACCCGATTGATGTGCGCCATCTCAGACTCTAATTGTCTCAGCCGCTCGCGCTCTTCGATGTCAGTTGTGACGCCGTACCATTTGACGATCTCGCCGCTCCGGTTGCGCAGCGGCACGGCCCGTGTCAGGAACCAGCGGTACTGCCCGTCTACCGTCCGGCGCAGCCGCATCTCATACTCCAACGGCTCGCCGCTTACAAGCGCGTCTCGCCATTTCTTGAGCACGCGGTCGAGGTCCTCTGGATGTACCGCCGCCTGCCACCCGCTGCCCGACGCCTGCTCGACGTTCAAGCCCGTATAGTCCACCCAACGCTGGTTGACAAAGAGGCGAGCGCCATCCGGCAGCGCAATAAAGGCCATCGCCGGCATGGTCTCGACGGTCTGTTGAAGCTCCCTCTCGCGCTGCCGCAGCCGGTGAATGCGACGGCGGTAGAGCACCACCAGCAATGCGAGCAGGGCGGCGGCGACAAACAGGCGGAACCAGATCGTCTGATAGACGGCCGGGGCGATGGAGAAATCCAGCAGCGCGCCTTCTTCGTTCCAGATGCCGCTGTTATTGCACGCTTGTACGCGGAAGCGATAGGCGCGCGGCGGCAGATTGGTGTAGAACGCCTGGTGACGGTTGCCCGCCTCCTGCCAGTCGTCGTCGTAGCCCTCAAGCTTGTAACGGAATCGCACCTTTTCCGGAGCAACGAAGCTGAGTGCCGTAAAGTCTATCTCCACATCGCGAGACAGCGGCGGCAGTCGCAGTCCGTGCTCCGTGGCATAGGCTTGCCGGTCCGCGATGATCTGCTCGATATGCACCGGAGGCGGCGTGGCGTTGAATGGAATTCGAGCGGGATCGATGACACTCAACCCTCCGGACGACACGAACCACAGCCTGCTGTCCGGCGACATGGTGACGAGAGAGCTGTAACCGTAATGAAATTGCTGGCTGTGTACTCCGTCGACGGCGTCGAAAACCGTCGCCTGCAGCTTCGAAGTGGAACTAGCGGTCCAGGCATCCAGGTCGGACTCGGCGATGCGGATCAGGCCGCATGCCGTATATAACCAGACCGCGCCTGCCCCATCTTTCATCATCCAGTGAACCGTGCTGCACGGCAATCCGTTTTGACTGTTCAATGTGAGCACTTGACCGTCTTTGATCCGGCTTAAGCCGGCGTCGGTTGCTGCCCATACCCCGCCGTTCGCGTCGGCATACAGCGTGGCAAGCCCTTCGCCCGTCGCGTATGTCGCGGCAACTCGACCCTGTGTGAACCGAGCGATGCTGCCGTCACGAAACCCCAGCCACACGCCGTCGTCCACGTCATCGCGGACCAGAGCCGTGGCCGGCTCTTCGTGCCCGAAGGTAGACCACGGGATCTGTTCGACAACCCGTCCCTCGCGCAACCCGAACAGCCCTTGCTGCTGACTCAGCCAGACCGTCCCCTTGCGATCTTCGGCTATCGACCGCACGAGCCCGTGCGGCAGCGAGCTCACCGGGACAAAACGGTCCGACTTGAGTATCGCGACGCCGCTCTCACTCGTTACCCAGAGCTGCTCGAGACTGTCCTCAAATGCAGAGGTCAGTAGATCGGCCGGCAATCCCCGGTCAATGATCGTGCGAACGACCCTGGAATTCCTAGCAGGAGCGCTCGCCGTCGAGCCGCTCGGAGGGCTTCTTCTGCGATAAACGGTGATCTCGCCATTGTTCCATTTATCCAGGCCGTCGTCGGTCGCGATCCAGATCGTGCCGTCTTTTGCCGACACCACCGACTCTACACCGTGACTCGACAATCCTTGGTCGACAAACATTGTCGTCACGGCAAACTCGCGAAAGCGATCAAGGCCGTCCGCCGCTGCCACCCAGATGCTGCCCTCCCGATCTTCGAAAAGCGCCGGCACCGTGTTGCCGGAGAGTCCGTCGGATTGAGAATAGAGATCAAATCGGCCGTTATGGATATGCAATAAGCCGCTATCAACGACCGCACCGATCCAGAGGCCGCCGTCGCGATCGCGGAGTAGACAGCCGGGTTTGAACTCCAAGCCGCGAGGAAGCGGAAACGGCTCGATCTGGCCGTTTCTCACGTTTGTGATCCCGGTGTCTTTGGTAACCAGGATGCCCCCGTCATCGCTCTCGATCATGGCGTTGATCCGGAAGTCCGGATCGGGCAGTGAATAAAGAGTGGGCGGGCCAGGCAGCCATCGCCATAGGCCAGTCCGCGCGCCCGCCCAGACGTTGCCCCGACTGTCTGCGTAAACAGCGGTCACTCCTGCGCCGAAACGCCCCCCGTAGTCGTTGCACTCCGTTTTGCCGTTTTGGATCGAACACAATCTTCCGACGGTCGCGGTCGAGGTTCCGACCCAGATCGTTCCCTCGTGGTCCTCGATAAGCGACTCGACGATGAGCCCGTCGACCACCGGATAGCGAGTCAGCTCTCCCTCTTTCCAACTCGCAACTCCTCGAGACGTTCCGATCCAGAGCGTGCCGTCGCGCGCCGTGTGCAGAACTCTGACGTCGTTGTTTGGCAGGGCCGCTCCCGCCGGCGGCTGCCATGGAGCGCTCCTAACGCCATCGAAACGGAACAAGCCTGCGTCGGTGGCGACCCAGAGATAACCATCAGGCGTCTGGGCGACATCGAAAATGACACCAGCGTTGAAGGCGCCGTCGGCGATCTTCCACCCCCTGTGTGCGTATTGACGTATGTCGATTTCAGGATTGAGCGCTGAGGCAGGAGTCCAGAAAAGGAGAAGAATGACCGCCGTCATCAAGGTCCATCGCGGCATGTCGACTCTATTCATATATGTGCCAACGATGGGGTTTCCGGAAAGCAACGAGCCCTCTTCAGATCGACCACCCTAAAAAGAGACCTTCAACCCTAGCTGTATAATGCGTGGGTCAGCCGCTGAAATGATGGAGCCGAAGCCGGGTGACGTGAGTCTATTGTCAACGTCTTTGAAATTCGTGTGATTAAAGACATTGAAGAATTCTGCCCGCAAAGCCGCAGTGAGACCCTCACGAACCCGGAATTTCTTTCCTACCATCAAGTCCACGTTATTGAGACCCGGATTGTGAAAGCTCAGACGCGGCGAGTTGCCAAATCTGCCCGCTGGCGGCGCCACAAACGCGCCGGTATTGAACCACCGCTGAGCCGAGCGCTGTGATCTCCGGAGTACAGGGTTAGAGATCATGTCCGGCCGCGAGCCAACTCCTGTATTCGATGTGTCGTTGCCGTAGCTCACTCCATTTCCAATGCCAGTCTGAGCCGTGATGATCGCATTGATCTGCCAGCCCGCAAAAAGCTGATGAGCCAATCCGCGCCGGCTGTCGAAAAAAGGCAGTTCGTACTGTAAGCTCGCCGAGAGCCGATGTCGAATGTCGAAGCTTTGGACCGACCGCGAGCCATCGATGTTGAAAACATCCTGAATCTGGTTCGTGCCATAGGCCGACCCGAAATTTCCGCCGTCGGTGTCGCCAACCGCCTTGGCGAACGTGTAGGCCGCCATCAAGTTGAGGCCCGTTCTGACGCGCCGGATCAACTGCACCTGCAAGGATCGGTAATCCGACGAGCCGATCGAGCCCGCCATGAATATCGCACCAAAACCGGCATTGGGCCTGACAATGGGCGTACCCGGCAGAGTTGGCTTGATCGCGCGATTCGCGTCCCAAAAATTCGTCAAACGGTCGCCATGCGTCGCTACATAACCGACGTTCAGGAGAAGTTTGGCGGGCAGCGATTGTTCGACGGTGACGTTCCAGTGAAACGCACGCGAGTCTCGGAGTTGCGGGGCTACGCCAAACGCCCCGAGCGCGCCCGCGCCGGCAAACAACGGGTTCACGGCTGAAGGGTTGCCATATTCAATGGGGCTCGCCGCGCCGGCCACCACGTTGACGAACTGATTGAAGGGAGCGTTGAGCCCCATGAGCGTGTACGAGTTTGAGATCTCGGGGGAGTAGTAGAGGCCAAAGCCTGCACGCACGACGGTGCTTTTTCTCGGCGTCCACGCCAGCCCGAGGCGCGGGCCAAAATCGCGATAATCGTTGAGCACCAGCGCCTTTGACCAGTCGGCGGGACGATTCGCGATAAGGAATTTGCCCGACGCGATGAGTCCGCCATTACTGTTCATAAAATAGTTGGCAACATTGCCTCGCTTCTCGATCGGTCGCATGAAGAGGTCCCAACGCAAGCCCAGATCGAGCGTTAAGTGTTCAGCAACGCGCCAGCTGTCCTGGAAATATAGGTTAGTGTTCCAGCTGTTGTCATAGATACTGAACGGCGTCGGAGAGAGTATCAGCCCGTGCGCCAATCCTAAAAGAAAATCGGCGAACTGGTGCGCGGCAGTTGGAGCCGTGCCCGCGGGCGCCGTCTGCGCCCCATCGAAAAGATATATGCCCCGGGGAAAGACGACCTCGTGAAACGTCCAATTAAGCCGATAGGCGGAACCGCCAAAATCGAGCAAGTGGCGTCCGACCTGGAAGGAGTTTTTCACATCCACAGACAAGCGCTGATTCAGGCGATCCCGAGGGCCATTGTCTCGTACGGCAAAAACAGAGTAACCGGCCTGGATGTTCGGTGGTCCATAGTTAAAAGCGTCACACGCGACCATAGGAAGGTGCATGCGTCCGCAAGCGATGTCATATCCCGCCTTGTTCGTAGTCCCCAGCACCTGCCGCTCGAAAAAACGGTTCCAACCGAATAGGGCGTTCGAGACGAATCGGGAAGAAAACGTATGCGTCCAATCGGCAGCTACGTTCTGGCCCCTTGCCGTATTAATGGTTTCATCGTTTCCGAATGTCGGCGGTTCATTAGGAGTCGCGAGTTGATCGTAAATGTATCGTGTAGAAAGCGTATCGCGAGATGAAAGGTTGTAGTTCACGCGCGCTACATACTGATCCTCTTTGGTCCGATTGCTAAAACTCTGTGTCAGGAAGTCATTTGCACCAAGAGCGTTGGAACTTTGATTCGGCACGGGCGTGAACCCCAAGAATGTTTTTGCATTGGCATCAATGCGATCGGAAGGTATCTTGTTATTAAAGAATGGTTGACCCGTTTTTGGGTCCGTGATTATGATCCCAACGGGTAGGACAGAAGAGAAATCACCCGTCCGAAAAGCTTCGGGAGGGACCGACAATAACTGGCTCGCCGTGCCTTGGACTTGTCGGCCGGATTCCCAATTGAAGAAGAAGAAGGCTTTGTTCGTACGAATCGGCCCGCCTAAATTTGCTCCGAATTGATTCCGATTGAGCCGGGCTTTGGTCGGACTGAAATAGTTGCGCGCGGCGAGGGCATCATTCCGGTTGAACTCCCACAGCGTCCCATGAAAGCCGTTCGTGCCCGATTTGGTTATGACATCGACCTGTGCGCCTGGCTCTCCACCATAGGCGCTTGAATACGAGTTGGTTTGGACTTTGAACTCGGCGATCGCGTCGATCGAGGGGGAGAACGCGAAATTATAGCTGTCCAGGTCCATCGCCGGTACGCCATCGAAAATGAAACTGTTTTGCACGTCGGCAAAGCCATTGGCCGTAATAGCGAAGGCTGTTCCGATCGATCCCCGTTTCCGGTCCGTGCCGATATTAACGGCACCCTGCGGCGCAACCCCAGGCACTAAGGTTGCTAGTTGTGCGAACGTACGCGCGTTCAGCGGCAGATCGCTCACGGCGTTGGAGTCGATCGTGGTGCCGACAGCAGCCGAATCCATCTGGAGAGCAGCAGATGCAGCCGACACTTCAACGACTTCCGTGACCTCTCCTACTTCCATACGGATGTCGGCTCGTGTGGTTTGGGCTGCGCGAACCATGACCTGGCTTATCATCGCTGCCTGGAACCCCGGGTGTTCCATCTTTATGGTGTATGTCCCGCTCGCGAGGTAGGGCACAGAATAGTCGCCGGTGGCACTCGTCACGACCACTTGACTGACTTGCGTTTCCGCATTCGTGATAGCGACGGTAACTGAGGAGAGGGTAGCGCCGGTCGAGTCAGTCACCGTGCCGACGATGGTGCCGAAGGGCTGCTGGGCAAACCCCTCGCGGACAAAACACAAAACGAGGATCAGAACAAGAGCCCACCCGCGCCACGGCTCACCGGGGAAAGGACTTGCTGAGAAAGAGGAAATCATGATTCAACACCCCTTCTGTTTACAATGGGAGGTCGAAATCGTGACTGAGAGTGTCGAATCGGGATTCTCGCACAGATTTAAACTCTCGACAAGACTCGCATAAGCAGTGCCTCCAGGCATATTAAACTCGGGTGGACGAACGGCTTCATTTGAGAGCATTCCCAATGCTAGCGGACGTTAAAGGTTGTGGTCTTTCCGTTGCTGATCTATCGGACATCTGATAAAGCGGTGACCGGGCGGGCTCGTTTGAGCAGCCAACCTTCATGAAAGATTTCTTTACTGCGTTCCGGCGGAGCGAAAACGAAATTTATCGATCTTAAGAGACTTGATCTTTGATTCGAGCGTCGAGACCGGCATACCAAGCTTCGCCGCGGCTCCCAATGGGCCGGCGACACGGCCGCGGCAATCGGAAAGGGCCGATTCGATCAATACGACCTCTTGACCGATCAGCGCGGCCGCGAAAGATGACGCCGCCGGGCCGGTCTCAATTTGCCTGGTGCTTAGCCAACTTTCGTCCACCTCAAAGGTCCTGCCATCGCAGATGATGATCGAGCGTTCGATAATATTTTGAAGCTCTCGCACATTGCCGGGCCATGAGTACGAAGTAAGCAAGTCTATAGTGCGCTTGTCCGGAAGATCCAGCTTCTTTCCCGCTTGCTGTGCATAGCGGTCAATGAAGTATTCCACAAGCAGAGGTATGTCATCCTTTCTGTTACGCAGAGGAGGGATCTCGACCGGGAAAACGTTGAGTCTGTAAAATAGATCGCTTCTGAATTCACCGTCGGCGATCGCTGACTCAAGGTCGCGGTTAGTCGCGGCGATAATGCGGACATCGATATCGATCGACTTCGTACCGCCGACGCGTTCGATCTCGCGCTCCTGCAGGACTCGCAGCAAAGCTACCTGCGTTTCAGGGGGAAGGTCGCCAACCTCGTCAAGAAAGATCGTTCCGCCATTCGCAAGTTCGAAACGCCCCAAACGCCGCTGCATCGCTCCGGTAAATGCGCCTTTTTCATGGCCAAACAGTTCTGACGCGATCAGCGGCTGAGGTATGGCCGCGCAGTTTACGCTGATAAATGCTCCGCTACGGCGCTTTGAATGCATATGGATCGCCCGGGCGATGAGCTCTTTGCCTGTGCCGGTTTCGCCCGTTATCAAAACCGTCGCGTCCGTCGGCGATACCGTTTCGATTCTCTGCAAAAGCCGTCTGATCGGCTCGCTGTCGCCGACAATTTCACTGTAATTCGTTTTGGGAGGAGTGACGTTCGCGAGACGATGGGTGTCGCCGCGAAAACTGCTGCTGCCTGCAGCGTTGGGAGAACCACCGTAATAATCGCCCGTATGTTCGGTTGTTCTGACACTCGTCAACATGATCTATCTCCTCAGTTCTCTTTTCTTTCTATCGCTACCTTTACTGCCTTGAGCAATGAGTCTTCGTTAAATGGCTTTGCTAAAAAATCTATCGCCCCGGCCGCTAGCGCTTTTTCCCTCGATCCCCTTTCGCTGTGTGCCGAGAGGAACACGATCGATATGTCCCGATTTTCGGCGATAAGTCTTTTCTGCAATTCGATTCCGCTCATACCCGGCATTCGCACGTCGAGGATCAAGCAATCCGGTTTCAGTTCTCCCCCAGCCTTCAGGAAATCGTGCGCCGAAGCGAAGATCGCCGTTCGGAAACCGACCGATTTGAGTAGGCTTTCGGTGGCCTCCCGCATTGATTCGTCGTCGTCAACGACTGCCACGAATGCTGTAGACTTTCCTTTGGATTCTTCTATCCCGTCCGTCATTTGCAGCAAGGTTATCAGGGCCGGATGGGGAAAAACTATTATGCGTTAGGAAGGAATTCCTATACCTAAGTATAGGTTGGTTAAACTTTTGCGGTTGGCAAATTGAGCCGTTCCGACATGCGCACGAGGTCGGCGACCGAATCAGCTTTCATTTTTTGGACGACTTGGCTTCGGTGAGTTTTGACGGTAATTTCGCTTACGCCCAGGCGATTTGCGATCTGTTTGTTGAGTAGGCCGGCGACAACCCATTGCATCACTTCGCGCTCACGTGGGGTTAATGTTTCAAATCGTGTTTGCAGTTCGGCGATCTCGCCGCGCGCCCGTCGGTCGTCGCCGTCGCGCTGGATCGCCTGAGCTATAGCGTCAAGCAGATCCTGTTCACGGAAGGGTTTGGTAAGAAATTCTATCGCGCCTGCCTTCATGGCCCTGACCGTCATCGGAATGTCGCCGTGTCCGGTGATGAAGATAACCGGGACCTCAATGCCGGAGCGGCTGATCTCGCTCTGTAGATCAAGCCCACCCAAACCGGGAAGACGCACGTCGAGGATCAAACAGCTCGGGCTATCCTCCCGCTTCGTCTCAAGGAATTCCGCCCCTGAGGCAAAAACCGAAACGCGGAACCCGACCGAGCGAAGCAGGCTTTCAAGCGACTCGCGAATGGCTCTGTCGTCATCGACGACGTAAACGATCGGGGCGTTTTCGTCCATTCTCATAGAGGCTTTGTCGGCTATTTCGATATGGGACCCCCCGCTGCGGGCCACTGTCTTTGTATCGATACCGATTTCTCGAAAAGTGCGACAAAAAGATGAATTTGTGTACGCTCATCATACCTCACCTGAAAAATTAATTTAAATAAACCCCGACGCCGAATTTTAGCGTCGCCACGTACTCCGGTCCGCGGAACGATCGCTACCCCCGCCTGCCTACGGCCTAGCAGAGGAAAACATCCAATTTTGTGCTTGACAATCGGGTAGCGACCCCGTATACAAATACGAGCGTTCGTTTTTTTAATGCCTAAGCTAAGCGACGAGGCCATTCAAGAAAGGATGGCAATAATCGAGGACGCTGCAAGAGAACTGTTCATCAAACACGGTTTTCATGCGACGTCGATGCGTGACATCGCAAGGCGCGCGGGCGTTTCGTTAGGTAATCTTTATAATTACTACGCGACGAAGGACGCGATCTTTGAGTCGATAATTGACCGATATCTTGGCGTGATCGACATGGAGCTGCGGGCGATCTTTGACGAGATCGACGAACCGATGGAGCCCGCGAGCTTACGCAAGCTCGGCTCGAATGTCGGACGGCTGGTAGATGATCATTCGGACTTTTGGCTGCTCATGTACATCGATGTGCTCGAGTTCCAAAATCAGCATTTTAGGAAAATGTTCGACGGGGTCAGCGATCGGTTCAGAAAAATATTCGGACGCCGATTCCGGGATGCTGAAAAGCGCGGCGATCTGCGGGTCGGGGTCGAGCCCGCGCCGGCATTCACGGCGGCGTACATGCAGTTCTTCAACTACTTTCTTGTGGAGAAGTTGTTTGGCGGTAACCACCACATGGGACTTACGGACGAGCAGGCGCTCAACCATATTACAAAGATCTTCGCTTATGGCACGCTGAGTGAGGCGAGCCTGGCACGCTTTAAGAAAACAGCGAATAAGGCAGCCGGATAGGCCTTGAAGAACTTAAGAATCGACCTCCCCGTGTTGGAGGAAAAAAAACGAACGTTCATTTTTATTTGGAGGCAAAGAAATGTTACATAGATCGATAGCCGTTTTGAGTCTGCTGCTGTTGTCAGCAGCAACTCTCATTGCCCAGGGCGGGACCGGAGGCCTTAGCGGCACGGTAACGGATCCGAACGGTGCGGTGGTCACGGGTGCCGCGGTAAAAGTCACGAATACCGCGACCAACTTTACGCGTGAGACAACGACGAATGAAGATGGTATCTACTCATTCACCTTGCTGCCCGCCGGGAATTACACCGTTTCGGTTGCCGGACAGGGGTTCAAGCCGGTGAGTCTGAACGCGGTCGTGAATGTTAGCCAGATCACACCTGCAGACGTTAACCTCAGCGTCGGCGGTGACATCGCGACTGTAAATATCGCCGCTCCGACTCTGCAGCTGGAGACCTCCCAGAACGGGCGTACGGTCTCCGGCGAAACGATCCGTCAACTGCCTCTGCCGTCAAGGAATTTCCAGCAATTGCTTGCGCTATCGCCTGGTGCGCAAAGTTCGGTCACGAATTCGACCGATCTAGGACGGGGCGACGCGACGATCAGTGTAAACGGACAGCGGACGACCAGCAACAACGTCCGCATCAACGGCGTCGATGCAAACTCCATCGGAACCAATTCGACGCCCAATATCGCGGTGCCGGCGACCGATAGCCTGCAGGAATTCATCGTTCAGACGTCGCTCTATGACGCGTCGTACGGTCGAAATGCCGGCGGGTCCATCGAGGCGATCACCCGCAGCGGATCGAACGACTTTCACGGGAGCGCCTACGAGTTTCTAAGGAACAAAGCTCTCAACGCGAACGATCCTTTTATTAAAGCCCGAGGCATCGCCCGACCAGTTGCGACGCGAAACCAGTTCGGCGGAGCTCTTGGCGGCCATTTGGTTCGCGACAAAGTGTTCTTCTTCGGATCGTTCCAGCATACTCAGGAGCGAAATGGCGTTAGTCTGACCAACAGTCTGACCTCCCCGGTCGTTCCGGCCGGACTTCGCGATGACAACCGGTCGGCCTCGGCTCTGCAGACGACCTTCGGCATCGTGCCGAATGCCGTTTCCGTGGCGATCCTTAACGCCAAGCTCCCCAACGGCCAGTACGCGATCCCCTCGTCAGGCCTTGCCTCGACCGCAACACCATTCGCGGCCGTGACCGTGCCGCAGTCGGGAGAGTCGACGTTCAAAGAAAACCAGGGCAACATGAACGGCGATATCCTCTTCTCGCAGAAGCACAGCCTGTCTGCCAAATTTTACCTGGCAAATAATCCTACATTTCAGGCGAATTACAATTTCGCCGGTCTCGGCAACGGGGTGAATCAGCTCGTCGGCTTTGGCGGGAACCTAAAGATCAACCAGCGGTTGTACTCAGTGACGGACACTTACGTCTTCTCGCCAAAGCTCGTGAATCAGGCCCGCTATGGCTTCAGCCGGCTGCTCGTGACGAGCGTTCCGCAGGAGCCGTTTTCGGCATCGAGCCTGGGCATCACCAGTCCGTTGGGAGGCCTTTATCCCGGTGCCCCGACGATCCGCGTTCTTGGTGCAGATTCGCAATTCTTCTTTGGCAGTGCCCCGCTCTCCGATCAGTCGTCGAGGATCAGCGCGCATACCTTCGGCGACACGCTGTCCTGGACCGAGGGCAATCACCGAATCCGCTTTGGGGGCGAGTACCGGCAGTCGAGCGTGAAGTTTTACTTCAATGCGTTCTCGCGCGGGCAGATCAACTTCCCGAGCTTTGCGGCATTCCTGGCGGGAGGAAGCTTCGCGACGACCGTATCATTGTTGGGGTCCGGTGTTTTCGACCGATCGTTCAAGGTGAAAGATATGAATTTCTTCATTCAGGACGATTGGAAGGTCACGCCTAAGCTTACCCTCAACCTCGGACTGCGTTACGACTACTACGGATTACCCAGCGATGCGATGGGAAGGCTCGTAAATCTCCTTCCCGATTCCGTCGTCGTGGGAACGACCGCCACTCCGGCACAGCCGCCAAACGGTATCGTCCAGGCTGGCAACGGGTCCCTTGCAAACGTGCCAAAGGTGGCGAACACGCTCGTTCCCACCGATAAGAACAATTTTGCTCCCCGGATCGGCCTCGCGTACCAAGCGACGCAGCACATTGTGATTCGCGGTGGATACGGGCTCTATTACGACAGGATCTCGACTCGCTTTGCGAACTCCCAGCTCTTCAACTTCCCCTACTTCGCTTTGGGAGTTGGATTGCCGGGATTCACGCAGACGTTCGCAAATCCGTTTGTGAACATGCCGCTGCCGTCGGCTTTCCCGACAGCTGCGACGATTCCCTCCCCACTGTCGGGTCTGGCCTTTCCGACGGTCGGCGTGCCGGTCGCGGGTGTCTTCGTCGATCCCCAGCTCAAAACGCCGATGGTGCATCAGTTCAACGCGGGCGTTCAGTGGGAGGTCGGTGATAACTTCGTTGTCGATGTCGGATACGTCGGCAACCGCGGCCGCAGCCTGCTGCAAATGGTCACGTTGAACCAGCCGATCTATAATGCGGCGACGAATACATTCTCGACGCGTTGGGCACCTACCGCGATCTCGGCCAATAAGAACGCGACAGGCGGTGTGCAGCAGATCCAGACGACCGGCGAGTCGAAATACGACTCGATCCAGGCGAGTCTCAGCAAGCGCTTTTCCAACGGGCTGCAGTTTCTTGCGGCCTACACCTATGGAAAGTCTTTTGACTACTATTCCGGGACGGGCGTAAACGAATTGCAAAACGTCTCCGGCGACCAGGTCAACTGGCGAACCAATTACGGTCCGTCCGACTTCAACCGGAGGCAGCGTTTTGTGCTGAGCGGTGTTTATGCCTTGCCAAAATGGGGTAGCGGTTCGTTCGCAAAGGCGGTACTCCATAACTGGGAGATCGCAACCGTGACGGTGTTCCAGTCGGGCCTGCCGTTCTCGATAGTTTCGGAGAACGGAGCCCAGACCGTACAGCGCGCTAACTATAACGCTGCCTTTGCCGGAAGTATCTACACCTCCGGCAGCATGAGTCAGCGAACGGGTGGATACTTCAACACCGGAGCATTTTCCGTGTCGTGTCCCACGGTTGCGTGCAGCAGCGGGACGGCGACACCAACCAATGCAGCATTCGACCCGACGCATCCGTTCGGCAACACGCCGAGGAATGCTTTCTGGGGACCGGGGCAGAAGAACGTTGATATCTCGTTCATCAAACTGATCCCGATCACCGAGCAAGTGCGTGGCGAATTCCGGACGGAGTTCTTTAACGCCTTCAACTGGGTGAACTATGCAAACCCGAACAACAACGTCATCACGGGCGCCAGTTTTGGTAAGATCGATCGAGCCGCGACCGGTCCGCGGGTGATCCAGTTGGCGTTCAAGGTCACCTTCTAGCCATCTGTCGATGGCGCCCGCTTCGGGGGCATGTTTTCGGGGGCCGGTGCTTACCTGCCGGCCCTCGTTTTCTCACAGGTTACGATCATGCCAACATTCTCGATAGATGGCTGTGACTTGGTTTACGAGACGCACGGTGAGGGCGAACTGCTTGTTCTTTTGCCCGGTTTTGCATCGGGAGCGTGGAGTTGGAAGCATCAACTGCCCGCGTTTGCGGAACGGTTCCGCGTCATAACCTTCGATCCGCGCGGTGTGTCCCGCTCGATAAACAATGGTCCGTCGGGGACGATCGGTCAGATCGCCACGGATGTGGCCGCGCTGCTCGATCATGTCGGCGAGGCACCAGCGAATGTGCTCGGCATATCATTTGGCGGATTTGTCGCGCAGGAGTTTGCCCTGCAATTTCCTGACAAGGTAGAGAGGCTTGTGCTTGCATGTACGAGCTTCGGCGGAGCCGGTCATGTTGCCCCCGCTCCTGAAGTCTTGATGGCCTTCGCGTCGGTGCAGGGACTAAATTCGGCTGATCGTATCAGGCAATATCTGTCGATGGCGTTCACAAAAGAATTCTCTGACTCCTCGCCCGAGATCGTTGACGAGTTTTGTGAGCTTCGCGAGGCTAATGTCGTACCTGAGGATGTATATATGACGCAGCTTACATCGGCAATGAGTTTTGATACTACAAACAAAGTCGGCTCGATCGTCATTCCTACACTTGTATTGACCGGAGACGCCGACACCGTCGTACCGACTCAGAACAGCGAAAATCTTGCGGCCGCCATTCCATCGAGTACACTGCAGGTGATCGCGGGCGGGTCTCACATGTTCTTTGTCGAGCGTGCACGTGAGTTTAACGCGGCTGTCGTGGAGTTTTTGACGAAATGAAGGATGCGCGGATCATCGGTACCGGCGTTTACGTGCCCGAGCGTGTAGTTTCCAACGCCGAGCTAAGTGCAAATCTCGGGACCGACATCGATGAATTTGTATCCTCCGTTGTCGGCATCAAGGAGCGACGCATTGCCGCCGAAGACGAGAGCGCCGCAGATCTAGCAATAAACGCGGCGAGGGCGGCTCTGGCCGATGCAGGTGTCGATGCTAAGGACGTCGACCTGATCCTCCTCGCAACCGACACGCCTGAGTATATTTCTCCTGCGACGTCCGTCATCGTTCAAGATCGCATCGGTGCGGTAAACGCGGGGACATACGATATCAACGCCGCCTGTGCGGGTTTCGTGACGACGCTCGATGCAGCGTACAAGTACATCATCGCCGACGCGACCTATCGCAACGTGCTTGTCATCGGCTGCTATGCGATGAGCAAATTTGTTGACTGGAAAGATAAAAAGACCTCGACGCTATTTGCCGACGGAGCCGGTGCTTTCGTCATGCGGGCTGTCGAGAACGAACCGCACTTCCTTGCGTCAAAGCTGGTCGCCGATGGCAGCTATAGCGATTTTATGGGCATTTTCGCAGGCGGGACAAAGATGCCCATCACGCATGCTGTGCTCGACGAAAACAAGACGAACAAGCTCCGCTTCGCAAAAAAATATCCGCCGGAGGTCAACATCAACGGATGGCCGAAGATCGTAGATGACGTGCTGAAAAAGGCCGCCATCTCGCTCGACGATGTCGATATATTTCTTTGGACGCAGGTAAACCTGTCGACGATCAGAGAGGTGATGTCGCTGATGAAGATCCCGGAATCTAAGACGCACACCGTTATGGAGAAGTGGGGCTACACCGGCTCTGCTTGTATCCCGATGGTCTTTCATGACGCGTTACATGCTGGCAAGATCGCACGCGGCAACACGATCGTCCTATGCGCGTCGGGCGGCGGTCTAAACATGGCGTGCCTCGCTATGAAGTTCTAACGGATGGAATTCCCTAATATCTACAGCCTCTTTCGTGCTCAGTGTGAGAAATACGGTGATAGACCTGTCTTCTACACAAGCTCGGGGGAAGCCTGGGTCCCGCAGACGTGGACGAGCTTTGAAAACAAAGTGCTCGATCTGGGCTGTGCACTGCTGGCCAAAGGGCTCACAAATGGCGGCAAGGTCGCAATCCTGGCCGGCAATATTCCGGAATGGACGATCGTCGATGTTGCAGCGATATCTGCTGGCGGCGTGGGAGTAGGCATCTATCCAACCAGCTCACCGGAGCAGGCGCATTTTATAGTCGAGCATTCCGATGCGGAGTTCCTTGTTGTCGAGAATGAAGGCCAGTTGCAGACTATCTCCGACACAAACGAGCCTTATTCAAAGCTCAAGGAGATATTCATTATCAGCGCGATCGATGACGTCTCCGTTGAGCTCGTGCGAAAAAAAAATTCTATCTTTTTGGATGTAGCTGAGCTCCCTGTACGCCCATTGAGTCAAGTACTTAAGTACGGCCGGCAGCAGCGGGAGAAACACCTCCCTGACCTGGATCGGATCGGCCGGTCCGCTAAGCCAGACGATACGGCCATCATGGTCTATACGTCGGGCACTACCGGTCAGCCAAAAGCCGCCATGCTTTCGCACGCGTACATACTTAACAGTGTGGAGTCGCTTCGCAGGTCGGTGCCGATCTTCGATTCGGATACGTCGCTATCGTACCTGCCAGGCTGTCATGTCGCGGAAAGGATCTCGGGGATCTACAACCGTCTCTATAACGGCGCGTCGGCGTATTTTGTTGACGATCTGTCGAAACTCTACACGTACATGCTCGATGTAAAGCCGACCGTCTTTGCGTCCCTACCACGATTTTTTGAGAAGATCCATGCCGCCGTTGTCGCCCAACACGGCGAAAACGCGGGACCGCAGGCCCTAAAGGACGCATTCGGCGGAAACGTTCGGCTGCTCACGTCCGGCGGTGCGCCGCTGCCCGCCGAGATCGCCGCCTTCTACGAGGAGCGCGGTTTACCGATCCTGCAGGCGTACGGATTGACGGAGAATATCGCTGTTGCATTCAACACGGTCGAGCAGCATAAATTCGGAACGGTCGGGAAGCCGATGCCGATGACTGAAGTTCGCATTGCGTCGGATGGTGAGATCGAGGTGCGCTCGCCAATGATGTTCTCGGGCTATTACAAGGCGCCGGCAGAGACGGCTGAGATGTTCACCAATGACGGTTGGCTGAAAACGGGCGACCTGGGTGAGCTCGACGAAGATGGGTTTCTCAAGATCACTGGCCGCAAGAAGGAGATCATTGTCCTTTCGTCTGGCAAGAATGTCGCTCCCGCACTTGTCGAGAATCTCGTGAAGGAATCGCACCTGATCAGCCATTGCTTCGTCCATGGCGATGGCCGCAATTATTGCGTTGCCCTCATCACCATAAACGCAGACGAGGCGGCGAACATGTGTCCCGAGGAGATACAAATGCGGGTTGACGAGGTGGTTGCGAAAACGAACCGACGCGTGTCGTCATCCGAGCAGATCAAGAAATTTGTCGTGTTGGAAGAGGATTTCTCTCTTATGCGGGACGAGGTCACGCCGACGATGAAACTCAAACGAAACGTCGTCGCAGCAAATTATGAGGAAATTTTGGAGAGGCTTTATGAATAAAGATCACAAGAAGCTGATCGTCCTTTTTTCGATAGTATTTACGCTTTCCGTGAACGCCTTTTCGCAGGGATTGCAGGAAAAGACAGTCGTCGTCTTTGGCGCCAAGATCAATTATGTCGAGGCCGGGGACGCGACAAGGCCGACCGTAATTTTGCTGCACGGCCTTGGCGGAAGCCTTGCAAATTGGGCCACGAACACAGCCCCGCTCGCCCAAAATTATCACGTCATCGCCCTCGATCAGATCGGATTCGGAAAGTCCGAGAAGCCGATGTTGAAATACCGTGTCGGTACGTACGCCGATTTTCTCGACAAATTTATGTCGGAACTCAAGATCGAAACGGCCTCGCTTGTCGGAAACTCAATGGGCGGTTGGGTCGCGGGTTTGATGGCGATCAAATATCCCGGACGTGTTCAAAAGATCGTGCTTGCGGATGCCGCCGGGATCGTTCCCGGAAACTTGAACGAGGCGGACCTGTATCAACTGAATAACTCTACGCGCGATGAGATCCGTGCAAATATGAAGAAAATATTCGCCACTCCGGCTTGGCAAAATAACGAGACACTTGTCGATCAATTTATGACCGGCCGCGTGACGGCAAATGACGGCGGGACGATCAACAGCCTTATCGATTCGATCAAGCGAAAGGAAGATTTCCTGAACGACCGCCTCGGCGAGATCAAAAAGCAGACACTTATCATCTGGGGCAAACAGGACGGCCTGCTTCCTGTTGCCGACGCCTATACCTTTAACAAAGGAATTGCGGGATCAGAATTGCTCGTGTTCGATGGGTGCGGCCACGTGCCGCAGTTTGAGAAAGCGGCGGATTTTAACAAGGCGGTCCTAACTTTTCTTGCTAAATAATATGGACATTAAGATCGGGGATACATTTTCGACGTCGCGGCTCGTGACCGACGAGATAATACGCAAATTCGCAGAGGTTTCGGGCGATCACAACCCGATCCATCTCGACGAGGAATTTGCGAAGACGACGCGTTTCGGCAAGCGCATTGCTCACGGGATGTTGAGCGGGGCATTCATCTCAGCCGTCCTCGGAAATGAGTTCAAAGACCGTAAGATCGTGTATCTTACGCAGACCATGCAATTCACCGCACCTGTTTTCATCGACGATACCGTGACCACCGCCGCGAAGGTCACCAACATTCGCGAGGACAAAGGCATCGTAACGCTCGAAACCATTTGCACCAATCAGCACGGCGTCACGCTTGTCAAAGGCGAGGCCGCCGTGATGGTCTTGCCCTAAGAATCATGACCGAGGATCTCGAACGCACACCTGCATACTCGTGGTACGCGCTTGCGCTCCTGATGCTGATCTACGTTCTGAATTTTCTCGACCGGACCATCATCTACATCCTTTTTCCACTGATCAAAAAGGAGATGGCGTTTTCGGATACTCAGCTTGCATTGCTGGGGACTACTTCGTTCGTCATTTTTTACACCGCCCTTGGTATTCCATTCGGTCGTTTCGCTGATCGAGGTTCGCGGATCAAGATGATCGCGATCGGTGTTATTGTATGGAGCCTGTTTTCGGGCCTGACGGCTTTTGCGAATGATTTCTGGACGCTGTTTGCCTGCCGCGTGATGGTCGGTGTGGGCGAAGCGACACTCGGTCCGGCGGCGATCTCGCTGCTCTCCGACTACTTTCCGCCGTTACGCCGGGCAACCGTCACTAGTATTTATTCGATGGGCATTGCGATAGGCGCCGGGCTCGCGGCCTTGCTCGGGGGCAGCCTAAGCCAGTATGGATGGCGAACTGCGTTTATGTTGATCGGTTTTCCTGGACTTCTTTTTGGTCTGCTGGCATTTTTCCTTCGCGAACCGGTGAGAAGGACGTCCGGTGCTGTCGGTACGGACTATTCCGGGACCGACTGGAAAGCTCTGGTTACTAATAGGTCGTTCATTCTATTGTGTTTAGGCTATGCCATGCTCGGCCTTGCGACCAACAATCTTTCGATATGGGGCGCGACCTTTTATTCGCGCCTGCACCAGATCGATCTGCCGACGATCGGATATTGGGGCGGAGCCTTAACACTCGCGGCGGGAATTCCCGCGACCTTATTTGGCGGGGCGATCGCCGATCGGTTTCACCGAACGGGACGCGGCCGGATGTTTTATGGAGGGTTGCTTGGCATTTTCTCTGTTCCATTCTGGCTGCTGCTCATCTTTACCGACAATGTATACCTGATGGTAGCCTCAAATTTCTTTCTGCTCGCGGCTGCTCTTGCGTGGCTCGGTGCGGCTGCGGCCGATGTAACGGAGATCACCGGTGTTAATCTTCGCGGACTTGGCATCGCCGTTTATTTCTTTTCCGTCAATATCGCTGCATATCTCATCGGTTCAAACCTGATCGGCTTGATAAGCGACCGTCTGGGGGCAACAGAGAATCCGGTGATGCTGCGATATGCCTTGCTGGTGTGTCCGATCGCCTGCCTAGCCAGTTCGGTCTGCCTATTCTTTGGTAGTAAGACTCTACGATCTGCAAGAGAATGACCTCTGGGTTATATTAAGCCGGTCAGGTATCGTGAACGCCGCCTGACGGGCCCGGAAGGTGCTGGCGAGACACACGGTTCACGAAGGGTTTTTTGTTTTAGACGATTTGCGTATATCATTCCGGACTATCGGGTCAGCGGCGTGATGTACATCACACCGGAGGCCACGAAGTACCACTAACATCATACTGGCTGCCTGGGCCATCTCGATGTTCATTCCGTTTGGAAAAAACGCCGTTCGTGGAATGGCCGTCATTGTGTTCTCCCTCTTGGTGGGCGGACTAATGATGGTCAATTCGAGGGTGGACGCCCAGCGGCGCAAGCCCGCAGGCCGAAAAGTTTCAGCACCGAAACCCTCTAAGTATTCCGAGTTTAACCACGCCACGAGGGCTCACCAGATGGCCTGCAGCAGCTGCCATAACCCGTTCCCGTCAACCAACTGGAAAACCGTCCGGTCTACGAAAGACGGATTCCCCGACATAACGGACTACCCCCATCACGAGTCTTGTCTGAAGTGCCATCAGCAGCAGTTCTTTCGCGGAGCACGGCCCGAGATCTGCTCCATCTGCCATACTAATCCGAGTCCGAGGGACAGCTCTCGTCATCCCTTCCCGAATCCGAGAGAGATCTTCGACCAATCGCCAAAGGGTAAGAAAGCGGGACCGTCAGACATGGTAGTTGCGTTTCCGCATGACAAACATGTGGACATCGTGACGGCGAGCACTCACTCGACAAAGGCATGGCTGATGAACGCAGCGTACCTTCCGGCATCTACGCGCACAATGGCGGAAGAAAGCTGCGCGGTCTGCCATCAGACCATGAAGCCGCAGGGTGATGCAGCTGAGGAATATCTGACAAAGCCTCCCGTAAATCTCGGAGACTCGTTCTGGCTGAAAAAGGGGACATTCAAATCAGCACCGATCGGTCATACCTCATGTTTCACTTGTCATTCGGCGGACACGGGCATCCTCCCCGCGCCGGAGAATTGCGCGGGATGCCATCGCCTGCGGCCGCCGCAGCCGCCCTCCGATTTCGACCCGAAGCTCGCAAAGGCGATCGGTTTTGACGACAAAGTGATGATGCAGGCTTGGGAATCGCGGCATTCGAGCGGAACGTTCCGGCACGAGTGGTTTAGCCACGCGGAGGTCGCGTGTGCCACGTGTCACAACATAAACACGATGAACACGGCCGATCCGAATACGACGAAGGTAACGATAGCATCGTGCGCATCGTGTCATGCGACCAAGACTTCTGATGATGGCGGGGCGTTGAACTACGAGATCGATAAGCGAAAGGAAGATCCGCGGT
Organism: Acidobacteriota bacterium; assembly: GCA_019247455.1. GTDB lineage: Bacteria > Acidobacteriota > Blastocatellia > Pyrinomonadales > Pyrinomonadaceae > OLB17. Next base: position 11,299 of record JAFAOW010000158.1, on the reverse strand, counting down.
TCGAATGTGCGAAGTGTCACGTGGCATTCGGGAAGCTTCCAATCCCCGCGTCCCATACTCAGGCGCTCTCAAGAGCGGCCTCAGGTAAATGAGGAATAGGATCATCAAACCTCGACCCCGCAGCGCCGCAACGCGGCGTGTCGAGTTATATGTCACACTCGCGTTCATTCTCGCCGCTGCCTGTGTTTGGAGCGCCTATCCGAATGACGCTCGCCTGGAAGCGCCGGAGGCATCCCCGAATGTAGTATATGTCCCGGTTGAAGGGGATCTCGATTTTTCAAAATTTGAACATTCCAGCGCGCAGCACGCGCGAATGCCCTGTCTGCTGTGTCACAAGCGTGAGGTGGGCCTCACCCGCCCGAAGATGCCCGGCCATATGCCTTGCGCCGGGTGCCATGTGACCCAGTTTGCAGACAATCAAAATCCGATCTGCACGATCTGTCACACAGCCACGTCGGTCAAGCCGTTCCCACCGTTGCGCAGCTTTAACATTATGTTCAATCACGGTCTGCACATCAGGCAGACCGGCTGCGCGACTTGTCACAAGCCCAATCGTGGTGGAGCTGGCCTTTCAGTGCCCGGGGGTTCTTATGCGCACACGACGTGCTTTCAATGCCATGGGCCTCAGACGGAAGTAGGGGGGCGCAATATCGGATCGTGCGCCACGTGTCATCAGCTCGGTCGGCCGCAAAGGGCTACCGATTCTTCAAGGGCCTATTCCGTAAATTTTAGCCACCGAGAACATTTGCGCGGCTCGATGAATTGTTCGAGCTGCCATTTGGTCCAAGCAGGCTCAGCGAGGGGACGGCAGGTGACGGCACCCTTGGTTTCGATGCATTTTGCTCCGGCAGGCAGGACAAGTTGTGCCGCGTGCCACAACAACAAGCGTGCTTTCGGCCCACCAGACTTCAAAGATTGCAGGCGATGTCACGAAGGCAGGACCTTCGCATTCTAATTGACAATTTAACGTGTGGAATTTCTCGCGGTGTTAGCTGAGATTTTACTGAGTATTGCGGGGTCGTCAACGACGAATTCCCTTTGTTTTCTGCATTTAGCGGCGCATAGGGCAGGGCATGGAGGTTGCTTCTCTTATTGGGCGGGAGCAACCGGATACGTCCGGGAAGAGCTCGACCAAGGAATTATCGAAGGGCCAAAGTGATGACAATACATAAAGTAAAATTGATAGCTATCGTACTTTTCGCAGTTCCGATGATCATGCTCGTGGCTTACAGGCCGCAGATGATCGGGGCGGTGGCAGCGGCCGGCGACACGGCTGACGATTTTAAGGCCAAATGTGCAGCATGCCATACGCCAACCGCGAGCAAATTCTTTGACCCGAGCAAACCGGAGGACGAACACGTCCAGATCATTCTTAAGGGTAAGAAGGGCGAGAAGCCGCCGTATATGCCGGGTTTCGAGGCAAAGGGAATGACCGTAGATCAGGCGAAAGCGTTAGCCGCATATATGAAGACGCTGAAGCCGGCGAACTAAAGCCCCCTAAGTTCGCTCGCTTTCGGTGCCCCCAGCCAAGGCCCGCCAACCTGAGGACAGGATCGAATGATGGTTCGTTTCCGAAGGTCGGCGGCCTTGGCACGTTTTGTGATAGTAAGCGGAGAGTTATATGAGCGACGAACCGGAAGAAGAGCAAACAACCAAACAACCCACACTTCTGCGCAACTACATAAGTTTCGCGGGTATGGCCATTTGCGCCGCTGCACTGACCAGCTTCCTGATGCTCGTCCTTATTGAGTTTTCGGGTACGGCCGCCGACAATCCTTATTCGGCGCTCATTACATATATTTTTGTTCCGAGCATTTTAGGATTCGGAATATTCCTCATTCTTCTCGGAGTGTTCCTCGAGTGGCGGCGTAGAAGACGCGACCCTGAGGCCCACGTAGCGGCATTCCCGGTTCTGGACCTGAATGACCCTCGGCGGCGGCGCAACCTGCTGATCTTTATGGTCCTCGCGTTCAGCTTTCTCTTTCTGACGGCATTCGGCAGCTATCGAGCATTTGAGTACACGGAGTCCGTGTCATTTTGCGGCCAGGCGTGCCACAGCGTGATGAAGCCTGAATTTGTCGCGTACGGAGCTTCGCCGCACGCCCGTGTGGCATGTGTGGAGTGCCACGTCGGCAGCGGCGCCGGAGGGTACGCCCAGTCAAAGATCAACGGCATGCGACAGCTCTACGGCGTGATCAGCGGGCATTATAGCCGACCGATCGAGACCCCTGTTAAGAACATTCCCGCAGCTGCTGAGACATGCCAGAAATGCCACTGGTCGGAGAAATATAACGGCGAGGTGCTTAAGGTTTTCGACCATTACGAGTACGACGAGCAGAATTCCCTCAACCGTACCCGAATGCTCATAAAGGTTGGCGGGGGCTCACCGGAAGCTGGTCCCGTCGGCGGGATCCACTGGCATATGAACGTCGCCAATGAGGTGACCTATGTGGCGGCTGACGAAAAGCGATCGGTGATCCCATGGGTAAGAATGAAGAATGCGACCGGGCAGGTGGTTGAGTATCGCGCCAAAGACGCAAACTTCACAGATCAACAGCTCGCAAGTGCCGAAAAGCGCAAGATGGATTGCATCGACTGCCACAACCGGCCGGCGCACCAATACCTCACGCCGAATCAGGCCGTCGATCAATCGCTTTCAGCCGGACGGATCGACATTTCGCTGCCCTTCATAAAAGCGAAGGCCGTTGAGATCCTTTCAAAGCCGTACAGCACGACGGATGAGGCGGTTTCCGCGATAGCGGGCGGCCTCAATGACTACTACAAGACGACGTATCCGGATGTTTATTCGGCTAAGGCCGGTTCCGTCGGCGGAGCAGTGGCGGAGATCCAGCGGATCTATCAAACCTATTTCTTCCCGGAAATGAAAACCGATTGGCAGGTGCATCTGAATAACATCGGCCACTACAACGCGCAGGGCTGCTTCCGCTGTCATGACGGCCAGCACTTCTCATCGGACGGCAAGGTCATTCGCAATGAATGCTCGATCTGTCACACGACCATCGATCAGTCGTGGGGCGGCAAGACCTACACCGCCGATAACGGGATGTTCAGACACCCCGTGGAACTCGGCGACCGGAATACTTTCCAATGCGCGGCGTGTCACAAAGGTGACCGGACGTTCGTTCACCCCCTTAACCTGGGCGACATATCGCAGTTCAAATGTTCGGAATGTCACAAGGGCCAATCGTTCAAGATGCCTTTGGGCGGGATATAAGGCGAACAACACGAGAGATAGATAGTTAGACGCGCCTCGGGAGACTGTCTCCACTCAACAATTATTCCGCGCGTTTAATTAGGGAGAGGACCAGGCCGATTAGCATTATTCCCGTCATAGTGAGGTTCACCCACGGGCCCGGGGGCGTCCCAACCCGTGCTAGTGGTACCCAGAATGAGAGCACTTGCCCTCCCGCCCAGCTAAGCAGGTACACGACGAACATTATTGGCAGCGCAGTTCGATATCGGATCAGCACCGCGACGCCGAGAAAGCAGACGAGCGCTCGCCACCACGAGTTTAGTGCAAAAAGGGCGAGCGTCGTCTGCGCGGCATCGGGCGCATACTGATCAAGTGCGATACCGTCCGCCCGGCTGACCGTGTCCGGCCCGCTGAAGATGATCATCATGCTCTGAAGCAGCCGGACGGCCGTTACCAGCCCAAACAGCCACAGCGCCGTCCGCCAGCCGCGATATTCGTTATCAAGCCGCTCGGGGAAAAGTCTCTCAAGCATTCGTAAACCTCCGTTTACACGCCTAACGAGATCGATGTTGGGAATGTTCGAGTTATTGGATCAGCTCGGCCGCCACGGACTTGAATTCCGTACTCGCGGGCGTGAATTCGGCTTCCGAGTGGTCAAAGACGTCGTCGAGTTCTCGTTGGACGGAGCCGTGGCCGGCGGGGATAGCCTTTATCATCGGCTCGAAATTCTGAAAGTCGTACAGCTTGTTGTCCATCAGGTGGGATCCCGTCACATTGGTCATCGCGGTCAGCATAGTCTGGCGGATGAAAGGCGTTTCCTTCTCAAGCTCGTTGATGAGCCGCTTGACGCGTGCGCGTTTCAGGTTTGGCTGCGAACCGCAAAGATTGCAGGGAATGATGGGAAACTTCTGCTCGTCCGAATACCGTTGGATCTCGGATTCCTGACAGTAAGCGAGCGGCCGGATCAGCGTGTTGCGGCTGTCATCTGATCTGAGGATCGGCGGCATCGCTTTTAGCTGACCGACGTAAAAGAGATTCATTAAAAACGTGGCGAGGATGTCGTCGCCGTGATGGCCGAGGGCGATCTTGGTGCAGCCCTCTTCGACTGCCGTGGAATACAGAATTCCACGCCTCAATCGCGAACACAGCGAGCAATATGTCTTGCCCACTGGGATATGGGCCTTTACGACCGAAAAGGTATCCTCCTCAACGATGCGAAAAGGCACGCCCCGCTCGGTAAGATAGTCCGGCAAGACATGTTCGGGGAAGTCGGGCTGCTTCTGATCGAGGTTAACGGCAAGTATTTCAAAATTTACAGGCGCCCGGCGTTGAACGTCGAGCAGCAGATCGAGCAGCGTGTAGCTGTCCTTGCCGCCCGAGAGACATACCATGACCTTGTCGCCGTCCTCGATCATCGAGAAATCCTCGATGGCGCGGCCCATTTTCTTTAGTAATTTAGCTTTGGTCTTTGTCTCGGCGTTCATCAGTCACTGCCGGGTGATCCGGCGAAAACGTTAGATTTTGACACTTAGATGCAAGTTTTACAACCTGTGGAAAAAGCGCTTGCTCTCATCCGACCGCTGCCATATTATTGTTAAGCAAGGAAGGATCTACAAGAATCCGTTTTACCGGGCCCCCTTGAACCGAGCCCTCAAGATACGTATCTTCTGGCGGTGAATTCCTGCATCCAAAGCCCTTTTGCGGGACAAAATCAAAGTGAGGTAACGAATATGATCAGAATGGGACGGGGCAATAGGCCCGAAGGAAGTACCGACTATCCCGAATCGCAGACATCACCGTCAAACGCTTATAACTACGCAACTGAGCCCGCCCAGCCGGCGGCTCGGGCAGGCGCCATCTCGGAGAGCGATTCCATGGCCCGCGACATCAAGGAAGGCCGCCTTTCTGGCTTCGTCGGCCACGGCACAACACTTACAGGTGAAACGGAATTCCACGCGATGCTCCGCGTCGACGGGCACCTGGTGGGATCCGTCACAAGTGATTCCGGCACGCTCATCATCGGCACTAACGGTCAGGTCGATGCAAACATTTCCGTCGCCGCCGCGATGATCAACGGCGCGGTGAACGGCGATATCGTTGCCACCGAGAAACTTCAGCTCGGCCGAACCGCGCGCGTTATGGGCAACATTCAATCACCCCGACTGATCGTCGAGGAGGGCGCGATCCTAGAAGGCAGCTGCTCGATGCTGAAGGCCCGCGAGACCCAGGAAGAAGAGGCCGTTGCCGCCGCGACGAGCTATCACGAATCGACCGCAACGTCCGTCGCAGCCGCCGAAGCAGATGAAGATCCGGCTCCTTATCTGAGCGAAGATTTCGACGACGACGAGGAATCGGCGGAAGCCGCGAGCGTCTAAGTCAAAAAGATGAAAGAAAAAGGCGGGCGCGGTAGCCCGCCTTTTTCTTTGCTTTCTCCCGTTCTACCACTTAGTTGATCAAGATCTCGTCGACAAAGATAAACGCCTGAGAGCCCGCGCCGGGGTGCCAGGCGGGGATCGTCCCCAAGTTGTAAGCGTGCACGCGGATGTATCGGGCGTTGACTGGCGTGATCGACTGCACATAATCGCGGGTTTGTTCATTCATATCTGTCGGGTCTATGTCCGTCTTGATATCCGCAACACGCGTGAAGTTCACGCCATCGATCGACGCCTCAAATTCGATATGCGTCGGCATCCATATCCACGAACGGGCAACCTGTAAGAAGCCTCCTCCCACCTTCGACACTTGCGTCTGCCGCTGCAGGTCGATCGTCGCGACAAAATCCTGCCCCTGATAACCCTGCCATTCGCCCGAAGCAAGACTCGTCGTGCCGCGAATGCCGTCGATCAATCCCTCAGGGCCGCCGCCCGTGTACTGGCGGTTGTATTTCGAGTCGATCTTGACGGTCCAGTCGTTTGGAATAATGTTGTACGTCGCCTCGGCTATCTGACTCTTGATACCTTTATAGCCAATTGCGATCGCGCGAACGCGCGTATTTCTTGTGATCGTGAAGGGGCTATTACATAACATGGCGCGTTCGTCAGGCTCACTTCCGTCGAGAGTGCAGTGAATCCTGACTCCCGGTGTGACGTCGCGAACCGAAACTCTCAAGGACTGGCGAAATACTCGGCTGCCATCTCCAATTATCGGAACCGCAACATAGCCTGAGTTACCACTTGTCGGCGGTGTTGGCTTGAACGCGGTTTTCACCGGTGTGTCGCTCATATCAAACTCAAGTGTTGAGCCATCGGTTATGTCTTTATGAAGAATGAACGCTTGATCATATGCCTCGCCATTAAGTCTGGCTGCTTTTATATAAATATTTTGTGGTGAGGAGTTGTTAGCGCGGATCGTGAACGTTTTTCCGTTTTCAAGATGGTATTTCACCTCCGGGAACAGTGGAGTTCCAAACATGTACACACCGGTCCCCGGTGTCACCTCATAAATTCCGCTCGCCGATAAAATGTACCACGCTGACATTTGACCGCAGTCCTCGTTGCCTATGAGCCCGTCCGGTTCGGGCTTGTAAAAATTGTCGAGGATCTGACGAACGTATTTCTGTGTCTTCCAGGGCTGACCCGCGTAGTCGTATAGATAGGCGATGTGATGCGATGGCTCGTTGCCGTGTGCGTACTGGCCGATGAGCCCGGTGATGTCAGGCTGCTCACGGCCGGCGAGCTTGTCGGTCGTGGTAAACAGCTCGTCGAGCTTTGCGGCGAATTTGTCGCGCCCGCCCTCCAGTTCCATTAAACGACTAACATCCTGCGGTACGAAGAACGTGTAGACCCACGCGTTGCCCTCGGTGTAGTTAAACGTCACCTCATTCGGTGCGAACGGGGAAACGAAACCGCCATTCTTCTTGGGCCGCATGAAGCCTGTATCGGGATCGAAAAGATTTTCAAATGAACGTGTGCGGCGGTACTCCTCAAGAAAACGTTTCGCATCGTCGATGTCGCTCCGCATACGTTTCTGTATGTCATCGAATTGCTCGGAGGTGGATGACGTAAAGGACCATTTGTGTCCTGAATAACGCTCTATTTGTGCGATGCACCAATCGTCGTAGGCATACTCGAGCGTCTTTGATACGGACTCGTTAGTGTCCTCCATCGAGATATAGCCGCGCTTTTTGTAGGCGGCGAGGCCCTCGCGATCGAGTTCGGCAGAATGTTTCGCGGCCTCGTACGCCTTCTCGTAATCGAAGCCCTTGATCCCCTTCGCCATCGCGTCGGCGATCACCGACACCGCGTGATAACCGATCATGCAATCGGTCTCGTTGCCCGCAAGCTCCCACACGGGCAGCCGCCCGCCCTGCTCGTATTGGCGAATAAAGGTGTTGATGAAATCGACCGTCCGCTTTTGATCGATGATCGTGTATAGCGGATGCGCCGCACGAAACGTGTCCCAGAGTGAGAAGACGGTGTACTCGTGGCTCGGTGCGGAGGCCCGCGCGTCAGCAAGGGCTTTACTCTTACGTTGCGTGTTAAGCCCTCCCTGACGGTCAGGCTTCTGCATTTCGTCGCGGATGTTATGCACCTTCCCGTCGTGCCCAAGGTAGCTGCCGTCCACATCCTCAAAGATATTCGGCTGGATCATCGTGTGATACAGCGCCGTGTAAAACGTCGTTCGCTGAGCGTCAGTTCCGCCCGTGACCTCGATCTTTGATAGCTCTTTGTTCCACGCAGCCTTTGCGTCCGCGCGAACCTTGTCAAAATCCCAGCCCGGCATCTCTGCCGCGAGATTCTTGCGAGCACCCTCGATCGAGACGGGTGAGAGGGCGACTTTGACGAGGATCTGTTCACCTGGTATTAAGTTGAACGAGTAGAGTTGCTGATAGTTGTCGCTTGCCCGCAATGCGTCGGGGCCGTGCAGAGAACCCAAACTCGAGGTCATCCCCGAGATGGGCTCCGAGAACTCCGCGACAAAGAAGATCCTTTGATCTTGGGCCCATGATTTCGAGTATCTATACCCTTCAATACGATTCTCACTAACCCTCGTTATCCGAGAATCAAGAACCTTGTCACGCCATTTGAGATCGACCAGGATATTTGCAGACTCGTTTTTTGGAAAGGTATATCGGTGTAGTCCAACTCGTGCCGTCGCCGTCATCTCGGCAAAAATATCATCGTCATCAAGCTTCACAGAGTAGTAACCGGGCTCGGAATGCTCATTCGCATGCGAGAACTTCGAGGCATAACCGTTGACCGACTTGTCACCTTCCTTTGCAAAGAACTGCGGTGCGCCGACGGTTGGCATAAACAAGATGTCGCAGTAATCCGGTATGCCCGTGCCGCTCAGGTGCGTGTGCGAAAAGCCATAGATCACATCGTCAGAGTAGTGATAGCCGCTCGAGCCGTCCCAGTTGTCGGTGCGCGTGTCGGGCGAGAGCTGGACCATTCCGAACGGCGTCGTCGCCCCCGGGAACGTATGCCCATGCCCGCCCGTCCCGATGAAAGGATTCACCCATCGGGTGTAGTCTTGCGTCCGCTGAGCGGCCACATCGAAAAGAGAACAGTGAATTGTGAACAGTAAGAGAAGTCCCGAGAGAGATAGAGACCGAGAGTGTCTACACATATGATCAGCTCGCCAAATACGCGAAGACGCGCGAAAAATAATTTTACCGCCGATGCGGCCTACGGATGCACAAAAAGCCGCAACACCAGATACGGCGTAATATTAAAGACCCAGATCACCAATTTTAGAAAAAGCATTCCTTTCAAGCTGATCGAGTCGTATTTCTCGGCAGGGATGTTGAAGAAACGTTCGCCGAGCTTGACCAGGGCGCCGTGCATCCCAATGTGCAGCACGAACCAAAGTATCAGCATCGCGTAGTTGAGGATCGCGCACCACGCGAAAAAATGGCGGAGCATGTCTGTATTCATAAGTTTCCTCCGACGAGACCGGTGGAAGCCTACTCGAATTGTTTACGGAATTCGTCGAACACCACCTTAAGCGAGTCGACCTCGCTACGCAACGCCGCAACCTCTTCCTCCAGCTTCTCTATGCGATCACCAGATGACGCACGCGGCGCGGGCGCGTCAGCTATTGCGTGCGTGTCGATCGGTCCGGACAACGAATGAGCAAAGCGAGATTCCTTTTGCCCGGCCAGGCGATCGAGTTTTACTACGAGTGGTTCGTCGCGGCGAGCGAGACCGTCGAGCGTTTCCTGCACCCCGCCGAGGTCTGAAAATTCGTGCATGCGGGCGGTGCGTCCGTGCAGCTCACCGAGCGTCTGCGGCCCGCGCAGCATCAGCACAGCGATCAATGCGGTCTCGGCGTCATTCAATTCATAAACGCTCGGCAGCATGTGCTTGTATTTGGGCACGCGGCTAGTCGAGCCGTAGAAAACATAGATCAGATTCCGGTCGCGAAGCCGCTCGACCGTCGCGGAAACCTCAGTCTGGGTCAGCGACATCACCGGCTCGCGATTATTCTTTTGATTACAGGCGTTTACGAGCGCGTTGAGCGTGAGCGGATAATACTCCGGCGTCGTGAGCTGCTTTTCGACGAGTGCGCCGAGGATGCGGCATTCGGTTGCGTTGAGGGATGCGGGCATAGCTGAGAAAACAAACTGGCCGCCCGCTAACGCGGGCGCTTCTGACTTAATCTACAATCAACAACGTGGATATCCTAGTCGCACGCACAGACGCCGAGATCGAGGAGGCGTGCTCGCGCCTGAGCGGTGCCGCCTGTCTGGGTTGCGACACAGAAACCTCCGGCTTGAGCGCGCAGTACGGTAAGCTCTATTCGGTGCAATTCTCCGATGGCAAATTCAATGTGCTCGTTCCCATTAGCGAGGGCGTTTCATTGGGCAGGTTTGCTGACCTGCTCGCGAACGCGGATGTGATCAAGATCTTTCACAACGCGAAATTCGACCTCGAGTTTTTGCGGGCGCACGGCGTTGAGACGACGAATGTGTTCGACACGATGATCGCTGAAAAGGTGCTCACTCGTGGAGCGAATCAATCCGCCTCGCTCGCGGAAACGTTGTATCGATATTTCGCCGTCGATCTCGACAAGTCGCAGCGAGCGAAATTCACTCGCACGTGGAACGGCCTCTGGACCGACGAGCTCGTCAACTACGCGTTATCGGATGTCGTGCACCTACCGCGGCTGATGGCCGAGCAAAATGCATGGATGGAGAAACTGGGGATGCTGGGTGAATTCGCCTCGCAGATGCAAAAAATAATGGCCCACGAAATACACGAAAGACACGAAAATTAGCATATCTCTTTTGTGACTTTCGTGTGTTCGAGGGAAAGACGCTACCAGCGACGATAGGCCGGGTGGCCTTCCCTAACCCGGACAAAAACACCCCGGCACGTATCGCAGATCTTGCCGCCGGCGGTCAGCTCGGCCTCGACGGTTGCACGATCTTCGCTCGATTCGACAACTCTCGCTTTCAGCGTGATCGGACCATCAACGGGTGTCGGACGTATCAATTTGACGTGGAATTCGGCGGTCACGGTACAAGGTGCGTAATCAAGCCCGTCGCGTTTCATAAGAAAATATGCGGCCGCCCAATTGGAATGACAGTCGAGAAGTGCGCCGATGATGCCGCCGTTCAGCATCCCGGGGAAAGCTTGATATTCGGGCTTCGAATGCCACTCCGCGACGACTTCATCGCCCTCGGCGAAGCTGCGAATGTGCAGGCCCTTTGCATTCGCAGGACCGCAGCCGAAACAAATGCTAGCGGGCGAGTATTTCTCTTGAAGCGATAATTCCGCCATATCCGCATTGTAGTCCACCGAGGACGGGCTATGCATCGCGGACGTTTCGGTATACGCTATCAGGCAAAACAACATCCCGGAGAAATTATGGCAAGTGAGATCGCACTACCGAGGCGAACGCTCCTCGATATGAATGGTTACCAGTGGACCGTGCTGTTTGCGGCCTGGCTGGGATGGGGCTTCGACATTTTTGACAGTCTGCTGATGAACTACGTCGCGCCTAATGCTGTGCCCACACTCCTCGGCCTGCAGATCGGCACACCTGAGGCGCAGAGCGCAACCCTTTGGTGGACCGGGATACTTACGTCGACGCTACTCATCGGCTGGTGCGCGGGCGGCATTATTTTTGGCAAGGTGTGCG
>JAFAOW010000105.1 GCA_019247455.1 Acidobacteriota bacterium | reverse complement strand
GAAACTATCACATTGAGAGATCCGTTCTGAACCTCCGTCTTTGCATCTGTTGGGATCATCCTGAGGCTCCCCGAACTTGGCACGGGCACACCGATGTTCAATTTATCGAGGTTCATGAGGGGTATCGGGTTGAGTTTGCTGTCGAGGGTGCCCTGCAGCATTCGGGCGATCAGCGAGCCGCCGATCCCGGCCGTACCATTCAAGTTCACATTGAAAACGTTCGCTCGGCCAAGCAGCCGTTGGGATTCCGCGTCGAATTGAAGGTCGATATTTGCCTCGGCCCAGCCTGCGAACTGAACACATCCGATGATCGGCAGGGCGTGTTCGCCGGAAAACGCGATCGGCATATAGACCCTCCCATTCCGGAATTTGACCGCGGTGCGAACGCCCCTCATTTCGCGAAGGACCGTGATGGATTCGCTGCAGCTCGGCTCCGCAGTATTGGTCGGACCTCCGTTTAGAGCCTTGAGATCCTGAAAAAGAGGATAGCCGGCGATTTCATCGCCTGCCCTTGCCGTCTCGATACCCGCGATATTGAACTGCGGCGGATCAAAATTCTGATATACCGAATCGACGAATGCGTCGAAGAACTGTTCGTTGAGAACAACGGTGACCTCCGCTTTCTGCGCGGCGGCAACACCCGCGGTGAATATCAGCGTAAGAACGATTGCGAATGCTTTTGAGATCATTGGAAACCTCGCGAAGTATTAGTTGAAGGTAAGATGCTGTATCGACGGCTCGGAGGGCAAAAATCACAACCCGCTCCGCACTATATCGTGGAGCCGGAGCAAACCGACGCATCGCGAATCGCCGTCAACGACCGGCAGGACGGAGATCTGCGACGGCCTTTCTTCCATCAGACGGAGAGCGTCGAATGCTAGCGACTCGTGACCGACGTGGACAGGATCTGTGGTCATCATCGACTCGGCTGTGAGACCCGCGAGATCATCCGCAGGAGTCTTTTCGATCGTTCGCCGGAGGTCGCCATCGGTCACGATCCCTAAAAGGCGCGAATCACCATCGACAATATTTACAGCCCCGAGCGAAGCCCTCGATATCGCCCGGACCACCTCGATCCAGCCTGCTTCAGGGGAAAGGTTTGGGCTTTCGTGCATCAAGTCGTGAACTGTCAGCGTAAGACGTTTTCCAAGTCTTCCCGCCGGGTGGTTTGCCGCAAAGTCCTTTTCCGTCAGCCCCTTGCATTCCATCAGGACCATTGCGAGCGCGTCGCCTATTGCTAGCGCGGCTGTCGTCGATGCGGTCGGAGCGAGGTTCAAAGGGCACGCTTCCTTATCCACCGACGCGTCAAGAACGGCGTCCGCATCACGCGCGAGAGACGAATCAAGATTTCCAACGATCGCAATGAGTTTTGCGCCGCGAGATCTGATCGTCGGCATTACCGCCAGCAGCTCATCGGTCTCTCCCGAGTTGCTAAGCGCGATAACGACATCGTCCGACGCTACGATCCCGAGTCCTCCGTGCAGAGCGTCAGAAGGATGAATAAAAACGGCGACCGTCCCCGTGCTGATCATCGTCTGCGCGATCTTCTGGGCGATGACGCCGGATTTTCCAACTCCCGTGACGATCACCTTGCCGGAGCAATTCGAAAGGAGGTCGATAGCCGCGGCGGACTGAGCTGTGTCGAGTGTTCTCGCAACGCGCATTATCGCGTTTGCCTCGATCTCAAGGATCTCGCGCATCCGGCGATCGTGTTGTGCGGCGGCTTGCGGCATTTACGTAAGGGGTACGGCTTTCAGAACATCAAGGACGATGTGCCACTTACCGGCTTCGAGCTTCCATACTTGAAGCTGGTTTCCGGTCTCGATCGTGCGGCCATTCTCGCTCATGGTATATCGCCTGAGGTAGAAGCCCATATCATTGGACCTATGATTCTCTAAAGGGCCGCTAAAGGAGACAAACACATTCGCCGGGAAGGCGGCCGCCGCTGCGCTCTTACCAAGAAAAGGAAGTTTGTCCTCGCGAAACAGCCTTATCTGTTCACTCGAAAAAGCCGCCCATGCCGCAGCTGCTCCTTTTGAGGAAGCTAGTCGATCGAATTCGTCCATCGAGGATTGCGCCGGAGGCACGTGCTTTTTCGTAGTGGGCTTGAATTTTGTGGTGGCCCACTCGGTCGAGTATTGCGCAGGACGGTCGTGGCCGACGCCTATGTCGATGAGCCACTTGTAGCGCCCGTCGGGCTGGCGGATCCATATCGTGTTGAAATCGCCGAAAGCCGACGGCTGATCATCCTTTCCTTTCGCCCTCCATTCCCAATTGCCGCTGGTGTAGCCGAAACTCCCATCCCCTGCCGCATCCGCAAAGTTTGGGGCCCAGGAAAGGAGCGCGTCATTTCGTTTGCGAGACTCCCAAAATGGTTTTGCTTTGACAGCGGCTGGATTGAACGACCATGCGTCGTCCATCATGTATTCGAGAAACGCCTGCGGATTGCCGACCTCGGCAGCACGCGCCGCAAAGGCATGCTCGGCGTCCACGATCTTCTGAACCTGCGCAAACGCAGGTACTGTTAAAGTGATCAAAAGGCAGACTGCGAGTGAAAAAGAACGTCTGAACATCGGTGAAATCATAGCACAGGTCCGATGAGCTAACTTCTGGCAAAGGTTGCGTTTATACCAACCGAAAATACGGCTGTTGTAGACTACGAACCGTGAAGCGAGACTCGCTGATAACGCTGACCGCCGCCGGACTCTTCTGCAGGCAGGGCGGCTTCTACATCGATCCGTGGCGCCCGGTGGATCGCGCGGTAGTAACTCACGCGCATTCAGATCACGCGTATCGCGGCAGCAAACATTATCTCGTTACAAAAGAGGGTGAGGAACTTGCCCGGATTCGCCTTGACCCTGAAGCGACTATCTCAACACTTCCCTACGGACGAAAAAAAGATATCAACGGTGTCAAAGTGTCGTTCCATCCCGCTGGCCACATTCTGGGCTCCGCTCAGGTGCGCGTTGAATATCGCGGCGAGGTGTGGGTCGTTTCGGGCGATTACAAGTTGACGCCTGATCCCACCTGCGCGCCGTTCGAGCACGTTCGCTGTCACAACTTCATAACAGAGGCGACGTTCGGATTGCCGATCTATAGATGGCCGCCGCCCGAACAGGTCTTTGGTGAGATCAGCGGCTGGTGGCGCCGTAATCAGGAAAAGGGGAAGGCGTCGGTGATCTTCGCCTACTCTCTAGGAAAAGCACAACGTGTTCTCGCGGGTATCGACCGCTCCATTGGCCGGATCTATACGCATGGATCGGTGGAGCGGTTAACGCAGGCCTATCGTCGAGCAGGCGTAGATCTGGCACCAACCACATACGCGGGCGGTGTCGCGAATAAAAAAGAATTCGTCGGTTCGTTGATCGTCGGGCCGCCGTCTGCGCAGGCGACGACGTGGCTGAGACGATTCGGGACCCACTCGACCGGCTTCGCTTCTGGATGGATGTTGGTCCGGGGAGCACGTCGCCAGCGGGCAATAGATCGTGGGTTCGTGCTTAGCGATCATGCGGACTGGCCCGAGCTGCAGACCGCCATTAAGGAGACTAACGCCGAGACGGTTTACGTCACCCACGGCTTCTCAGAGGAAGTCGTTCGTTGGCTGAATGAGAACGGCATGAACGCCGTGCCTCTCAAGACACAATTTGTTGGAGATGACGCCCCCGAGCTGCTCGACGAAGAGTCTGAAGGGATGGCGGCGCCCGTCTTAACTGAAGAAGGCGGCAAACCCCTACCCAAGTGGAAGGTCTGATATGAAGCTCTTTACAGAGCTCTACGTCGAGCTCGACCAGACCAACAAAACGAACGAAAAGGTCGAGGCTATGCGCTTCTATTTCGAGCGGGCCGAGCCGCACGATTCTGCGTGGGCCCTATACTTTTTGTCTGGGAGAAAACCGCGGCAGATCGTGCCGTCAAAACTGTTGCGCGAATGGGCACTCGAGCTTTCGGGAATTCCGGAATGGCTGTATCTCGAATCTCGGGATACGGTCGGCGACGGAGCCGAGACGATGGCACTCCTTCTTCCCAACAACACTGTCGTCGATGAGACATCTCTGCACCAACTGGTAGAGGATCAACTGCTGCCCTTGCGCGGTCTGGATCCGGATACGCAGCGCGAAGCTGTAACCGACGCTTGGTCGCGCATGAATTATTCACAGCGCCTTGTTTATAACAAACTCATCACCGGCGCGTTTCGGGTCGGCGTATCGCAGCTGCTGGTCATCCGCGCTCTGGCGCAGGTCTCAGAGATGCCCACTGACGTGATCGCACACAGATTGATGGGCGAGTGGACACCGTCCGCCAAATTTTTTACGGCACTCCTGGATCCGCAACTGGACGTCGACGAGACGCCGATCGCCCGTCCATATCCCTTTCATCTCGCACATCAGATCGACACGCCGCCGGCAACATCGCTCGGGAATATTTCCGAGTGGCAGGCCGAGTGGAAGTGGGATGGGATCCGCGCGCAGGTCATCAAACGCAAGGGAAACGTGTTTATGTGGTCGCGTGGCGAGGACCTCATT
>JAFAOW010000097.1 GCA_019247455.1 Acidobacteriota bacterium | reverse complement strand
AAAGCAATTCCGCATCTTCGTCTACAAGTCCGTCGACCGAGTTGACCGTTGGAACAATCTTCTTAAGGTCTTCGACGCCCTTATTAAACTTCTCGACTGTAACCTCCAGCGGTTCGACGATAACTTCCTCGATCGCGTCTTTGTTCGCGAAAAGCGTTATCGCGTCGTCGGTCGCGCCCTTCAGATTCCGAAAGGCAACGATGTTGCCTTGTGATTTCATTTCATTCAGGATGCGGTTCGTGCGGGAATATGCCTGGACAAGGCCGTGATAACGAAGGTTCTTATCGACGAATAGAGTATTCAGGCCCGGACTATCGAAGCCGGTCAGAAACATATTCACGACCAACAGAAGATCGATCTCTTTGTTCTTTGCTCGGCGAGAAATATCGTTGTAGTAGTTGTAAAACGAATGGCTGTCTTTAGTGGTGAATTTAGTGTTGAAGAGCCTGTTATAGTCACCGATGAACTCTTCCAGCCTATCGCGACTGTGCGGGCTAACTTGATTAACGACATCCGCGCTTACCTCGGGTTCCTCGAACATGTAACCGCCATCGGCGTCCGGGTCGTCTTCGTTGACCCCATAGCTGAAGATAGTTCCGATCTTTAGGTTGTGCTCGCCAGCTTCTTTTTTCCGCCTGAACAGGTCGTAGTACTTGATAAGAGAAGGAATGTTGCCAACACACATCATTGCCGTGAACGTCCGGTTATGCGTTTTTCGCCCGTGGTGTGCGATCACGTAATCGGCTATCTTCGTTAATCGCTGATCCGATTCCAGCAATTCGCTAGTGTCTATCGCCTCAACGTCAATATCGAGGTTGTTGTTGCTTTCGTCTTTATGCTTGTACTTTCCGACATACTCGACCGCAAACTTCAAAACGTTCTCGTCGCGTATCGCGTCGGTTATTACATACTTGTGCAGGCAATCGTCGAAAAGATCTTTGGTTGTTCGCTTTCCGTGATCGTTCTTCACGGAATTCTCTGCAAAGATCGGCGTTCCGGTAAATCCGAACATTTGCACGTTACCGAAATATTCCTTGATGCGCCTGTGAGTGTCCCCGAACTGGCTGCGGTGGCACTCGTCAAAGATAAAAACCATGTTCTTATCTTTAAGCTGATCCATCGACGCCTGATGTCGTTGTTTCGAGATCGCGGTATTGAGCTTTTGGATAGTGGTAACGATCAGCTTCGTTTTCGGATCGGTGAACTGCTTCACCAAAGCGGCCGTGTTGTCCGTACCGTCTATGCTCCCGGCTGAAAAGCTATTGAATTCCTTTGTGGTTTGGTAATCGAGATCCTTTCGGTCAACGACGAACACGACCTTATGAACGGTCGGCATTCCAGTCAAAACCTGGCTTGTCTTGAACGAGGTCAGCGTTTTCCCCGAGCCGGTCGTATGCCAGACATACCCGTTCTTCGTGCTGTTTTTAACGCGGTCGATTATCGCCTCGGCGGCGTAATACTGATACGGACGCAGGACCATCAGCACCTTGTGCGTTTCATTGAGCACAGTGTACTGGCAGATCATCTTCGAAACGTGGCACCGGTCCAGGAAAGTGTCCGTAAACTCCGAAAGTTGAGATATCCGTTTATTGTCGGGATGCGTCCAAACGAATGTTTGTTTGAACGATTGAAGCCGGTTGTTAGCGTAGTACTTCGTATCCACGCCGTTCGAGATGACGAAAAGCTGAATATAATTGAAAAGGCCGTATGACGAAGTGTAGGAGTGCCGCTGGTAACGGTTGGTTTGATTGAATGCTTCCTTAATACCCAGTCCGCGACGCTTGAGCTCGATCTGCACTAGAGGAAAACCGTTAATCAGGATCGTCACGTCGTAGCGGTTCTTGAAGGAGCCTTCCACCGATATCTGTTGCGCCACTTGAATCTGGTTCTGACACCAGTTTGCGACGTCGAGAAATTCTATGTACGTGCTCGTATCATCATCCCGCTTCAGGTACATCTTATCCCGAAGTATCGCGGCCCGGTCGAAAACCGTACCGCGGTTAAGATGATTGAGGACTCTGTCGAATTCTCCATCGGTGAGTGTCTTATTGTTGTGCTTTTCAAGCTGCGCCTTAAGATTTTTCAACAAGTCTAATTCATCGCGGATCACAGTCAGCTCATAACCGAGGCGGACCAATTGTTCGACAAGTCTATTCTCGAGCTCCTGTTCTGGTTGTGTTCCCATTGTTCCAAACAAATCCTAATTTCGAATTAAGGTAATCAATTCGTCTAGCGCGGACAGAAAAGAAGCTATAGCAGTCTGTTCCGGTTTGCCCGGCAATAGAATCGGCATTTCGAAGAACTCGTTCAGCGAGATGTTCATTCGATCATGTCTGGCTCCATAGTTGGCAATGCTTCGCATGTAGTCGTGCCAAACAGTCGATTCGAAGTATTGTTCCATGAAGTCCCGATTTACCCCTTTGAATCTAAATACGGTGTAAAGAGGGGACATAACCCCCATTTTTAGCTTATTTCTTTTGATGGGACCAACGGGTGCCGACTTTGAAAGTCTTGGATTGTAAACGAAGTCGTCGACGTTCACGACGTAGTAGCCGCCGAGATTATTTGCATTGGCGATTTTCTTATCAAAATAATCCCCCTGATTTACGATTCCTTGCGTTGCGGAGTTTGTAAGCACAAGCTTGACATCATTTGACGCATTCTTTTTTGTAACGCGATCGGCAATCTGGCTAAGTTCTATAACGCTCCAGTCTTCGTAGACATTCTTACTGTCTTCACTTTTGAAACGGATTGTTTGTGAGAAAATTAGGTCCATAACTCCGCGCTTGAATTCCTGAATAAGAGGCAAGTTGACGCCAGTTGGAGCCGGTACGCCCAGCGAACGGCACATTTCGCCAA
>JAFAOW010000189.1 GCA_019247455.1 Acidobacteriota bacterium | reverse complement strand
TTGCTTGCGTTCTTCCAAAAAACGCATATAATCCAGTGTCGGTCCACCCAAGAAACAGTTCCCTGCAAATGCCATTAGGGCCGATGTTTTATTCCGCATGAGCAATCTCAAAAGTAGTGGAAGGATCGAGGGCCTCGACGGCCTTCGCGCACTCGCCGTCCTCGGGGTTTTGGCCTTTCACTTGTGGCCATTGGCCCTGCCCGGGGGTTTTTTGGGAGTCGACGTCTTTTTTGTCATCAGCGGTTTTTTGATCACCACGCTTTTGCTGCGTGAAAAGGATTCGAAGGGAAAGATCCGGCTATCCGCGTTTTGGATACGGCGGGCCCGCAGGCTTCTTCCCGCCCTTGTGCTTGTAGTCCTCGCGAGCATAGCGGTGGCGACTCTCGTTAACAGCGACCTGCTCGTTAACATCAAGCGGCAAACCTTAGGCGCTCTCACTTTCAGCACGAACTGGGTCGAGATCGCCGCGGGATCTGATTATTTCGCAGGATCGGACCATTCGCTCTTCGTAACTTTCTGGTCGTTGGCGGTCGAGGAACAGTTTTACCTGCTTTGGCCGCCACTACTGATCGCGCTGCTCTTTTTAACGAGCGGGCGCAAACGGCTGGCAATCCTCGCGCTTCTAGCAGCTGCAGGTTCCGCGTTCCTGATGGCCCGGCTTCTGGATCCGGTCAACTCGACGCGGGTTTACTACGGCACTGATACGCATGCGTTTGGACTCATGATCGGCGTCGCTCTCGCATTCTGCGGAGGCGGCCGCTTTTTTAGCACTAAAGGCTGGCAGCTCGTTAAAGGCCCGGCCGCAGTCGCGGCGGTCGCCGGCATCATTTTCCTCTTCGTTGTGCTCGACAGCACGAATAACTATACCTACCGCGGCGGCATCCTTTTGGCTTCTATACTGACGGCCGTTGCGGTGGCCGCTCTTCCCGGCGAGGCGACATTTTTCACGCGCATCTGCTGCATTCGTCCGCTGGCATGGATCGGTGAGCGATCATACGGACTTTACCTCTGGCACTGGCCTGTAATGATCATCTTAGGCGCGACATCATTCTACGCGTGGATGCAGAGCTATATCGGCTTTTGGATCTTCATACCGGTCGTGGCAGTGACTTTGCTACTTACCGAAGCCTCTTATAGATGGCTTGAGATGCCTGTGCGGGAACGCGGGTTCAAGGCAACCTGGCACGCAGTGGTAGAGAGATTCAGTCATCCACGCTCATGGATAAACCGGCCTGGAGTTGTTGCTTTGGGAGCGGCGGCCATCGTTGTCGTGTCGACGATCGGCATCTTCACTGCCCCGGACAAATCACGCGAGCAATTGGCAGTAGAGGAAGGCCAAAGGGCCATGGAACAGGCGGACGCCGAGGCAGAAGCCCAGCGTCAGGCAAATCCATTCGTCCGTACGGTCGAGGCTGCAAACCATCCGAACGTCAAGAATGGATCGGCTGGTGACCAGAGTTCTTTGGGAACGTCGATGGTCGCACTTGGCGATTCGGTAATGTCGGCCGCGGCGCCCGCAATGTACAGGCGGTTCCCGGGCATCTACATTAACGCGCGGCCAAGCATGCAATGGCACGACGCCCCGACGATGCTTCAGGAAGTGATCGATAAAGGTAACCTACGTCAGATAGTAGTCCTGAACTACGGCACTAACGCGGGTTTTAAAGAACCCGATTCCGAGGCCGCACTGAGACAGATCCTCGACCAGCTTGGTCCGCAAAGGAAAGTGGTCCTCGTAAATACCGTAGGGATCAGCTATTGGATCGAAGACTCGAATAAAACGCTGAATTCGATCAGCGCGGATTACCCGAATACAGTGGTCGCGGATTGGTGGTCGGTGATCAAACAGCATCCCGAGTTACTGCATCGCGACAAAACCCATCCGAGCGAAGACGGCATCGTTGTGTATGCGGACACGGTCGCTAAGGCCTTGGAGAAATTGGGAGCGGACAACCAGAAATAAAGGACGAACTTCCCGCTTCGCGCCGCTTGAGGTCATGAGACTCCAACTGAGATCGCTCGACTTCTACAAATGCTTCGTTTGTCTGGCCGCCGGAGCTCTTGTGTTTTCAGCGGCCTGTAGAAAGACAGCGGTTAACGCGCCTGACTCGAAACCGCCGCCGACGGCCAGCGCAACTCCCCAGGTCCCGTCAGGCTTGCCGCCCGGCACTGTCAGCGTCCAGAACGTTCAACTCACAAGCGCGCTGATGAATAAGAATATCCCGTACCGCGTGGTCCTACCCGCCGGGTATAAAGCTGACGACGCGAAACGCTTTCCCGTGGTTTACCTTCTTCACGGGCTGACCGGGCATTTTAACGACTGGACCGACCGAGGGGCCGTCGCGCAGCTGGCGGAAAAACATGACTTCATTTTCGTCATGCCCGAGGGCGAGGACGGCTGGTATACGGATAGTCAGCTCATCCCAAACAGCAAGTTTGAGAGCTACATCGTTCGTGAGCTGATACCTGAGATCGATCGCAGATTCCGGACCCTGTCCGATCGTAATCATAGGGTCTTGGCGGGGCTCTCAATGGGCGGCTACGGGGCGATCAAATTCGGATTGAAATTTCCTGAGATGTTCGCGCTCGTAGGCAGCTTCAGCGGAGCATTGGGTACGGCGGCCTGGACGGAACATTCCGGGGCTAATCAGCTCATCGGCAAGAGCATCGATATGGTATTTGGCCCGCCAAGCAGTGCCGCGAGGGCCGCGAATGACGTATTCAAACTAACGAGAGAGCTGCCACCCGATAAACAGAGGATCACGCCGTACATTTACCTGTCTTGCGGGACGGAGGACAGGATAATGCTCCCCGTCAATACCCAGTACGATGCTCTTCTCAGCGAAAGGAATCTGCCTCACGAATTTCATACCTCGAAAGGCGGCCATGACTGGGATTTCTGGTCGCAGCAGCTCGTACTGTTTCTCGATCTCGCCGATCAGCGGATAAACGGTAAGCCTGCAAACTGAGACAGCTATTTCAAGCTTGCTGAGAAGGGGACCTGCTTGCCATTATTCGCGGTCCACACTCCTGATACGGAACCATTCTTGATGCGCCCGCGCCAAACACCCGTCACCATCGCGAGCTTATGAT
>JAFAOW010000183.1 GCA_019247455.1 Acidobacteriota bacterium | reverse complement strand
CATCGCCCCACAAAGTGCGAAGCATGGATGGCCACGGATGCCGGGCGACGAGATAGCCGCCCTGGTTCGGGCCGACACTCTCGCCCCTTTTTGTAACCACGTCAAGAAGAATACCGGGGATCGGCCGAGTCGCAGTGCCCGGTACCGTGGGCGTGGCGCCGGGAAGAGGACTGATCATTATCGAGCCGGTCTCTGTCTGCCACCAGGTGTCGATGATCGGGCACTTTCGCTTACCGATCGTCTCGTGATACCACATCCACGCTTCGGGATTGATAGGCTCGCCTACCGTGCCCAACAGCCGAAGAGAAGAGAGATCGTGTTTAAGAGGGTATTGTTCGCCCCATTTAATGAACGCCCGTATGGCGGTCGGGGCCGTGTAGAAGATCGTGACGCGATGCCGCTCGATAATGTCCCAGAACCGATCAAAATCAGGATAATTCGGCGCCCCTTCGTACATCATTATAGTCGCTCCACATGCGAGCGGCCCGTAGACAACGTAGCTATGGCCCGTGACCCATCCGATGTCGGCGGTGCACCAGAAAATATCCTCGTCCTTCAAGTCGAAAACCATTTTCGTCGTGTAAGCGACCTGCGTCAGATAGCCTCCAGTCGTGTGAAGGATCCCCTTCGGCTTGCCGGTCGTACCCGATGTATAAAGGATGTAAAGCGGATGCTCGCTGTCGAGTTCCGAGGGCGGGCAATGGGCGCTTACCGTCTCGATGATCTCATGCCACCAATGGTCGCGACCCGGTTTCATAGGGATATCCGTCCCGGTGCGTCGATACACGATCACGTGCTCGACCGAGGGACACTGTTCCACAGCCTTATCGACCGCCTGCTTTAGGGCTATTTCGGAGCCCCGCCTGTATGCGCCGTCTGCCGTCACGATCACCTTACAGCTGCAGTCCTGTACGCGGTCGCGAATGGCGTCTGCCGAGAAGCCCCCGAATATGACCGTGTGCGTAGCGCCGATGCGGGCGCACGCGAGCATCGCTATCGCGAGCTCAGGAACGAGCGGCATGTAGAGTGCGACGCGATCGCCGGTTTCGACGCCGAGTTTTTTCAGAACATTAGCGAAGCGGCAGACCTCGCGATGAAGCTGCAAATACGTCAGCGTTCGCTGGCTGCCGGGCTCGCCCTCCCAGATGAAGGCAGCCTTGTTCTTACGCCAGGTGGCGAGGTGCCTGTCGAGGCAGTTGTGTGAGATGTTGATCTTACCGCCCACGAACCACTTCGCGAAAGGCTCGTTCCATTCGAGCGTCTTGTCCCACTTCTTGAACCAGTCGAGGGATTCGGCCTGCTTCGCCCAGAAGGCCGGCACGTCCGCCGCGGCCTCTTCGTAAAGCCTTTCGTATTCCTCAAAGCTTTTCACGTGGGCCCCGGCGGCAAATTCGGCAGGCGGCAGGAACACGCGATCCTCGTTCAAGATCGACTCGATCTCAGTTCTCTCAGACATACTTAGTTTGTAACGCAAAGGCGCAAAGACCGCAAAGGAACGCCTACTTTGGAATAAGATTTTGAGCGTGTAGAATCGGGCTGTTCCATTTTCCGGATCCAATGTATGCCGCTTCTCGAAATGCGAGACATCGTTAAGGAGTTTCCCGGAGTGCGGGCACTCGATGGTGTGAGCTTTGCCCTCGAATCGGGAGAATTTCACGCGCTCGTCGGCGAAAACGGTGCCGGAAAATCGACATTGATGAAGGTCTTGTCCGGCGTTTACTCTGCGGGAACATTTGACGGTGAAATTCTTGTAGAAGGGAGGTCCCGAGAGTTCCATAGTATTCGCGATTCCGAAGCGGCGGGCATCGCCATCATCTTCCAGGAGCTTTCGCTTGTGAAAGAGCTCACTGTTGGAGAGAACATTTTCCTGGGCAAGGAACCCTCCCGTTTTGGCATCATCAATTGGTCCGAGTTGTATCACCGCGCGACGAAGGTCCTCAAAGATCTTCATCTTCCGATCGATCCCCGTGTTCCCGTCGGAAGCTTGGGTATTGGTCAGCAGCAACTTGTCGAGATCGCCAAGGCTTTGAGCCAGGACGCCCGCATCCTTGTTCTCGACGAACCTACCGCTGCTTTAACCGAGAGCGAGGTAGACGTACTTTTCGGCATTCTTGCCAAGCTGAAAGCCCAAGGCGTCGGTCTGATCTACATTTCGCATAAGCTGGAT
Organism: Acidobacteriota bacterium; assembly: GCA_019247455.1. Classification (GTDB taxonomy): domain Bacteria; phylum Acidobacteriota; class Blastocatellia; order Pyrinomonadales; family Pyrinomonadaceae; genus OLB17. The sequence continues at coordinate 11,586 of JAFAOW010000183.1, read as the reverse complement.
GAAGTCTTTAGCATGGCGGACCGTATTACCGTCCTGAGAGATGGCAAGTCGGTGGCGACGCATTTGGCGAGTGAAACCGACAAGGATCGCGTCATCGCCGCCATGGTCGGGCGCAAAGTTGGGGACATATTTCCGGAAGCCACGCATCAGCGCGGTGACGTAGCGGTCAGTGTTAAGGGGCTCACCGTTTATTCGCAGGATGTTCCCGATAAGAAGCTCGTTGACAATGTAACTTTCGCCGTGCGAAAGGGCGAGGTGCTAGGAATTGCCGGGCTTATGGGAGCTGGACGCTCCGAAATGCTTATGGCGATCTTCGCGGCATGGCCAGGCAAGTATTCGCGCGAAATAGAGATAGAGGGACGTAGGGTCGAGATCGATTCGCCCCGGGACGCGATCAACGGCGGCATTGGTTTCGTGACCGAGGACCGCAAGCGCTTCGGCCTCATTCTTGACCAAACCATTCTGGACAATATCACTCTCGCCGGGCTCCGGCGCCTTTCGGGGGGGCTGATCACCAACCGAAGCCGCGAGAATGCTGCCGCGAGCCGTCCGATAAAAAGCCTGCGGATCAAAGCGTTGTCGCCCTTGACCATCACTGGCACGCTATCCGGCGGCAACCAGCAAAAGGTGGTGCTGGGCAAATGGCTGCTCACCGATCCCAAGGTTCTTTTTCTCGATGAGCCGACTCGCGGCATAGACGTAGGCGCCAAGCAGGAGATCTACGCACAGATCAATAAGCTGGCGAGTGAGGGCCTGGCGATCGTGCTCGTTTCGAGCGAGCTTCCCGAGGTGCTCGGACTTTCCGATCGGGTGATAGTACTGCACGAGGGCCGCATGACCGGGGAATTCGGTCGAGAAGAAGCAACGCCCGAGCGGGTGATGGCGGCGGCCACCGCTTCCTAGATTCCAATAAGTGAGAGCTATCTGTGACGACTGATAACGCAACCGTAGCAACGTCCGACAAGCCGCGAGCCTCGCGCACATCCCTGCGCGCATACGTCATGATCGGCGTTCTTGGACTGATCTGGCTTTACTTTCATTGGGCTACCGGCTATGTCTTTTTAACCCCGCGAAACCTTTCAAATCTCATGACGCAGATGACCGTCACGGGTATCATCGCGGTCGGCATGCTGATGGTCATTGTCTCCGGCAATATCGACCTTTCCGTGGGTTCGGTGCTTGGATTTGCCGGAGGAATAGCGGCGTTTGGAATGGCCTCGATGGGCTTTGGCCTTGCCACAGCGATCATTGCGGCGATATCGGTCGCGGTCGCGGTCTCTGTTTTTCAGGGCGCGTTGACCGCCTATCTCAACATTCCGGCCTTTATCGTCACTCTCGGAGGATTGCTTGCGTGGCGCGGGGCTGTGAAGTGGCTGCTGGCGGGAAATACGGTGCCCGTCTCGGACGAGACGTTCAAGTACATTGGGCAGGGTAATCTTCCAGCCTGGATCGGGTGGGCGATCGCCGCCTCGGCGGTCATTTTTGTCATTATCGGAGCCGTCAGGAAAACAAGGTCGGTAAAAGAGTATGGCCTTGGCGAAGCGAACTATGCCGGAGCGCTGCTGCGATCGATCATTCCGGTGGCCGCAATACTTGCTTTTATAGGCGTGATGAATGCGTGGCAGGGCGTGCCATTTCCGGTGCTGCTACTTCTCGCCGCGGCTCTGCTCGGAGCGTTTCTGACCAACTCGACGGTATTTGGACGTTATCTCTATGCTATCGGCGGCAATGCCGATGCTGCGCGGCTGTCCGGCATAAATAACAAGCGCAATATCGTAAAAGTCTATGCGCTCTTAGGCGCGCTGACCGGTGTTGCATCGCTGATCTTCACCGCTCGCGTCGGAAGCGCGGCTCCTGACGCCGGCGTTCTAAAAGAGCTCGATGCGATAGCCGCTTGCGTGATCGGCGGGGCGAGTCTTATGGGGGGCCGCGGAACGATCTTTGGAGCCTGTCTGGGGGCCCTCATCATGGCGAGTCTGGATAACGGCATGTCTCTCTTGAATGTCCGAGACTTTATGCAGGACATCATCAAAGGATCGATCCTCGTAGCGGCTGTGGGATTAGATATGGCGGGCAGGCGGGAAACCTAGTTCCGGCCGCCCGTGCGAGAGCGGACCAAGCGGTCAGCGTGCCGGCGTACGGCATCCGACACGTTTCGGTTCTTTGACAATGAAATCAGGTCGCGCATCTGCAGCCGGCTCATGATGGTCATCGAGTTGGCGATCGGCGTGCGAGGATTCCGAGCAAGGCTATGCATTACGTTGTAGCTTCGCGACCACTGCCGATTGGTGGCGATCTGCCTGAGGATGTCCTCCGATATCGATCTCATCGACGCGATCATCTCGACCTCTTGCTCTGTAATACGCGGGTTGTTCGCGACAGCGGATGCGACGAGTTTGTTCGGATCACGGATAAGGATATTGCGGGCCTCGCGATCGCCCTTCATACCGAGCCGAACGCGGTCCTTAACACCCATTCGCATAACTCGATTGATCATAGATATGCGTTCGCCCGATATATCCTCACCTTCTTGCTGCAACTCGCCGATGATCTTGCCAATGGAGGCGTGACGCTGTTCCTCCGTTTCCTCGTAGATCTCCTCGATGTATTCAAGGCCAAGCCACGAATCGTCTGTTTCGAGATCTGGAACCTCGATGTGTTCGGCGAGAAGCAATGCGTCCTCCATGCTCAGGCTGTCGGACCCCGCGCCGATCTCAGCCTGTTCAAAGAACTCAGCCGCCGCCTCATTGCCGCGGGCCCGAAGTTCGTTCGCGATCTGCTGGGCGCCGCGCTCTTTTTCAAAGAACTCACGGCGTATCTCCAGCGCGCGTCTTTCCGCTTCGGCGGTCCGCGCGGGGTTCGTCAGGATCGCGTCAAGCAGTTCGGGATTTTGAATAAGCAGCTGCTGGTTGATGGAGACGAGCTCGAGCAGGGAGCCGTTTGTCGTGGTGGATGCAAAACTGGCTATTGCGGAGACAGGCGTCGCGGGGTTGACCAGGATGGCTTCATGGGCGCCTTTGGGAATGTCGTCTCGCCCAACAAAGTACGAGAGCACCGGAGGCGCCATTTCGCCGGCACGAACCGCTGCCTCCAAACCATCAGTAGGCTGGGACCGCAGGGTTTCGTTCGCGATAGAACTAAGCTCGTCATCGCCGCCGGAGTTCAAGGCGACAAGCAGCTCAAGCAGGTCCGCCTGAGGCAGCGGAAGCATTCCGCGAGCTGCGGCGAGCTGCGCCGCGCGCGGAGCTGAGCCCTCAATAACTGCCTTTACGACTGGATTGGTCGAGGTGATCTCTTGGCCCATAAATACGGGAGTATTAAAGCGATTGAATCTTTATGGAAAGGGGTCGCGGCCGAGTATCCGCGTGCCCCGATTTTATCATAGTGGAATATATTCTTGACTAACCTAATCTCGTAACTTAGCTTAATAAGTTAGGGTTCACGCCCGCTGGTCAACTCACTCGTTTGCTCCGCACTCTTTCAAAGTTCTCAAAATGATCAAGCAGGAAATTCAACAGTTAATCACTGACAGGAAAGCGCATATAGGCGTAATTGGCCTCGGTTACGTGGGCCTTCCGCTGATCGTGGAATTCGCGCTTAAGGAATTCGCGTCAACCGGCTTTGAGGTTGATGAAAAGAAAACCGTTGAGATCAATGCCGGCAGCTCTTACATTGTCGATGTACCGAGTAACGACGTTAAGAAATGCGTTGACAACGGCACACTGACCGCGACAACCGATTTTTCAAAGCTGGTCAAATGCGATGTGATCATCATTTGTGTTCCGACCCCCTTGCGCAAAACCAAGGACCCTGACATGTCCTATATCCTGACTGCCGGCGCTGAGATCCAAAAGTACTTACGCCGCGGTCAGCTGATCATTCTCGAGTCGACAACGTACCCGGGCACGACGGACGAGGTGCTGCAGCCAATGTTCGAGGAGAAAGGGTTCAAGATCGATGAAGATTTCCTGCTTGCGTTCTCGCCCGAAAGAGTCGATCCGGGTAATCCCCAGTTTCAGACACACAACATCCCAAAGGTAGTGGGTGGATGTTCGAAAGATTCGACCGAGACGGCAGCCTTGCTGTACGGACAGATCGTTGATCAGGTCCATCCGGTCTCATCGGCCCGCGTGGCAGAGGCAGCAAAACTCTGGGAGAACACATTCCGCGCGATCAACATCGGGATGGCCAACGAAATGGCAAAGGTGTGCAACGCTCTTGGCATCGATTCGTGGGAGGTTGTAAGCGCAGCCGCGACGAAACCCTTCGGCTTTATGCCGTTCTACCCTGGGCCAGGAATTGGCGGCCACTGCATTCCACTTGACCCGCACTATTTATCCTGGAAGGCGCGACAGCACGGATTCGATTCCAAATTTATCTCGCTCGCGGAGCAGATCAATTCGACAATGCCGAATTATGTTGTCGAGTTGGCAACCGAAGCTCTCAACAACGACAAGAAAGCCGTGAATGGTTCCAAGGTGCTGATCCTGGGCGTCGCTTATAAAAAGGACATCGACGACATGCGGGAGTCGCCAGCGTTGTCGATCATCGACCTCCTTCGCGCCGACGGCGCCGAGGTGAGCTATCACGATCCATTCGTCGAGGAAGTGACTTTCGATCATGCGTATACGATCGGCGACGGCGAGCCCCTGAAGAATAGGGAACTGACGGACGAACTCATTTCTTCATCCGATTGTGTGATCATTTGTACTGAGCATTCGGATGTAGATTATGCGCGCGTTTGTGAGCTAGCGCCGCTGGTCGTCGATACGAGAAACGCGTTAACGAACGGGTTGAGAGAAGCGAGCAAGGCGAGAGTCGTGAGGCTGTAAACCTTGGATCGCTTCGCGGTCTTTGCACGCGGGGGCGTGTGCGTTCCAGTCAAAATGTTAAAGGTCCTACTCATCGCCGGTGCTCGGCCGAACTTCATGAAGATCGCGCCGATCTACGCCGAAATGAAGCGGCGGCCGAGGGAGTTCGCGCCGCGGATCGTCCATACGGGGCAGCATTATGACGCGGCGATGTCAGATCAGTTCTTTGACGATCTGGGAATACCGCGGCCCGATATTTCACTTGGCGTAGGATCGGCGTCGCACGCGGTACAAACAGCAAAAATAATGACAGAGTTCGAGCCCGTATTGCTCGAACAAAAACCGGACTGGGTCGTTGTCGTCGGCGACGTGAATTCGACGATCGCGTGTGCTCTAGTGTGCTCGAAGCTCGGCGTGAAGGTCGCGCATGTGGAAGCCGGGCTGCGGTCACGCGACCGCACAATGCCGGAGGAGGTCAATCGAATCCTAACCGATGCGATCTCTGATCTTTTGCTGACGACCTCGCAGGATGCGGACGAGAATTTGAAAGAGGAGGGCGTCGCGCCAGAGAAGATACGCTTCGTCGGAAACGTGATGATCGACTCCCTGAAGGAGCATCTCAAGGCGGCTGAGAGATCGGATGCACGCGAGCGACTGGGCCTCGGGGGAGAGTATGGCGTCGTTACGCTCCACAGGCCGTCGAATGTTGATGACAAGGTAACCTTGAGCGGCATTTTAGGAGCTCTGGGTTCCGTATCAGAAAGGCTGCCGATCATCTTTCCCGTGCATCCGAGGACGCGGAAGAACATAGATGAATTCAGACTGAACGACCTGATCGAAAGGTCGAATATCCGATTGACGGACCCTCTCGGTTATATCGATTTTCTGCGGGTGTACAGCGGCGCGAAGTTGGTGCTGACGGACTCAGGGGGCCTGCAGGAGGAAACCACCGTACTTGGAATCCCTTGCCTAACATTGCGTCACAATACCGAGCGGCCTGTAACGATCGAGATGGGAACGAACGTCCTTGTTGGAACTGATCCTGAGAAGATAAAGACGGCGGCATGGGACGCTCTGAATTCATCGATAAAGAACGCGAGCATTCCGCCTCTTTGGGATGGACGGGCGGCAGGCCGTGTCTGCGATGAACTGAAGAAATAGCCCGCGAAACACGCGAAATGCACAAAAAAGCCAGCATTTCGCTGGCTTTCACTTCTTGTGTTCAACCACCCGCTATCGCAGGTGGTCCTGGCTACTGCGATCTTTCCATTGGGTATTTGGCCGCGATCCAGGCTTGAGTGCCGCCTTTGAGGGCGTAGACGTCGGGGATACCTTTTTGATTCATTTGGAATGCCAAACTGGCACTCGAGTGTTCGTTCGGTCAGGAACAGTAGACAAGGATCTTCTTTCCTTTTGGAAGCTTGTCAAACTCTGACGGCTCGGAGCCGATCGGGATGCTGACAGCGCCTTTTATGTGGTTGTCCTTATACTGCTCGGCCGAGCGAGCGTCGACTATGACAACGGTGCCTTCGTCAAACGCTTTCTTAGCATCCTCGAGTGACATCCGTGGAACTTCGGAATCATCCTTGAACTTTTTGACGTCGTCCGGTTTCGCGGAAGTCTGGCCGCATGAGGCGAGACCGCTGAATGCGAGAACGAGGATCAAAAGAATAAACTTCATTATTTCTCTCCAAATGCCGCGAGGACCTCGTCAGCGTGATTGGCGACATCGACCTTGTCAAAGATCTTCGCGATCTTACCATTCTCGTCGATGAGGAATGTCTTGCGATTTGTACCCATGTATTTCTTACCGTACATGGATTTTTCGCCCCAGACGCCATAGTCATTCACGATCTTTTTGTCGGTATCAGCGAGCAGGTCGAAAGGCAATTGGAACTTTGAAATGAACTTTTGATGCGACTTCTCGTCATCGGTCGAGACGCCCAGGACCTTGATCCCCTTGCTTCTATAAATGTCGTCCGCATCGCGGAACGAGCACGCTTCCTTTGTGCAGCCGGGAGTGTCGTCCTTCGGATAAAAATAGAGCACGATGCGCTGACCTTTGAGGTCCTTGAGCTTGACCGTATTGCCGTCCTGATCTTTTGAATTGAAGTCAGGTGCCTTGTCGCCTTCTTTCAGCATATGATGGAATTATAGCGCCGGGGGCGGTTTGAGAAGAAGGTAGAGAGTTCCGCGGTTCGCTTACGCCTTGCTCACGCGCGGGCTTCTGCACATCGGAGATCATCATGAATGTACCGCCCTTACTGGCGTGCGGGCGTATGCAAATGGATGCGGCTTAAGAGTGAGACATCGGCGATACAGAAGCTATCCGAGATACGCGAGGAGTATCGCGAAAGGGTCTCGCGCGGCTATGAGTTTCGCGCGAAGGATTGCAAGGCTTGCGAAACTCCGGGCGCGTGCTGCCTTGACGCGCATTTTGTAAATGTCAGGATCACGCGGCTCGAAGCGCGAGCGATGCGCAAAGTGCTGGATACATTTCCTCCTGAGCTGAAAGCGAAGCTCGAAGAGCGGATCGAAGAGACAGCGGAATTCGTGAAGGCTGACGGTAAATTCGCTTGTCCGCTGTACGAAAGAGAGAGCGGCTGCCTCGTTCATCACGAAGCAAAGCCGATCCCGTGCATCTCGCACGGTTGTTACGAAAGAGTCGGGGACCTGCCGCCTACAAGCCTGCAGGATGGCGTCGAAGCAAGCGTCGATCTGCTGAATACACTGACCTACGGGAAGCCGCAGCCGCGGTTTCCGATACCTATCGCGCTCCGCAGAGTCACTTGATCTCGAGATCGAATGGCATCATTAGCATGGCTTCCCCGTGCTGCATCCGGTCAAGCATTTGGGAATAGCGAAATGCCTTTCGAATATCGGCTGGCATCGATCCCAGCAGAGCCGCTTGGGCCCTATTCTCTGCCGAGCCCTCGGGATCGTCGTTCCCGAAATATTCTTCAAGGAATGGACGGGGTGCCGGGAAAACTACGCGCCGCACGTCCTTATCGGCGGGCAGGCCAGCGAGCTGCTTTGCAACGTCGATAGCGTGCTCGAGCCCACCGAATTCATCGATCAATCCGTTGTCCTTCGCCTGAGTGCCGGTCCAGACGCGGCCCTGCGCGATCGTGTTGACGTCTTCCGGAGACTTGTTGCGGCCCTTCGCGACCTTTGGAACAAAATTATCGAAGTAGATCGAGTTTGTTTGCTCGACCATCTTGGCGCGCTCCTCAGGCGTCCAATGTTCGGTCTCGCGGAAGATGCCGGAGTTCTTACCGCGCATCGTGTATTCATTCGTCACACCCAGCCAGTTATAGAAACCCTTCAGCACAGGCTTGCCCATAAAGACGCCGATCGACCCGGTGATCGTCGACGGCTCGGCAACGATCTTGTCGGCATTGCAGGCGATGTAATAACCACCCGAGGCCGCCACATCCGCCATGGAGACGACGACGGGTTTCTTCTTGGCCTTTGCATTTTCGATCGCGTGCCACATTAAGTCGGAAGCGAGGGCCGAACCGCCGGGCGAATCGATACGGAGGACGATGGCCTTCACCGAGGTGTCTGCGGCGGCGTCATTGATGGCGTTGATGAAAGTATCTGATCCGACCATCTCACCGCTTAACGGACCGTTAGCCGAACGGCCGACGTTGATCGCTCCTGACGCATAGATCACTGCAACTTTCTCACCCTGGTTCAGACCTAAAGTATCGGAGGGGATCTCGCGATAGTCACCACCGCGGATCGTCCGCAGTTTGTCATCCGCCTTATATCCGAGCTTTGACTTTAGTTCGTCGTCGACCTGTTCGCGATAAAAGGCGTCGTCGATCAGGCCAAGCTTTTTCGCCTGATCCGCGTTGTATGGTGCCCCGTCGATGAGACCCTTTACGTCGTCGACGGACTTTTTGCGCGATTCAGCGATGCCCTGAGTGAAGCGGTTAAAGTATTCGTCAAGGATCGCATTAGTGACCTCCTTCTGCCCATCGGACATGTCCTTGCGAGTGTACTGGTCGGGGGCGTTCTTGTATTTCGGACCGATCTGGATGACGTCGGTCTCGATGCCCAGTTTATCGAGCGAACCTTTATAAAACATCGCTTCGGCGGCAAATCCGTTGATGTAGACGTCGCCGGACGGAGGCAGAAAGATCTTGTCAGCGGCGGTCGCTATGTAGTATTCGCGATTCGTGCCGACCTCCATGTAGGCATATACCGGCTTTCCGGACGCGCGAAAATCCTTGATCGCGTCGCGCAGTTCGTCCGCCTTACCCCAGCCGATCCCGGGAAAGTTGATCTCCAGTTCGACCGCGCTAATGCGCTTGTCCACCTTCGCCTTGCGAAGCTGAGTAAGAAGGTTCGTGAACGATTGCGTTTGCTTGATGCCGAAGAGTTTTGCGAGGGGTTCTTCGGCAACATAGTCAGGCAATTCGCCGGAGACGCTCAGCACGAGAACGCTGTTATCGGGTACGCTGGGCCGGCCCGCAGAACGGACGATCCAAATGCCGAGTATCAGTGCAATGACGAGCACTACCGCTACCGCCGCGCCGACGATCAGGAGGATCTTAGAGGTTTTTGAAAGGGCCATTTTTATGCTTTTTTCCGACGTAGAATCTTGAGGAGATCGTCGAGTTTCCAGTGATAGATGATACGCCACGCCGCATCCAAAGGTTTAATGGCAATACGTAATTAGCAGGGCCGCCTGTCGTGGACTCACTATGACGCGATAGGCTATATTCAGGATTTATGGCAAAAAAGGGCTCGATCCTTATATGCGACGACGAGGAGATCATGCGCGACGTTCTCGAGACCATCCTCTCGGGCGCGGGCTATAAGGTAGAGTTGGCAAAAACCGGTGAAGAGGCCGTCGAGTTGTACTCGCAAAGAAGCTTCGATGTGGTGCTGATGGATGTTTCCATGCCCGGTATCGGCGGGCTCACCGCGCTCGAGCAGCTAATGAACCTCGACCCGGAGGCGGTCGTGTTGATGGTCACTGCATACGCAACCTTCGACACGGCGATCTCGGCATGGGAGAAGGGGGCGGCAGGCGTCATCCGAAAGCCCTTCCAGAACGAACAGATACTTTCGCTAGTAGCAAAGGGTATCAAGAAGCGCCAGAAGGAAGAGGAGCGCCAGGAACTGCGTCAGGCGATGGTCCGGTCCGTAAAGCGTGAGGGATTTATCGGCAGGTCTGAGGTGATGGAGACGATCTTTCGTCTTGTCGAAAGAGTCGCTCCCGCTCGTTCAACCGTACTGATCATGGGCGAAAGCGGCACGGGTAAGGAGCTGGTCGCCCGCGCCATCCATGAGTCGAGCTCACGCTCGGAAGGTCCGTTCGTTGTAGTGAATTGTTCCAATATTCCGTCCGAGCTGCTGGAATCAGAATTGTTCGGACATACCAAGGGTGCTTTCACGGGGGCCGTCGCGGCGAAAAAAGGACTGTTCGAGGTGGCGGATGGCGGGACGATCTTTCTCGATGAGATCGGAGACGTCCGCCCTGAACTCCAGGTGAAGCTGCTTCGCGTCATTCAGGAGCGCGAATTTACGCCCGTCGGCGACACGGTTCCGTCGAGGGTAGATGTCAGGATCGTAGCGGCAACGAATGTTGACCTGAAGGACGCCGTGCGTAACGGCCAGTTCCGAGAAGATCTCTATTTTCGGCTGTCCGTCGTTCCTATCGAGCTGCCTCCTCTGCGTGAGCGCCGCGAGGACATTCTCGCATTGGCGCAGCATTTCATTCACAAATACGCGGAGGAGAACGGCAGGTACATTTCGGAGAACCTGACGCCCGAGGTTCTGTCGCTGCTTGAGAATTACAATTACCCCGGTAACGTGCGTGAGCTTGAGAACATAATAGAGAGAGCAGTGGTCATAGCTCCGGGCGAGGAATTGACAGTAGAGTGTCTGACCGCCGAAGTGCGGGATCCAGGGCTTGCCGTCAAGATGATGGGAGCCGCTGAGGGCTCCTCCTCTACGATCGATCTCGCGAAAGGGGCGAATTTTTACGACGAGGTCAAAAAGTTCGAGATCGACCTGATCCGCAGAGCCCTTGAGCAGACCGGGGGACATCAATCGCGCGCGGCGAGACTCCTCGGCCTGAACGCTACCACACTGAACTCAAAGATAAAGAGTTACAACATTCAGCCCCGCCAAAACTAGTACCAAAACTAGTATTTATCCAAATTCTTGGAAGCATGCCCGAAATGTGCAATAAGGGGTATGTTTCTACGTCCCATATTAGGCTTTTCAGTACCACTTTTCTCCTTTATCTGCTGTTATTTGAGGGGTTACGGCTTTACCGTAATCTTGCATACCTATGGCACGACACTTGCCAACTTCAAGCGGATATTTATCTCAACCGATAAAACACTTTTAACAAGTGAAGATCCTGATTTAACTTCTTTAGGAGGAAAGAATGAGAAAGTTTACACAGATCTTGATGGTCGGTCTTGCCCTTTTGCTGGCACAGATCGCCATTCAGGCGCAGGTAAACGGCTCGATCTCTGGTACGGTTACGGACCAGAATGGAGCTGTGGTGCCAGGCGCAACTGTGAAGGTCCTTGGGCCCGGAATCGACTTTACTGCCACGACCGGTGAGGCTGGCACGTATAAGATCCCGGCGGTACCCAATGGCGTTTACACAGTAACGATCACCGGACAAGGCTTTAAGACCACGAACGTTAGAAACGTGAAGGTCGACGTCGGCACCCCCACCACTGTGGATGCCGCGATGGAAGCCGGTGCTCCGGAGGTTACCGTTGAGGTCACGACTGGCGGTGAG
>JAFAOW010000159.1 GCA_019247455.1 Acidobacteriota bacterium | reverse complement strand
GGCGCCAGGGGCAAAAACGGTCGGCCGAGCTACATGCAGTCGTACCCGTATGTTACGGGCGTTGAGCCCTCAAGCGACAATCAGCTCTCGTTCGGTGTGTATTCAGGTGATACGTCCGGATATTATGGCCTTGACTTGCTTAACTGTGCCAAGACGGGCCTCCGGTATTCGTCAACGGCATGTGAGTCAGGTAATGGTTTGCCGGTTGGATTTTCCATCAATGGCGCGGTTACGGAGGCACCTGTAGCTTTTGCAGGGTATGGGATCGTCGCAAAGGATGTCAGTTTCGACGACTACGCGCAGCAACCATCCGCCGCGGATGTACGTGGCAACGTAGTGATGGTTTTCGATGGCAATCCGGATAACGACAATCCGCATAGCGCGTTCGGGCGTTTTGATATCCGAACTAAGGCGCTGATCGCCAAGGAGCATGGAGCCGTCGGGATGCTGGTCATTTCTCGAGAGGAGGTTTTTGATCGCGACCCGCTAACACGGATGACTTATGACCAGTCCTTGGGGGAAACTGCGATTCCCACCTTTGTCATTTCACGGCGCGCCGCTTGCGAGATCGCTGGAGTTGACCAGGCTTCACTCAAGACCATAGAAGAACAGTCAGCCGGGAAGCAAAATGCGGTGAAGGCCAATGCTCACTTGATCAACAAGTCATCACGCGCCAGCTTTAAAGTCAACCTCGTCAAAAAGTCCGTCGAGGCCTATAACGTTATCGGCATCCTGGACGGAACGGACAAGACGCTCAAGAATGAGGCGATCGTTATTGGTGCTCACTATGATCATCTCGGACACGGGGGGCAAGGGAGCCTTGCCGCGAATTCGACCGAGATCCATCACGGCGCTGACGATAACGCTTCGGGAACTGCGGCGATCATGGAATTAGCGCGCGAGTTTGCCGTTGCTAAAAAGAACAAGCGGACCATTATTTTCATCGCCTTCAGCGGCGAGGAAGAGGGCCTCTTCGGGTCCAGCTACTACGTGCAAAATCCCGTCTTCCCGCTCGATAAGACCGTAGCGATGATCAATCTCGACATGGTAGGGCGGTTGAAGGATAACAAGCTCGATGTTGGCGGCATCGGAACGGCTAGTGAGTTCAAGGCTCTTGTCGAATCCAATAACCCCCATGACCTTTCAACCACGCCGATCGCTGTTAACCCTAATATGCAGTTCAACCCGGCCCTTCCTGGGAAGTTTCAACTTGCACTTAGCGACGATGGCTACGGCCGGTCGGACCACTCATCCTTCTACGGTAAAAAGGTACCGGTGCTGTTCTTCTTCACGGGAACGCACAATGACTACCACAAGCCGTCCGACACGGCCGATAAGATCAACTATCCGGGTGAAGTGAGTGTTATCAACTACGTCGCCGCAATAGAGCAGGCGATCGATCAGAATCCGGTGAGGCCCACATATACGGTCGCGAAATCGTCAGGTACTGGCGGCCGCGCGACATTCAACATTAGCTTAGGCACGATCCCCAATTACGCTGACTCTAACGATGGCCTGCTGCTCGACGGCGTTCGCGATGGCTCGCCCGCCGCAAAGGGCGGTGTAAAAGCGGGCGACAAGGTCATCAAGCTCGCTGGCCACGACATCCGCAACGTGATGGATTACACGTACGTCCTCGGCGAGATGAAAGCGGATGTTGAATACGAGATCGTCGTCCTTCGCGGCGGCGAAAAGCTGACCTTGAAGGTAATTCCCGTGCGGCGGCAGTAGATAGCGTTATTATGAACACTGATCGAGCGGATGAAGCGGAAACGGCCGGATCTGAAAAAGCATTTTATTTTCTTATCCGGTTTTTTCCGCCTCGTCCGCGTGATCCGCGTTCAAACCGCGTTGCCATCAAATGACTATCCCATTCTGCAAATTTCACGGCTTTGGCAACGATTACATCGTGATCGAGCGGTCTTCGATCAGAGGATGGGTAACCTTGCCGCACCTCGCCATTGCAATATGCGAGCGAAACACGGGTGCCGGGGCTGATGGTATCGCCGTGCTGGAAAGACTTGACGGCGAGATGGCTGATTACTCATGCGAGATCGTTAATCCTGACGGCAGCTTCGCGGGCTTCTCTGGTAACGGCACGCGCTGCGCAGTGGCTTACCTTCACTACAAACAGATCTGGGAGCATGAAACGCTTCGGCTCAAAACCCGCAGCGGCATAAAGCGTTACAGGCTGATCGAGCAAAGGGGCGAGCACGAGTTCTGGTTCGAGGCGGAGATCGGCAGACCCACATTCGCAAGTTCTGAGATCCCGGTTGCCGGGCCCCCACGGCCGCACGTCCTTAACGAATCGATCAATATCAACGGTCAAACCGTGCGCTTCTCCGCAGTGAATGTTGGCAACCCTGTCGCGTGCGTTTTCGTCGACAGCTTTGATCTCGACTGGCTCGCCGTAGGCAAGGCAATGGAATCGCATTCGGTGTTTCCAGAGAGGGCGAACATCGTCTTCGTCCATCCGATCGATCGCGATTCGATAGAGGTCCGCATCTGGGAGCGGGGCGCGGGCGAAACAAGCGCGTCGGGCACCTGCGCGACCGGGGCGGCGATCCTAAGCGCGTTTCTGCTCAAGACGGAGCGCCACGTAAAAGTGATCTCGCCGGGCGGCGAAACTGACGTTGTCTGGCGTGAGGACGATGAAATGATATTGACGGGCCGTGCCGATCTCGCATTCTGCGGAGAATGGCCCGGATAGCCCTCCTGCAATGAACAAAGCATCGCGATGGCTGATAATTTGGGGCGTCTGGACATTCGTCGCCCTCTTTTTCGCTTT
>JAFAOW010000156.1 GCA_019247455.1 Acidobacteriota bacterium | reverse complement strand
GATCGCCGCGGAAACAGAGAAGCTTGCCGAAACATTTAAGGCAGGTCATCTTATTCGCGACGGTTTACGCATCGCCCTCGTCGGCCGGCCGAATGTCGGTAAATCTAGTCTTTTCAATGCGTTACTTGGCAATGAACGCGCGATCGTTACAGATATCGCGGGCACAACCCGCGATCAGTTACACGAGCGCTTCACAATCAACAATATTCCCATCTCGCTCATCGACACGGCGGGGCTGCGCGATACGACCGACACGGTCGAGAGCATCGGCGTCGAACGATCGAGAGCCGTAATGGCAGATGCCGATCTGGTCGTCGTGATGATCGATGCTTCGGATGAGATCACTCGCGAAGATCACGAGATCATCGACAGCGCCCGCGACTTGAATTTCATTATCGTCTTGAACAAGATCGATAAACTTCCATCCCACGATGTGGACCGCATGATAGCCGCCGAACATTCTAGCCTCGCGCCTTTTAGGTCTAAGATCGTGCCGATCTCTGCCAAGACGGGTGACGGCTTGGATGAGCTAAAGAACTCGATCATCACTCCATTCAAAACCGATGACATTTCCGCCGCCGGCTTCCTGGTAACGGACGCCCGCCACCATGATCTGCTGGTCCGGTCACGCGATGAGATCACGGCCTCAATTCACCAACTGGACGAGAAGATGAGCGAGGAGATAGTTCTCATCGGCCTGCACAATGCGCTTCGCTATCTCGGCGAGATCACCGGTGAAACAACCACCGAAGATATGCTGACGCGAATTTTCTCGACCTTCTGCATAGGAAAGTAAAGCTGGTCTCGATCGCCTCGTTTCGATATCATTGTAGATTCGTCTAGCGGCTGAGGAAGCGAATATGTTCGACGAGACATTCGATGTGATCGTTATTGGTGCTGGTCACGCGGGCTGCGAGGCCGCGTCGGCATCCGCGCGCTTGGGTTCCGAGACCGCGCTCGTCACGCTCAATCTAGACCTCATCGGTCAGATGTCCTGCAATCCGGCCGTAGGCGGGATCGCTAAAGGTCACGTGGTCCGGGAGATCGATGCTCTCGGCGGGATCATGGGCCGGGTCATCGATCGCACGGGAATTCAGTTTCGCCTATTGAATCGCTCGCGAGGACCGGCCGTTCAATCGCCCCGTGCTCAAGCCGACCGTGCCCTATACCGCACGGAGATGCGTCGAGTTCTGGAAGCGACGCCAAATTTGCATCTTCGCCAAGGCGTCGTTATTGATCTAATTATTGAGAATAATACAGTTATCGGCGTTGATATGCAGGATTCACGTCGATTTGGAGCCAAGGCGGTGGTTATTGCGACCGGGACATTTCTAAATGGAACGATCCATGCCGGGCGTCGGACCTATTCCGCAGGGCGCGCGGGTGAGCCCGCATCGATCGAGCTGGCCGAGGCTCTGAAAGTGCATGGCTTCCCCGTTGGAAGGCTGAAGACGGGCACACCACCACGGCTCGACGGGCGCACCATTGACTGGGATGCTTTTGAACCGCAACCGGCCGATGAACGTCCAGTAGCATTTTCGTTCGCGACCGAGAAGATCGAGCAGCCGCAGGTCCAGTGCTTCATCGGATATACCCACGACCGGCTTCACCAGACTATCCGAGACAATCTTCACCAGTCTCCGCTCTATTCCGGGAAGATCACCGGCATCGGGCCGCGATATTGCCCATCCATCGAAGATAAGGTCGTGAAATTCGCCGATAAGGACCGGCATCAGCTTTTTCTCGAGCCGGAGGGCCACAACACGAATGAGGTCTATCTCAACGGATTTTCGACCTCGTTGCCGTCAGATCTACAGCTCGAACTATTGAGAACGATCAACGGATTCGAATGTGTAGACATCGTGCGCCCCGGGTATGCGATCGAATACGACTTTATCGACCCCCGTGAGCTGGCACCAACTATGGCCTCGACCCGCATGGATGGCCTTTTCCTCGCCGGACAGATAAACGGAACGACAGGTTATGAGGAAGCCGCCTGTCAGGGACTTCTTGCCGGGATCAACGCTGCTTGCGCTGTGCAAGGCCGCCCGCCGGTAGTTTTGCAAAGAGATGAAGCATATATCGGTGTCTTGGCCGATGATCTGATCAGGCACGGGGTTGATGAGCCATATCGCCTATTCACATCTCGTGCTGAGGCAAGGCTTAAGCTCCGGCATGACAATGCGGATGAGCGCCTTTCGCCTAAAGGCCGTGAGATCGGTCTCATCGATGATAGCGAATGGGAACGATTCAATAAAAAGCGAGATAGGATCGCCAACCTGCGAAATGCTCTCGATTTTACGCGATTTAAACGGTCCTCGGCCGAATACTCTGCAATTTCTCAAGAATTAGGAGCCAATCTGGGAGATTCGATCACTTTATCCCAACTGGCGATGCGTCAGGGTGTGACACCGGATCTCGTACACGAGTTCTTACCTTCGGGAATACGAGGGGAGGTGAATATCGGAGATCTTCAAACCGCCCTTGCTGATTCGCTGTACAGCGGATATATAGAGAAACAGCAACTCGCGAACGAGCGTGTAAAGCATCACGATGCCCTAAAGGTGCCTCCGACATTCAGTTTCGCGTCGATCAGCGGCCTTTCCCATGAAATGGTCGAACGACTCGAAAGAGCCCGTCCACAAAACTTTGCTCAGGTGCGAAATATTTCCGGCCTCACCCCGGCAGCCATCTCCACGGTGTTGGTGCACCTAACAGCAAACTCGGCCACAGCCTGAGCGAATTGTGGTACGTACCACAGTTCGCCAATCAACCATCAGAATGTGGTACGTACCACAGTGGGGAGTGGATTCCCTACCTCGGGCTATGCTAACTTAATTCTTCATTTCAGATGGGAAGAATCATCGCCGTAGCAAATCAAAAAGGCGGCGTGGGTAAAACCACGACGTCTGTCAATCTCGCGGCCGCGATCGCCGACAGCGGTAAGAAAGTGCTCTTGGTGGACGCTGATCCCCAGGCCAATGCAACATCCGGAGCCGGTATCGAACGGACGAACGGGAGTCGTAAAAGTCTTTATAATGCCCTAGTTACAGGTGACTCGCCCAGAGAGCTGGTGTTGCCGACCGAAATAGCGACCCTTTGGGTCCTCCCATCTGATAAGAATCTTGCCGGTGCTGAGATTGAGTTAGCGGGTCAGGAAAAACAGAATTATGCTCTCCGAGAGCTGTTGCACAGCATCCGGGACTATTTCCATTACATTATTGTCGATTGTCCTCCCTCGCTTGGGGTTTTGACGATCAACGGGCTCACGGCCGCGGATTCCTTATTGGTCCCGATACAATGCGAGTACTACGCGCTCGAAGGGGTGACCGAGTTATTCGACACCCTCGCGCGGCTGCGGCGCGAACTTAACCCGGATCTGGCAATCGAGGGGCTGTTGCTCACGATGTATGATGAGAGGACAAATCTTTCCGCCGCGGTCGCGAAGGACCTCCGTGATTTCTACGGCTCGCAGGTCTTGAATACGGTCATTCCCCGAAACGTTCGCCTCGCTGAGGCGCCGAGCTTCGGTAAGCCGATCCTACTCTACGACCCGCGATCGCGTGGTGCGGACAGCTACAATCAATTGGCAAAGGAGATATTGAAGAATGGCTAGGCAACCTCTCGGACGTGGTTTGAGCGCGCTTCTCGGTGACGACACCGCGGCGACGGCGGAGGCGCTCGCGCCGGTGGGAGCTACGACATCAGAGATCGATATAGATCTCATCTCACCGAACCCCCAACAACCCCGCACCAGGTTTACCGAAGAGAATCTTGAAGAGCTCGCGCAGTCGATCCGGTCAAATGGCGTTGTACAGCCGATCGTTCTCAGGCAGATTGAGGGCAAGTATCAGATAGTCGCCGGTGAGCGCCGCTGGCGGGCTTCGCAGAAGGCTGGTCTGAGGAAGATTCCCGCTGTTATTCGCGAGGTCTCTGATGAAAAAATGCTCGAGCTCGCCCTTATCGAGAACATACAGCGGCAGGAATTGAATCCAATTGAAGAAGCAATTGCCTATCGCAAACTCATTGAGAACATTGGACTTACGCAAGAGCAGCTATCCGAGCGAGTGGGTCGTGAACGTTCGCTAATAGCTACGTCAGTCCGGTTGCTCCGTCTACCGACCGAGATCCAACGCGCTATAGAAGAGGGGGAGCTGTCGGCTGGCCACGGCCGCGCCCTATTGATGAGTGATGATGGCGCTGTACAGCGTGAGATCGCAAACGCAGCTATCGATGGCGGTTGGTCGGTTCGAGAAACCGAGCGTGCGGTCAAATCGAGACGTCGATACAACTCGGGCAAAAAGAGCATCATTCAAAAAATGGAGGATCCAAACGCAAAGGCCGCCGCGGTTAAAATGATGCGCGCTCTGAACACAAATGTGAAAGTGATCCCAGGTAAGAAAGGCACGGGCGGCAAGATCGAGATCGAATATTATTCACTGGATGATTTCGCCCGAATATTTGAGATCCTCACCAGCAAGCAATAAGGCATTTAAGGAGGTGTATGCAAAAGCGTCTGACCGAAATGGTCGCGTGCGCCGGTTGAGTGGCCAAGCTCGCGCCAAGCGACCTTGCTCAGGTCTTGAGTAAGCTGCCACCGCAAGCAAGCGATAATGTGATCGTCGGTTTTGACACGTCCGACGATGCAGGCGTGCTGCGCCTCAACGACTCGACGGCCCTCGTGCAGACGGTCGATTTTTTTACTCCGGTCGCGGACGATCCTTTTGTGTACGGCCAGGTCGCAGCGATCAACTCTTTGAACGACGTCTTCGCGATGGGAGGCACGCCGCTGTCCGCTCTTTCGATCGTATGCTATCCGCAAAAGGGCGATTGGAATATTCTCGGCGAGATCCTTCGAGGGGGTCAGTTGGCTATGAATGCTGAAAATGTCGTTGTGCTCGGCGGGCACTCCGTGGATGATCAGGAAATGAAATTTGGCTACGCCGTCACGGGCGTCGTAGATCCTAACAAAGTGATCACCAATGGCGGTGCTCAACCGGGTGACGTCCTCGTCCTAACAAAACCGATCGGCACAGGTGCTATCAATACTGCCGTGAAAAATGGCAAGGCCAGTCGCGGTACGGAGGCTGCCGCGATAAAAGCAATGACAAGTTCGGCCGGTCATGCGTCAAAAGTAATGCAGCGGCTGGGCGCGAACGCATGTACCGACATTACAGGCTTTGGCTTGATGGGGCATGCCTTCGAAATGGCAAAGGCGAGCGGTGTTACTCTAAATATTGACAGCAAAGCGGTTCCGTTGCTGCCGGATGTGATCGAGCTTATTCAAATGGGGATGCTCACGCGGGGGGACAAAAACAATCGGGTGTACGTGGGTGAAACCGTTAGAATGAACGAAAGTGTTTCCCCAGCGATGCAGAGCGCACTCTTCGACCCTCAGACCGCAGGGGGACTTCTGATCAGTATCGCTGAAAGGGCCGCCGCCGAACTGGTCGGCGAGATTTCAGGAGCGTGCGTGATCGGAGGCGTCGTTTCAAAGGATGAGTACTTGATAGAGGTCAGTTAATTTGTTCTTGTTTATCTTCGAATCCCTCGGGACGTCTGAGCTTTTGCTCATCGGCATTCTGGCGCTCATTTTCCTCGGTCCGCGAAAGATGCCGGAATACGCGCGTAAAGCTGCAAAGTTAATGGCTGAATTTCGCGGGACCGCGAATGAGTTCAAACGAACGTGGGAAAACGAACTCAACTTTGAAGAAGAGTCAAAAATGCTCGACCTCGCCGCGATCGAAAGCGGGCCGATAGCGCGGACCGCGTCCGGTCAACCACCGGCGGAGCCGAAGATCCAAGAAGTTGACGCCGACAAATTCGCAGACCTCAAGCGCGAGGCCGACGCGGCGGCGAATGCCTCACATTCGCGTGCGGTGGCGAACGATCCCAACGATAAACAGAATTGGCTGTAGTGACTGAAGAGACAATATTACAGGAGCCCGCCGGCGCCCAGATGTCATTCCTCGAGCACCTCGACGAGTTGCGGAAGCGGATCATTCGCTCAGTGATAGCGCTGGTCATCGCCTTTCTTGTTTGTTTCTATTTTTCTGAGCCGATCTATAACTTCCTGAGTGCGCCGATACGTCGAGCTCTCAACGAAGCCGCACGACAGAACATACCGGTGGCCGGAATCAACGGTGACGAGGCGATACGATCGGTCGCAACGATGGCCGAGGGCGACACCGGCCGATATATGTTCGACTCCGCAGCGAATCTTGGTTCCGCCGTGATCGCCGCCGGCACGACCGTTAACGCCAAGGTGGCGCGTGACTCCGCTGGTAACCTCGGTCTGTTTACGACAGAGCCGCTTTTTACCAACAGCGCCATTATTCCCGCGGGCGTGCGTCTGCCGGTTCCATTCAACGAAACGGCTATCAGCCAGCCGAGTGCCGACGAGCGGATGACCGTAACTACCGCTATGGAACCGTATATGATCTACGTTACGGTGTCATTTTACGCGGCTATCGCGTTCGCGCTGCCATTTTTTCTATGGCAGATCTGGATGTTCGTTTCGCCCGCATTATATGAGCACGAAAGGCGGTACGTAACGCCTTTCGTCGGCCTTTCATCCATCTCGTTCATCGGCGGGGTCGCTTTTGCGTACTATCTCCTTTTCCCCCCAGCCGCCGCGTACCTACTAGGGGTAGGCCACGATTTTAAGCTCTTGCTCAAGGCGAACGACTATCTTGACTTCATTACGATCGTCTTGCTTGCGATGGGAGTTATCTTCCAAATGCCCGCGATCACCTACGTTTTGGCGCGGATCGGCATTATCAACGCCCGTCTAATGATACGGACCTGGAAGGTTTCCCTGATCGTCATTCTCATCGTCGCCGCGGTTGTATCGCCAACCAACGACATTCCCAATATGATGCTTTTCGCGGCGCCGATGATCGTGCTTTATGTGGTCTCGATCTTCATTGCTTGGTTTTTCGGCAAAAAGCGGAAAACTGATGCTGAAGCAGGGGCAGGGACATAGCCGTATACAACCTTCAAACCGCCCAAATCATCTTGAATTAGTAAGGTTTTGCTACTAAAATCCTTGGTTCGAGTTTCGCTGTTCTTCCCTTTCCGGAAAACGCAAGAAGAAGCGAGTTTTACCTATATGTCGAAGTTCAGATCATTCAGAGCGTTTTGTGTTGCGAGCGTGTTTGTTTTGGCGCTGGGCCTTTCCGCATCCGCGCAGAAGAAAGGTGACAAGAAGGGCGATCCGACGCCGACCGACGATCCGACGCAAAAGGTCCGCAACGTTAAGCCCGAGCTAAAAGACGCCTACAAGAAATGGCTGAACAACGACGTCGCCTACATCATCACTCCCGACGAGGTGAAGGCGTTCAAGGCGTTGCAGACGGACGAGGAGCGGGAGAATTTCATTGAGAATTTCTGGCGCCGACGAGATCCGGACCCGGACACTGAGGAGAACGAATACCGCGACCAATACCTGGAGAGGATCGCCTACGCTAATGAACACTTCACGTCCGGCATCCCGGGTTGGAAGACGGATCGCGGCAAGATCTACATCACGTGGGGCAAGCCTGACTCCGTAGAGTCGCATCCGACAGGCGGCACCTATGATCGTCCAAGTTATGAGGGGGGCGGTTCGACGACCACGTATCCTTTCGAAACGTGGTTCTATCGTCATCTTGACGGGATCGGAGATGGCATCGAGATCGAGTTCGTAGATCCGACCGGGTCGGGTGAATACCGGATGGCAAAGGACGCCGACGAAAAAGATGCGCTCAAATACATCCCAAATGCGGGCCTTACAGCGTCTGAGGAACTCGGTTTGACCAGCAAAGCCGACCGCGTGATGGGGCTTAGCAATCAGCAGCAGATCTTCCAGCGGCAACAGGACTCGCCATTTGCCAGGCTCGAGGTTTTCACGGGCCTTCAGCGGCCGCCGCAGGTCAAGTTCAGCGATCTTCAGGAACTTGCCGGATCGAACTCCGGCGTCATCGATACTGTCCAGCTCCCGTTTGACGTGAGGATCGATTTCTTCCGTCAATCGGATGAACGGATCATCACGGCCTTTACCGTGCAAACCAATAACAAGGAATTGCAGTTCGACGACGTAGGTGGTTTGGCGCAGGCCCAAATGAATATCTTCGGCAGGATCACGGCCGTGTCGGGCAAGCGCTCAGGTATCTTTGAAGATTCCGTAAGCACCTCAGCGACATCCGCCGAGTTGAATGACGCGCGGGACCGAAAGTCCGTATATCAGAAGGCGATCGCGCTGACGCCCGGAACTTACAAGGTCGACGTGGTCGTACGCGATGTAAAGTCGGGGAAGAAGGGCGTTCAGAATCTCGGCTTTACAGTGCCCAAGTTCGACGAGAAAAAGCTTGCTACTTCCTCGCTTGTGCTCGCCTCGAAGCTTCGTTCGACGACCGACAGAGACATCGGTGCTCAGTTCGTGATTGGAGGAACGAAGGTCATTCCGAATCTCTCGGGAGTCTTCAAGCAGGGCTCGGAGGTCGGTATTTTCATGCAGGTCTATAATGCCGGCATCGACCAGACGACGCTCCGGCCGGCGGTCGATGTCGACTATGTGATCCTTAAGGAAGGGAAAGAAGTCTTCCGCCAGAAAGAAGATTGGGCGGGGTTAAGCGACTCAGGCCAAAGGTTGACCCTGGCCAGGCTGCTGCCGACGACGATAATGCCTCTCGGCGATTATGAGCTTCGCATTCAGGTAAAGGACCGCGTCGGAGGACAAGTGATCGAGAACAAGGCTAAATTTTCCGTCGTCTCGAGCAACTAAATTATGGATCGATCATAGAAAGGCGCCGCTTCCTCTGCGGTGTCTTTGTTATTGCTTTCGCCTTATTTCTATCAGCGGAGCGTTCTTATGCTCGCTCCCGGCAAAGATCGAGGTGCCGTCGATCGAGTATGTGACGGACTCGCCCGCGGGCCGTTTTCCGAGATCGATGATCGCGGGCTGCTGTTTCCATATCTCGTCGAAATCGCGTGAGCCGGCCGGAAGCACGTATTCATACCCCTCGGTATAGTCGCAGATGATCATGCGTGTCGCATCCGGTGAAATATCGCCGCCCGTTAGAAAGCCGTTCGGGATCGACGGTACCGACAACTCCCCGACCTTCTCCGGGTTGATGATTTCCCCCGTATCGAATTCCGGCTTGAATCTGTATACCCCCGCCGGTCCGCTCAGGTGTTTTGTTACAACATAGATGTTGCCTGTTAGCGGATTGACCATGAGCGTCTCGCCATCCTGGTTTTGGTCCGGATAGCTAAAATTTATGATCGCGGGATTCTCCGTATCGATCGGGTGCTTTCGATCGGAGGGCGCGTCCGTGCGAGTGACGATCGGCTCCGGAACGCGATATATTTGGTGTTCCGACCGCTTGTTTTCGTTATCGCCGATATCGCCTATAAAGATGTAGCACTTGCCGGCCTTATCCTTCGCCTCCGCGATATCTTCCCAATCATGGTTTTGAGCGTTCGGCACCTTGTAAACGGCGAGAACGTTCGCCTTTAGGTCCATGGCGAAAAGGTACGGCCCATCGCCAGAATCGTTGTGCGTCCATATTAGGTCCGATTGGCAACGGGAGGCGGCAAGGCCGCTGCTCTCGGTCAGCTCATTCGATCTTATGTTGCCAACAATGACCGGCGGGGCGTATGGCGAAGCCGGTCCGGTCACATCCGTTCCCGGTCCCGTGAAGCCGCACGCCGCGGAGCCGATGCAAAGTAGACACGAGGCGAAAATATTAGCTATAGTCTTCTTCGACATTTCACCACAGCGGCACTGCATTATAACGCAGGCAAACTATCTCGAAACAGTTCGTTAGCAGGTGATGATCGTAGGAACGGAATGGCTTATCGAAGCGACAGGCTGCAGCCCCGCGGCCCTGCGCGATGAGGAAGTGATCCGCACGATCATGTACAAGGTGGTCGCCGATCTCGGCCTGAGCTCGGTTGGCTCGGTATGGCACAAGTTCCCCGGGGAAGGGGGAGTCACAGGCCTTGTCGCACTCACGGAATCACACCTTGCGTGTCACACGTATCCTGAACACGCGACCGCAACCTTTAATCTATATTGCTGCCGCAATAGGCCGGAATGGGATTGGCAGAATGAGCTGCGCAAAGCTCTGTCCTCCGCCGCCGTCACGGTGACAAAGATAGAACGGGGCCGGAGCGAGACATCGGCGGTCGGAGGTACCGTATGAGTGTGCTTCAGGCAAACTGCCCCTCGTGCGGAGCACCGATCGAGTTCAAGGCAGGGTCGACGCTCGTTCTCGTATGCCCATTTTGCCGTTCGGCCGTCGCTCGAACGGACCGGGGCCTCGAGGATATCGGCAAGGTCGCAGAGATCGTTGATTCTGAATCTCCGCTGAGACTCGGATTAAGGGGAAGTTACAACGGAAATACCTTCGAGCTGACGGGCCGCGCCCAAATGAAGCATGAGCTCGGCGGTGTCTGGGACGAGTGGTACGCGACCTTCTCCAATGGCTGGGTCGGCTGGCTCGCCGAGGCCCAAGGGCGTTTCTACCTGACCTTCTACCAACCGCTGCCGCAGGGAGTTGTAGTACCGTCATTCAATGATCTGCAGCTCGGGCAGGTTATCAGCGAGATCCCAAGCCAGACACCCTTGATGGTGCAGGAGCGCGGCCACGGCACCACGGCCGCTGCCGACGGCGAGATCCCGTACAAACTCACTCCCGGTGAGCTGTTCGCATACGCCGACCTGGCGGGCAAGAACAACGCCTTTGCCACGATCGATTACAGTATCGAGCCCGCGTGGGTCTTTGTCGGCAGCCAGGTGACGCTCGCGGAGATCGGCCTTGGGGATGCAAAACCTGTCCAGCGTGAGGCTCGCAGCGTCGCGGCGGCGGCGGCAAGCTGCCCTAATTGCGGCGGGCCGCTTTCGCTGACCGCCCCCGACAAGGCTGAGCGTGTTACATGTCCGAACTGCGATTCGCTTCTCGATGTAAATCAGGGAAATCTCTCATATCTGAAGACACTCACGCCGCCTGTCGGAGCGCCCGATTTTGTAGCTCCGATCGGCGCGAGCGGGACGTTCCCGGGTGGGGTGGAATTCAAGATCATCGGCGCCGTCGCGCGCAGCGTGACGATCGACGGCATGAAATACTTCTGGCACGAATACCTGTTGTATAACCCGACCGTCGGTTTTCGGTGGCTGGTCCACTCCGACAATCACTGGAACTTTGTTGAGCCCGTGAATGCCGCAGATGTTGAGACAAAGTTTGTCGGCGACACAACGGCGATATTCAACGGCCGCACTTACAGGATATTTCAAGACGCACCCGCGGTGGTTGAATATGTTAAGGGCGAATTCTACTGGCGGGTCGAGCAGGGCGAGACGGTACGCGCGATCGACTATATAGACCCGCCTCTTATGCTCTCGCAAGAGATCTCGGGTAACGAGATCAACTGGTCCGCCGGCACCTATATGCCGAATGATCAGATCGAGAAGATCTTCGGCATAACGGGCCTGCCAAAGCCCTGGGGTGTCGCGCCGAATCAGCCTTTTACCGGCAGGTTCTATTACACGTGGGGCGCCTTGCCGCTGCCGCTCCTGCTTGTCGTCGCGGTCTTTATGATCCCGATCGCGGGGCTTACCAAAACAGTTGAAAATGAGCAGATCACGCTGCCGCCACTGCAAAATGCGACCACGCCGCAGACCGCGTTCAGTCAGCCTTTCGAACTGAAGGCGAACCGCAATGTGCGCATAACCGCTTCAGCGCAAGTCGATAATTCCTGGGCGGACCTCGACATTGACCTAATTAACGACCAAAGCCAGGAGGTCGAGTCGGTGAACATCCCCGTCGAGTATTACAGCGGATCCGACGAGGACGGTCCCTGGACGGAGGGGGACAAGGCGAGTGACGCAACCCTCTCGTCGCTGCCCGGCGGAAAATACCAGCTAAAGATCGAGGGTACCTGGGAGAAATGGCAAACCCCGATGCCGGTGCAGGTAAAGGTCGAGCAAGCCGTGAATCGAGGGGTTAATTTCCTATGTGCTTTTATTGTGCTGCTCCTCGTGCCCGTATTCGGATTTTTTAGAAAGTTCTCGTTCGAATCATCGCGTTGGCGCGACAGCATGTTTACGGCGAGCGGCGCGCGCAATTCATCGGACGACAGCTCGGTTTACTCCAGCGACGATTAGGAGAGAAAATGCTAAAAAAACTCTATCTTGTTTTCGGTTTTGGCGTGCTCGGTCTTTACACCACCGCCTCTATGCTCGGCTGGGAGGTCGCGAACTCCGGCAGTCACTCGCGGCTCGGCGTGCCGTTCTTTTATTCGGGATTCCATGGAGGGAAATAAATGTTGAGTTTGCTGAATATCGCCCCGACACTGGGGCTCGTTGTTAAGCTTGAGGAGCTTTGGCCCGTACTCGAGACGACCGTCGTTTTTGTCGCTATCGGACTGATCGTGTTCTCACTGGCGTTTTTGATCGTGGTTTTGGTGGCGCCTTTTTCCGTTAAGAAGGA
Source organism: Acidobacteriota bacterium (assembly GCA_019247455.1). Taxonomy (GTDB): domain Bacteria; phylum Acidobacteriota; class Blastocatellia; order Pyrinomonadales; family Pyrinomonadaceae; genus OLB17. Next base: position 16,068 of record JAFAOW010000156.1, on the reverse strand, counting down.
GATCGAGGAGGACCAGAATACCAGCCTCGCGATAATAATCGGTGCCGTCATCATCGGAATCGCGATGATCATCTCGGCGGCGATCCAGGGAAATTAGATCGACTCGGAGACACGGAGACGCGGCGACAACGGCGATAGATCCCGGCGTCCCCGCGTCTCGCTATCTCCGTGTCTTTCGCAGTATGAAGCGTGCTCCACTTCTTTTCCTTAACGTATTTGCGATAGCGACCTGCGGGCTGATCTATGAGTTGCTCGCGGGTACCCTCTCGTCCTACGTCCTCGGCGACTCGGTCACTCAGTTCTCGATAATCATCGGCATCTATCTCTTCGCGATGGGCGTGGGGTCATACCTCTCGCGATTTATTGAGAAGAATGTGGCGGATAAGTTCATCGAGGTCGAGTTAGGAGTGGCCGTGATGGGCGGATTCTCAGCGCCGCTTCTCTTTCTTACTTTTGCAAATCTCTCGTATTTCAGCATCGTGCTCTACGGGGTCGTCCTCGTTATCGGAACTCTTGTTGGCCTTGAGATACCTCTGCTGATGAGGATCCTGAAAGATGACCTGGATTTTAAGGACCTCATCTCGCGGGTCCTGGCGTTCGACTATATCGGCGCGCTCGTCGCATCGCTTCTGTTTCCCATCTTTCTTGTGCCGCGGCTTGGACTTAATCGCACTTCGCTGTTATTCGGAATGATCAATGCCGGCGTGGCGGTTTGGGGAACGTGGCTGCTGTTCCCGCTGATCAAAAGCAACGTCACGATCATGCGCGTCCGAGGCGCCGTGATCCTTGTTTTGCTCGCGATAGCATTCATCAAGGCTGACAAGCTCACGACGCTCGCCGAGGATGCTCTGTTCGCAGATAACATCATCTACGCAAAAAGTTCGCCCTATCAACGCATTGTCGTCACGAAAGGCAAGACCGGTTATGCGCTGTTCCTGAATGGCAACCTGCAGTTCAACTCGTTCGATGAATACCGTTATCATGAGGCGCTGGTTCACCCCGCATTCGCCGCCTATCAAGGCGCTCCGAAGCGGATTCTAGTATTGGGCGGCGGTGACGGGCTCGCACTACGCGAGATAGAGAAATACAGTTCTGTCGATTTCATCCAGCTCGTCGATCTGGATCCGGACATGACGAATGTGTCGAATGCCGTCCCAGCACTCGGCGAGCTCAACCGCCACTCATTCGCGGATCCCCGCGTTCATGTCACGCACGCTGACGCCTTTGTCTGGCTCGACTCGACTGATACTGAGCCTTTCGACATTGCGATCGTAGACTTTCCCGACCCGAATAATTTTGCCCTCGGCAAACTTTACACAAGTCGCTTTTATTCGCTGCTCAAGAAAAAATTGACAGCTGACTCGGCTGTCGTGATCCAAACAACATCACCGCTCGTTGCCCGCAAGTCATTCTGGTGCATAGTAAAAACTCTCGAATCGGTCGGCTTTGCAGTTCGCCCGTATCAGACGACCGTGCCCAGCTTCGGCATTTGGGGCTACGCTCTTTGCAAGCTGAAGCCATTCGACCAACCGGCGAAACCGCCGCCGGGACTCGAGCTGCATTTCCTCACCGACAACTCGTTCGCGTCGATGTTCGAGTTTACCGGCGACACCTCACGCCCAGAAGAAGACATTGAGATCAATCGCTTGGATAACCAAGCGCTTGTTCGTTATTACGAGGCAGAGTGGAAACGGTTTGAGCAGTAGGAAGAAATTTAACAGGATAGACAGGATAAAGCAGGATGAAACACGAGGAACTAACTTCCAAAATACTCGAGTGTTGTTTTGAGGTTTCCAATGAGATGGGAATCGGTTTCGTGGAATCCATCTATGAGAGGTCACTGACAATTGCACTAACTCAGAAAGGGGTCGACGTTCGTGCCCAAGTGCCGCTGAAAGTTCAATTTCGCGGAATCATTGTTGGAAATTTCATTGCCGATCTCATAGTAAGCAACAAAGTTTTGGTTGAGCTGAAGGCGGTATCCCGAGTGGCGCCGGAGCATAAGGCTCAGACGATCAACTATCTAAATGCCACTAGTATCGAGGTCGGCCTACTCGTTAACTTCGGCACTCCACGTCTTGAGTATTATCGAATGATACCGAGCAGGGATTATCCTGCCGATCCTGTACATCCTGTTTAAAGTCTCCGATGGACCTCTCTCGACGCGAGCTACTCACACTATTCCTCGGAGCACCCGCTGCTTTCGTGGCATGCCAGATCTCAGCGCCGAGCAAATTCCCCGATGGCGAGATCATCGGTCAATCGGCGAGTCTGGGGCACGTGTTGCGAGAAGGAAGGTCCTTTGAGGTTTCGCCGGACAATTGGGAATCAAGAAGTGCGGTAATTGTCGGCGCCGGCGTCGCCGGGCTCACGGCAGCGTGGCAGTTCAGAAAGCAGGGACTTGACGATTTCCTGATCCTCGAACTTGAGAAAGAAGCCGGCGGCACGGCGCGCCGCGGCACCGGCGATCCGGTTGGTTATCCCTGGGGAGCGCATTACTTGCCCGTTCCCTTCAAGGAGAATACGGAGCTTGTCGTGTTGCTTGACGAAATGTCGTTGTTTGACGGACGTGACGCGAATGGCGAACTTCTCGTTAAGGAGCAGTATCTCTGCCGCGAGCCCGAAGAACGTCTCTTTTTCAAAGGACGATGGTACGAGGGACTTTACCCGAGTGTCGGAGCGACGGACGAAGACAAGCGGCAGTACTCCGAGTTTCAAAAACAGATCGATCATTGGGTCAACTGGCGTGATTCGAAGGGCAGACGCGCATTTATCCTGCCAGTCGAGCAATGCTCGGACGATGCGGAGGCGACGGCGCTCGATAAGATCACCTTTGGGAATTGGCTAGCCCAAAACGGTTTCACTAGCGAGCGCCTTATCTGGTACTGCGATTACGCTTGCCGGGATGACTATGGCAGCAAGGTCGACCAGACGTCAGCGTGGGCGGGGCTCTTTTACTTTTGTTCACGGGTGAGGAAAAGCGGCGAGGAATCGCAGCCCTTTATCACCGTACCGGAGGGTAATGGACAATTCGTTGATCATTTCGTCCAGGGGTTAGGGGATAGGCTCAGGAAGGGAACCGCCGTCGTATCGATAACCCCTTCCGAGAAAGGCGTCGATGTCGTATGTTTCAACGGAGGAACTTTGCGGGGCATCCATGCGGAACACGTGATCTATGCCTCGCCGATGTTTACGGCACCGTGGGTGATCAGTGGATTTCGCGAGGATCCGCCGTTTGCGGCGAGTGAGTTTCAACACAACGCGTGGTTCGTCGCGAATCTGCGCCTGAAGGACCGTCCTAAACCCCGATTTCAAAAAGATTTCCCGCTCGCTTGGGACAACGTTATCTACGATAGCCCGGGCCTCGGTTACGTGACGGCGACGCATCAGAAAGGTATCGACTACGGCCCGACGATTTTGACGTATTATTACCCCATGTGTGCCGAGCCGAACGGCCGAACGACTCTTTTCAATTACGATTGGAAGCAGCTTGCCGACGTCTGTCTGACCGATCTTTCGCGTGCACACAGTGAAATCTATGACCTTGTCGAGCGGCTGGACGTGATGCGTTGGGGACATGCGATGATAAGCCCCAGGCCGAACTTCATCTGGAGCGGGATCCGCGAAAAGGCGGCGAAGCCGTATCGGAATATTCATTTTGCGCACACGGACCTCGGCGGCGTGGCGTTATTCGAAGAGGCGTTTTATCACGGCCTGCGCGCTGCTAAGGAGGTTGTAACCGCAAAGACGCAGAAACGCTGAGAATGCAGGAAGTAGGCAACTTAGGCCCAATTTCCGATCCCGCCTCTGCGTCTTCGCGCCTCGGCGGTTCAGGTCGGTGGCTTTTTTCGCGAGAGATCGATCTCACGGTCTTTTTAGGAAGCGCCGTAGCCTCGCTGCTGCTCCTGGCCGTTGGCTGGCGCGTCGGCGTCCTGAATGACGAGACTCCGGACTGGACGTGGGTTTCGGCGGTGCTGCTGATCGATGTCGCGCATGTGTGGTCGACCAGCTTCCGTGTTTATTTTGACAAGGCCGAGTTCAAGCGGCGGTTCTGGCTGTATGTGCTTGTGCCCGTCTTTGGTTACGCGCTGGGCGTGGCGTTGTACTCCGAGGGCGAGATTACGTTTTGGAAGGCACTGGCCGCTGTCGCCGTTTTCCATTTCATCCGTCAGCAATATGGATGGCTGAACCTCTATCGCCGCAAGCTAGGCGAGACCGCGAGATGGACGTGGTGGGTCGATGCAGCCGCTATCTACTTGGCGAGCATCTACCCGCTGGCATTTTGGATGACGCGCCTGCCGCGAAATTTTGAATGGTTCGTTCAGAATGATTTTGTCTCGATACCGAGCGTTGTCGAGACTGTGTTGTTTCCCGTCTACGTGCTCGCTCTTACAGCGTATTTTGCGAAATCGATATTCCTTTACTTCACCGAGGGCTTCTTGAACATCGGTAAGGACATCGTCGTCGCCTCGACTGCCGTTTGCTGGTACGTAGGCATCGTGTATTTCAACTCCGACTATGCGTTCACTGTGACGAACGTGATCATTCATGGCGTACCCTATTTTGCCCTGATCTATATGTATGCTCGCTTCCGCAGAGAATCGAGCGGGCGCGTTTACAAAACCCTCTCGCACAACTGGATATTCTTCCTGGCGACGCTCTGGGCGCTCGCTTATATCGAGGAGCTATTCTGGCATCGCGGCCTGTGGCACGAGCGCGAGTGGCTCTTTGGAAGTGATTGGGACTGGTCGCGGAATATCAGAACTTTTGTCGCCCCGCTTCTTGCCCTGCCGCAGATCACGCATTATGTGCTCGACGGCTTCGTCTGGCGGCGAAAGAATAATCCTGACTTCAACCTAATATAAAAAGGCGGCCTGAGTGGCCGCCTTTTCAAACCAGCTTGAGGTATCAACTAGATGATCCGTCCGCGGAAGAGAGAGACCGCCGGCACCTTCGGGGTTCCGGGTGCGGCAGGATTTGCGGGGATCGCCGGTTTCGCGAGCGGGGCGAACTGTGGCATGAATCCGCTGCCGTCGTCACCGCCGGTGCGATAGATGAATCCGCTGTCCTTTGTCTTCTCCGGCGTAACGGAGATCGTCTGTTTCTGACCGTCGCGAACGATCGTCAATTGAACGTCGCCGTCCTTCTGTGAGTTGATCTCTTTGATGAGGTCGATATCGCTCTTAACCGCCTTGCCGTTGACCTCGGTGATGATATCGCCAGCCTTGAGGCCCGCCTTCGCCGCCGGTGAATCGTTATGGACCTCGGTGATCATCAGGCCGTCGCTTACACCATATTTTTGTGCAAGCTGATCGGTGAGGTCATTAACGCTCACGCCGATGCGGCGGCCGTTATTCCAGACAAAGCTGTGGTTATCGCCGTTCGACCAGACCTGAGGCATGTCTTTGAACTTATCGGCCCAGTCGCCCATATCGAACTTCAACTTGTCGAGCTCCTTAAGCTGCGGCATGTCCTTGAGTTTCTCGAGCTTCTGCTGAAGCTCGGGCATCTTGTCCTTCAGCTCGTCAAGGCTCTTGAATTCCGGCATGTCGAATTTGAAATCGAAGTTCTGCATGTCCGGGATCGATGGCATGACAAATGAAAAATTTCCATCCTCGAATTTCGGCATCGGACGCTTGCCGATCGTGACTGTGAGGTCTTGCTCAGCGCCGCCGCGGTTGACCGTGACCGTGGCCTGATGGTCAGGGGTTACCTCCATGATCAGGCGGGTCAGCTTGGCCGCGCTCGTGACAGATTCACCGTTGAACTTTACGATCACGTCGCCGTCACGCATGCCGGCGGCGGCGGCGGGGGAATTTTCCACAACCTTTTCAACAGCGACACCTTGCACGTTCCTCAGGCCGAATTTCGAAAAATTCTCCTTCGTGACCTCTTGGGTCTGAACGCCGAGGTAACCGCTGTTACTGTCAAACGACCACGAGTACACCTGCGGCGTATCGGTCTTTTGGCCGAAACCGGCCGCCGCAGCGAGGGCGACAATAACTATCGCAATAAATGACCTAACGAACATATGACCTCCGAATCTTTCGGTAATGAATTTGTGGCTTTTTACAGCCCTTTTATGCAGTTTGTTGCAAAACGGGACGCCTATGGTTGTATGACGTCCCAGAGGGAAAAAGGGCGCAAACTACCTGCAAATCTACCGGAAAAACACCGCTGAAACAGTGTTTGTGACAAGCTATTTGAGCTTTGCCAACCGCTCAGCCGCGGCTTCGAGGGTCTCGTCCTTTTTACAGAAACAGAACCTGACCTGCTGTGCGCCGTCCGCCGCGTTGTGATAGAAGGACGATCCCGGCACTACTGCGACGCCGATCTCGCGGATGAGGTGTTTTGTGAATTCGATATCATTCTCAAAACCAAACTCTGAGATATCGCACATAACGTAATACGCACCGTCAGGATTGGAGCCCTTGAAGCCCGCCGACTGCAATGCGGGCACAATAAAGTCGCGCTTTTTCTGATAGTCGGCTTGCAGCTCTGCGTAGTAACTCTCCGGCAGGCTCAAGGCGTACGCACCCGCGTGCTGCAGGCAATTGGCGGCGCCGACGGTCAAAAAGTCGTGCACCTTTCGAATAGCCGATGTGATGTCAGGCGGCGCAATGCAGTACCCAACCCGCCAGCCGGTAACGGAATATGTTTTAGACATCGAATTGACTATCACCGTGCGATCACGCATCCCGTCGATATTGGCCATTGTGATGTGCCGAATGTCCGCGCCTTCACGGGGATAGAGAATGTGTTCATAGATCTCGTCCGTAAACGCAAAAGCGTCAAACTCCCTGCAGAGCCCGGCGATGAATTCGAGTTCGTCCTGAGTGAACACTTTTCCCGTCGGGTTGTTCGGATTGCAGATGATGATCGCCTTTGTTCGCTCGTTGAAGGCTGTACGAAGCTCTTCGCGATCGAACGCAAAACCATCCGGGGTCTGCCTTAAAGCGACGTGACGAGGAGTCGCGTCCGAAAGGATCGCGTCCGGGGCATAGTTTTCATAAAAGGGCTCAAAAACGATCACTTCCTCGCCTTCGTCCACCGTCGCCATCATCGCGGCGATCATTCCTTCGGTCGAGCCGCACGTAACAGTGATCTCGGACTCCGGATCGATGTCCATACCCAGGAACCACCTGGTCTTAGCGGTTATCGCATCGCGAAATTCCTTGACGCCCCACGTGATCGCGTACTGGTTATGATCGTCGCGAATCGCCTCCATTGCCTTGCGCTTTATGTCCTCGGGGGCTGCGAAATCCGGAAATCCTTGTCCGAGATTTACCGCTCCGTATTTCATCGCCTCACGGGTCATCTCACGAATGACCGACTCGGAAAAGCTCGCCGCCTTGGTGGAAACGCGTTGTTTGAGGGGCCTCATCTGTTGCATGCGAGTAGAATGCCGTTTTTTTGGGATTTTGTCATTGGTATCTCGCGGCCAAACTGAGGCATTAAGGTAGCATCAAAGCCATCGGAAGACCGAAAATTCCTTGTTTCGAGTTCTCGCCTGCGTTAGAATTCAAACACGTATCTGTCTGAGGTTTTTGATGAAACAGCTATTTCTGCCTTTATTTTTCGTGGTTTTTGGGGCCGTGTGCATGGCCCAGATACCGGTCAGCGTACCGAGTCCGAACAACAAATATCTTCTATCGCCGGGAGACGAACTTGAGGGCAAGGTCGTAGGCGAATCGCAGTACGATTTTGCCACGGCGATAGGCGAGGACGGCACGATCATGGTGCCCTTTTCAGAGACTCCCGTTGTCGCCAAGTGCAAGAGCGAGGACCAGCTGCGCACCGAGCTAAAGGCCCTCTTGGCTACATACCTTAAGAGCCCGCAGCTTTCGCTTCGTGTGACCGATAGGAAAGGGCGCGCGCCGGTCACCATCTACGGTGAGGTCCATGCCAACCAACAGATCATCCTAACGCGGCAAACGCGTCTCGCCGAGATCATCGCATTTTCCGGCGGTACCACTGAGGAGGCCGCGGGACTTGTTCAGGTCTTCAGAACGACGGCGCCTGCGTGTGGTGCAACGGCCGATGACACCAATTGGACATCGATCTCTTCAGACCCGACGGATGTTCCTTCGCGGTTGTTCAGTCTCTCGGCGGTGAAGCAGGGGTCTGCCGAGGCAAATCCTCTTATCTTTCCCGGTGATGTGATCGTCGTGCAAAAAGCGTCTCCCGTGTATATAACGGGCGAGGTGAGGCAGCCACAAGGTCTTTCTCTAAAGGAAGGCGGTCTTACCCTTACTCAGGCAGTCGCGATGATCGGCGGCGTCAATCGTGATGCAAAGACGAAAGACATCAAGATCTACCGGTTGAAGGAGGGATCTAAGGACCGAGAGGTTATCAGCGCAAACTATGACCTGATCAAAAAGGGCTCCCAGAAGGACATCGATCTCAAGCCCTACGACATCGTGGAGGTCGCCAAGACGAACGGAAGCATCGGCCGTCAAATACTCGATTACGCCCTTGGTGCGGCAAAAGGAGTGGTAGGCTCTGTGTCTAACGGGATCGGTCTAAGGGTCCTGTACTAAACCCTTTCTAATACCGCGGCGTCCTTTTCGGCATAAAGTCCGTTAATGACGTCGCAGTATTTTTCTTCCACGATTCGTCTTTTGACTTTCAGCGTCGGTGTCAACTCGCCCCCATCTACTGTTAGCTCGTCAGTAAGCAGGGCAAACTTCTTTACCTTTTCGTACTGGGCAAGCGTGCCCGTGTGCTGGTCTATCTGGCGCTTGATGAGGTCGATGATCCTGATGTGTTCGCAGTAGTCCTTTCGAGAATCGATCACAAGGTCCTTCTGCCTGGCGTACGATTCAAGCATTTCAAAATTCGGCACGATCAGAGCGGCCGGAAATTTCCTCTCGCTGCCTATCAGCACAACCTGATTAATGAATCGAGATGCGGCGATCATCTGCTCGATATGCGCCGGCGCAATGTACTTCCCGCCTGATGTCTTGAACAGTTCCTTCTTTCGGTCGGTGATGCACAGAAAACCATCGCTATCTATATCGCCGATATCGCCAGTCTTGAAATACCCATCTTCCGTGAAAGCGTCGTCAGTCGCCGCGGCATTTCCAAAATATCCGGCCATAACGCCCGGCCCTTTAACCTCGATCTCGCCGTCCAGAGCGATGCGGACGTGCACATTATGGATCGGTCGGCCGACCGTGCCTACCCGGACACCGTCAGGATTATTGCTCGATATCACCGGGGAAGTTTCCGTTAACCCATATCCCTGCATGATCGAGATACCCGCCCCTGTAAAGATCAAAAAGATCTCATCCGACAATGCCGCGCCTCCCGTGATGCAGAAGCGTAAGTGCCCGCCAAAGAACTCGCGAAGTTTTGAATACACTACTCGATCGGCGATCCGGTGTTTTGCATACAGCGTGGTGCTTACATCTTGTCCCGCGGCGATGCACTGCGCGTATTCCTTCGCCACCTCAATCGCCCAGTCAAAAATGATCTCATTCACTCGACCGGCCTGAGCCGCTCTGAGGCGCGCCCGTTCGAAAACCTTTTCAAAGATCCGGGGCACGCCAATGAAGATCGTGGGGTGCACTTCCTTTAGATTGTCAGGTACCTTATCGATCGACTCCGCATAGAAGACGCGCATCCCGTACATGACGTAGACGTACATGCCGGTGCGCTCGAAAACATGCGAGAGAGGCAGGACAGACAGGGAGGTGTCCTGTCCCGAGAAAGCATACTTCGCGCTTGCATCGACTGCGTTCGAGATGATGTTCGTATGTGTTAGCATCACCCCCTTGGGCTCACCGGTAGTTCCGCTAGTGTAGATCAGCGTCGCGATGTCCTCCGGTTCTACTTCACCCCGCAACTCATCTGCGAGTTTTGGCTGATGACGCCGCAGCAGTTCTCCCGCCGTCCGCAATTCGCTCAGCAGGCGCGCTCCCGGAACGGCCGGACCAGCAAAAAGATATATGTGTTCGAGATCTTCGCAATATGCCAATGAACTCGCGAGCCGCTCAAGCTCGGCCGCATCCTGTAAGAACAGGACCCGAGCTCCAGAGTTTTCCAGGATGTATCTGACAGTTCCCGGCGCGACCGTCGTGTAGATAGGCACGTCGATAATGCCGGCGAATTGACACCCCGCATCGATCAGCGTCCAATTCGGAGAATTCGGCGCGAGCATTGCCACGCGGTCACCCTTGCGAAGGCCTATCGAGTAAAGGCCGAGTGCGACCTCCTCGGCGGTCCGGGCCATTTCGCGCGAAGAGATAGCGGTCCACTCTCCGCGGCACTTATAGTTTAGAGCGTCGGGTAGGTCGTAGTGTGTAACCGATCTTAGAAAAATGTCGGCGAGCGTCCTTGGCTCATCATCGAGCAGCGGTTCACCTCGGCCTGTAGACGGGCGTCGGGAACAAAATGGATCACCGCTCACCTGGTTCATGGCGCAGCGATTCCTCCAAGGTAGACCTTCATGACTTCCGTCGCCATTGGCGCGAGATGGTAGCTGCGCGGGCTCAAGATCCAGTTCGTCACCATCTCATCCAGCGCGCCGTAAAAGATCTTCGCCGCGACGATAGGTTTAATGTCTTTGCGGAAGACCTGTTGAGCTTGTCCGTCCTCAACGGTCGCCCGGATTATCTCCAGGTACTCGCCAAAACCTGCGGCCGAGAATTCGCGCATATGCTTTGTCGATCCGCGCAGCTCTACCTGAAAAACCACGGCGAGTTCCCTATCTGCGCCAAGTTTTGAAAGGTGCAGCTCAGCAATGCGCGTAAGCCTGCTTCGGGGATCAGTTATGCCTTCCAGCTCGCGTATGCCCTCACGTATGAACTCGGACATCGCTCGGTCGAAGATGGAGTGAAGTATGTCGTCCTTGCTCTTGAAATACAGATACACGGTGCCGTCGGCTACTCCCGCCTCCCGGGCAATATCGGCGACCTTTGAGGCGAAATAACCGTTCCGCGCGAATACGAGCGTCGCCGCCCGGAGGATCAACTCACCCTTCTCGCCGATTTTTTTTCCGTTTGTCTTTACCGCCTGAGCTTTTGGCATATAAATCTGAATGAACACTCATTCAGTCAAGCTAGCGTATACCAACTTCGGGCTGCAGCGCAAGAAAACACGCTCCTTAGGCTTCCAATAGCCAAAAAAAGGGCACGGGCGCATTGCCTGAGAATAATTAAGAGTGTAGAGATGAGAAGCCGGTGAAGCTGGCGGAGGGGACAGGACTCGAACCTGCAAGCGCTTACGCGCGGTAGTTTTCAAGACTACTGCCTTACCAATTAGGCTACCCCTCCCCTCATCGAAGGTGGAGTCTAGATTATCGCGTTTCTCAGAACGATTACAACCTGCTGCCGCTTACGTTACCTGAGTTGTTTAGCTAACTCGGCCCGCACCGCATCCACACCCTTGATCCCCTGTTCCTTCATGACGATCTTACCCGTGCGGTCGAGCACGAAATGCATCGGAAAGGGCACGTCGATACCCCCCTTGGCATCTGGCAGCCCGAATTTTCCGAGGATGATCATCTGAGCATTGGGCACGACAGTATATTTGAATGGATTCTTAGCCAGGAATTTTTCCAGCACCGGCTTTGAGCTTGCCGCGAGTCCAAGAAAGACCAGATCCCTGTTGCCGGCGTTGTCATCCACAAGCTTGTTAAGAAGCGCGATCTCCTCTACGCAGTTCGGGCAATTGACGAACCAAAGGTTGATCACGACGACCTTGCCCCGAAGGGCGGCCGTATCGATCCGCGCGCCGTTCATGTCGAGCGCTGCAAAGGTCGGCTGGCTGCCTACGGCCACGGTACCCCCTCCTTTTTGCCCAAATGCGAACGATGAAATGATCAGGACGAATACGAGGGAGCCGGCGATTCTCATACACCTCATTTAGAGGCTTAAGTAGGTGTATGTCAAGAAGTCGAAGTCAGTCCGCTTTTTGTTTGGATAAGAGTTGCGTGACGGCGTTGCCGACAGACGGGACCTTGTCCCATCCGCTCGCCCGGAATTCGATATTACCCGTAGGCCCGATCACGAAATAGTCAGGGAATCCCATATCGATGTTTCCAGCCTTGTCCCGATCAGCGTACTGCAGGACCATGTCAAATCTCTCAGGAAGCACGATCGAGTTCAGCGGGGTCGACTGAAGGTACTGCTGCACCGCTGCCTCACTCTGGCTCGTGGGTGCGATAAAAACAACATTCTGTCCCGTAAACGATTTGATGAGCTTGTTGTACTTCGGGAATTCGCTGTGACAGATCTGGCACCGCGTCGACCAGAACGAAACGACGACGACCTTACCTTTAAGCTCATTGAGGTCGTAATAATTCCCGTCAAGCCCGGAGCCCGAGAACTGCGGCGCGGGCGATCCGACACTGAGCCGGGCCTGGGAAAAGCCGGCTACCGAAAGCAACGCGATGAGAGCAAGAGAAGAAACAAAACGCATTTCAAAAACCTGTGGAGCAGGACTAGTGTTGAAAGAGGTTCAACACGCCTACTTTAAATATACTTCAAATGGACGAACTATCCAGAAAACCCTATTTTTCCGCCTTGTTGGGAGCGAGAACGGCCCTACGGCCGAAATGCTAGAATCCTTTGATGCTGCTTGAAGCGCTCAGGGCCGAAAATTTTCGCAATCTGCGAGGAATGATCATTTCCGGCCCGGGGCTTAACATTCTCACGGGGGAAAACGGAGCCGGCAAGACGAATTGGCTTGAGGCGATCGATGTGCTGGCGCGGGCGCGCTCATGGCGCACCGTACGCTTGACCGAGGCCGTGAAATTCGGAGAAAAGGAAGGCTTCGCCGCCGGAACGGTACGTGAATCGCCCGAGATCACGCGTCAAATGCGGATCGTGATCAGCGGCAATACGAAAACGCTCGCGGTAAACGACAAAAAAGAGACGGTCCAACGATACCTCGGCCAGCTTCATGCTGAGATCTTCAGCCATGACGAACTAGATATCGTTCGCGGAATGCCCGACGCTAGACGCCGCTATCTGGATGCAGGTATCGTATCGCTGCATCCGCCATTTGTACAGGTTTTATCGGACTACACGCGCGTGATCAAGCAAAAAAATGCGCTTTTGCAAAGGGCAAGAGATGACGAATACTCGCTCGACCAGACTCGCGAAGCTTTGATTCCCTGGAATGAGCAGCTCGTAAAACTCTCGGCGAAGATTCATCGTTCACGGCATAGGTTTGTTGAGCGGGTCAGTGAGGTTCTCGAAAAGCACCTTTTCAGCCGGGAGGAACTGACGATCCGCTACGTCTCATCCCTTGAGGGCAAGGGCGATATGTCTGATTTTACGGGACTTATCGCTGAGCGCCTTCATCTGAGGGTCCAGGCAGAGCTTTCTGCGGGATATTCGCTTATCGGCCCGCACCGCGATGACCTCGAACTCCATTTCGACGGCCATGACCTTCGTAAGTTCGGCTCTGCCGGCCAGCAGCGGTCGGCCCTTATCCTGTTAAAGCTTGCAAATATTTCGGTTTACAATGCCACGCGAGGTGAATACCCACTGTTCCTGATCGATGACATCGACGCCGAACTTGACTACAAGCGTATCGGCAAACTGCTCGATTTCCTGCACGGAAAAACGCAAACCTTTGTTACCACTTCCAAGGAAAGTTTTGTGCAAAGATTCTCCTCGGGCGCCCAGATTTTTCACGTCACCGCCGGCGCCGCTCAAATGCAATAAAAATAAGCTATTTATTGGCTTTCACAGCTGTCACAAAGGGCCGAAAAATGATAAAATAAACCAGTTGTTACGGACCGCTCTCACTCAGTTTTTACAAGGCTCAGATGAAGCGTTTCAGGATACTTATGTTCGTAGTGGGCTTTGGCCTGCTAGCAATCATAGGTGCGGCGGCGGCCACGGGTTTATTGGTCCCCGCTGAGCGAACATATACAAACTCGATCGAGATAAATGCCCCGCCGGAGAAGGTCTGGAGCGTCCTTCTCGACAAGGGCAGGATGGCGGAGTGGCACCCGTATATAAAGAAGATAAAGGTGCTTGACGATCACCATTGGCAAGAGCTCTCGGGCGACCAGGACGAGCTTCCCTGGGAGTATGCGGTTGTTAATGACTCGCGGCCGTCGTCGGTAGAGTTGAGTTACGGACTGAAGGACCAGATGTCGTGCAAGTGGGTCGGCCAGGCGATAGCAACAGCAAACGGCACGACACTGAACACTGTCAACACCGAGCGTGTCACCAGTTCGTTGACACGGCTCTTTATGTTCTTGATGGTCGATCGCGACAAATACGCGAAAGGGTTTAATAACGCGCTAAAGGCGCGGGTGGAATCATTAGGAAAGTGAAGATTGCCGCAGTAAGAGGTACTTAGAAGTTGGCTAAAGCAAAGACAGAATACAGTGCAGAATCGATCACCGTTCTGGAGGGCCGTGACGCCGTGCGCAAGCGCCCGGCGATGTATATCGGATCAACGAGCGACATCGGCCTGCATCACTTGGTATACGAGGTTGTCGACAACTCTGTCGACGAGGCTCTCGCGGGGTACTGCGACACCATCGAGGTAACGATCCATATCGATAACTCGATCACTGTCGTCGACAACGGCCGCGGGATCCCCACAGACATTCACAAGCAGGAGGGCCGCTCTGCCGCTGAGGTCGTCATGACCGTCCTGCACGCCGGCGGCAAATTCGACTCAAATTCCTACAAAGTTTCGGGCGGCTTGCATGGGGTCGGAGTTTCCTGCGTAAACTTCCTCAGCGAAACCCTGCGTCTTGAGATCTGGCGCGACGGCAAGACGCATGAGATGGAATTCGAACGCGGCATCCCGGTCGCCCCTCTCAAACAAACCGGTACGACGACCCGGCGCGGGACCAAGATCACATTTAAGCCGGATCCGGAGATCTTTGAAACGACGACATACAGTTTTGAAAAGCTTTCAGAGCGGCTTCGCGAGAAAGCATTCTTGAATAAGGGGATCCGCATCCTCATCAAGGATGAGCGTGACGAGGGCGAGCGGTCACACGAATTCTATTACAAAGGAGGCATCGCCGAATTTGTAAAACACTTGAACAAAAATAAGAGCCCGCTGCACGACGAACCTCTTTATTTTGAACAGGTTAGCGATGATCTCTCGATCGAGATCTCCATGCAGTACAACGACTCGTACGACGAGAAGATATTCTCCTTTGCGAACAACATCAACACCGTTGATGGCGGCACGCACTTGTCTGGATTCCGCGGTGCGATCACACGGACGATCAACAACTACGCCGAGTCGTCGGGCATGACAAAGAACGCAAAGGTCGCGCTCAGCGGCGACGACGTTCGTGAGGGACTGGTCGCGGTGATCTCTGTGAAGATCCCTCAGCCGCAGTTCGAGGGGCAGACCAAGGGCAAGCTCAACTCGCCGGTGAAAGGGCCTGTCGAATCGTTTTTGAACGAGAAGCTCGGCGAATACTTCGAGCAGCATCCGCAGGTGGCGAAAAAGATCGTGGGCAAGGCCGTTGATGCCGCTCGAGCCCGCGAGGCTGCGAGAAAGGCGAGGGAGATCGTGCGCAAGTCTGCGCTTGGAACTTCAACGCTTCCCGGTAAGCTCGCCGACTGCCAGGAAAAGGATCCCGCGCTCTCGGAGCTCTACATAGTCGAGGGCGATTCCGCCGGCGGCTCGGCCAAGCAGGGCCGCGATCGCAAGAATCAGGCCGTGTTGCCGCTCAAGGGCAAGATCCTGAACGTCGAGAAAGCTCGATTCGACAAGATGCTTGGCCATGGCGAGATCAAGGCGTTGATCACGGCACTGGGAACGGGGATCGGCAAAGATGACTTTGACGTCAGCAAGCTGCGCTATCACAAGATCTGCCTGATGACGGATGCCGACGTGGACGGCTCCCACATCCGCACACTGCTCTTAACATTTTTCTACCGGCAGATGCCCCAGCTGCTTGAGAACGGCTTTGTCTACATCGCGCAGCCGCCGCTTTACAAAGTGAAACGAGGCAAACGAGAGGAATACATCAAGGATGAGAAGGCGATGTTCAAGTACCTGATGAAGCAGGCGACGAGCGATGTGCACGTAACGTCTGCCGATAACCCGATCGCGGGAGCAGCCTTGTCGAAG
>JAFAOW010000150.1 GCA_019247455.1 Acidobacteriota bacterium | reverse complement strand
GATATGAAACGCTGCCCCGAATGCCGACGAGATTATTTCGATGACAGTTTGCTTTACTGTCTCGACGACGGCAGCGCACTGCTGGACGGGCCGGCGAGTGGCAATGAGTCGGCGACGGCGATACTGCATGACACCGCACCGCCGAGCGAGGCGGCGACAAAGGCACAGATACATTTGACTCAGCCGGCGACGGTCGCCGAGGCAGCGTCGCCCTCACGCAGCTTATTCAAGTGGATCCTATCGATCGGCGTCATTGTCGTCCTTGGGCTTGGCGGTTATTTTGGCTATCGCTCATATTTCGCTTCGGGACAACAGATCAGCTCCATTGCCGTGATGCCATTCGTCAACGAAGGTGGTGATCCGGGCGTCGAATATCTGTCGGACGGAATGACCGAGACATTGATCAGCAGCTTGTCCAAGGTCCCTGATCTCGACGTAAAGCCGCGCTCATCGGTCTTTCGTTACAAAGGCAAAGAAACGGATCCCCAGACTGCAGGCAAAGAACTCAATGTACAGGCGGTGCTTAATGGGCGAGTCACCCAGCGCGGCGAGGACCTGTCTCTCTACGTCGAGCTGATAGACGTCACCCGTAACAAGACCATCTGGAGCGACACTTATTACAGGAAACGATCGGATCTTGTGAACCTGCAGGCCGACCTTGCCCGCGACGTCTCGCGCAAGCTTGAAAGCAAACTCTCAAGATCTGACGAGGCAAAGGTGACCAAGGCCTACACCACCGATCCTGAGGCGTATCAACTTTATCTTAAAGGCAATTACTACCGGACGAAGTACACCGAAGAGGGATACAAAAAAGCCATCGAGTGTTATCAACAGGCGATCGAGATCGATCCCGGCTATGCACTGGCTTATAACGGCATTGCAAAAGCCTATAACACGGCCTCAGAGTGGTACCTGTCGCCCAGCGAAGCCGAACCCAAAGCGAAAGCTTTTGCCCTGAAGGCCGTGGCACTAGACCCTTCGATACCGGATCCTCACATTAGCTTGAGCGGTATTGCGTTGTGGTACGAGTGGGATTGGGTAGGATCGGAACGGGAGGCACGGCGGGTAAGCGAGCTCGATCCGTCGAGGCCAGCACCTCTTTCATTCTATTACGCTGCGATCGGCAGGCTCGAGGACAATCTTAGGTCCGCTGAGGCAGAGCGGAACCTTCAACCATTGGACCTTCAGGCGAATGCAAACCTTGCCGTCGCCTATTACTGGTTACTGAGGTACGACGACGCCCTCAAACAGGCACGTGCGACGATCGATCTGGATCCTAACTACTGGAATGGGCTCGAATATGCTGGTTTATCTCTAGCGGCGAAGCAACAATATCCAGAGGCGATAGCCATGCTCGAAAAGGCGTGCACGGTGGACAATAATCCTGAGCTCGTGGGTTATCTCGGGTACGTGTATGGCATTGCGGGTAAGCGGGCCGAGGCGGAGAAGGCGATCGACAAACTAAAACAACTCGCAACACAGCGGTATGTTTCGCCATACTATTTTGCCTTGATCTACAGCGGCCTGAACGATAAAGACCGGGCGTTTGAATCGCTCAACAAGGCCTACGAGGCGCGTTCGGGCAATATGGTACAGCTGAACGTTGAACTCGCTTTCGAGGGCCTTCGCACCGACGCCCGATTCAAAGACCTGCTCAAGCGTGTGGGTCTTCCTGATTGGAGATGACAGTCTGGCCCATGCGCGGGCACTAGGGAGCTTTGATCATATGAGCGAAACCATCCTACACCCTGACGGCCGCGTCGAGTTAACACCCGAGGCACACGACGAGATCAAGGCGTCGCCGCTGTTCAACGAAGACCTTGCTCCCGTGCTAGTTGCCCATCGCAATTGGACGACATACAACTACGCTGCGCTTTGGATCTCGATGGCGCACTGCATCCCGACGTACATGATGGCGTCGGGGTTGATCGCTGCCGGCATGAACTGGTGGCAGGCGCTCTTCACTATTCTTCTCGGTAATACGATCGTCCTCGCGCCGATACTGCTGAACTCGCATCCGGGCACGAAGTATGGAATACCATTCCCGGTTTTTGCGCGTGCAGCATATGGGACGATGGGCTCAAATCTTCCGGCGCTCATGCGTGCAATAGTGGCCTGCGGCTGGTTCGGGATTCAGGCATGGATCGGTGGGCAGGCGCTGCAGACGTTCTTCGCAGCCTTCATTCCGGGATGGGCGACGCTCCTCGGCGGACCGATCGGCGGTCACACACCGACCGAATGGCTGTCATTCCTCATATTTTGGGGCATGAACATGCTCATCATTTATCGCGGCATGGACCTGCTCCGAATGGTCGAAAACTGGGCGGCTCCCTATGTGCTGGTGATGACAGCTCTGTTGCTCGGCTGGATATTGTACCAAGCCGGCGGCATCGGATTCCTGTTGAAGGAACCTGGTAAGTTCAATACCTTCAGTGACTTCTGGCCGGTATTCATTCCGAGCCTGACAGGAATGATCGGCTTTTGGGCAACGCTGAGCCTGAACATGCCGGACTTTACGCGCTTTGGAAAAAGCCAGCGGGAGCAGGTCATTGGTCAAACAGTTGCTCTGCCGACGACGATGGTCGTATTCGCCGCGATGGGCATTTTGATCACCTCGGCGGCTGTTGTCGTTTTTCCGAATATGCCTCACGCCGACGCATGGGATCCCGTGAAACTTGTTGGGCAGTTCTCACAGCCGGTCGTCGTCGCGATCTCAATGTTCACGGTCGTGGTTGCGACTCTGTCGGTGAACATTGCCGCAAATGTCGTGTCTCCCGCTAACGATTTCGCCAATGCGTTTCCAAAACTCATCTCGTTCCGCACGGGCGGCTTGATCACTGGAATTATCGGTATCCTGATGCAGCCGTGGAAGCTGCTGGCAGATCCGTCGGCGTATATTTTTGATTGGCTTGTCGGTTATTCGGGGGGCCTTGGATCGATCGCGGGCGTGCTCATCGCCGATTACTGGATCGTAAGGAAGAAACGCCTTGTCCTCGGCGACCTGTATCGCCCCAGCGGAGCATATGCCGGATGGAATTTTAGGGGCATTATCGCCACGCTGCTCGGTTGCTTTTTTGCCTGGATAGGGTTGATAATTCCAAGTCTCAGAGTACTTTACGACTATGCTTGGTTTGTCGGATTCGGCGTAGCGTTTGTCGTACACTGGGCGCTCATGAAGTTTTTGCCGCCCGCCGAAATCACAGCGGATGGCAGGGAGCCGGTTTGATGTCTACAGCCACCGCAAGAATGAAGTACCCCCGCGTCAAGAATTATTACAACGGCCAGTTCGTTGACAGCTCGTCGAGCGCGGATCTTGACGTTGTTTCACCCGTCGACGGCAATCTGCTATCAATGGTGCCGATGTCCTCGACTGATGAATTGAATGCTGCGGTGGATTCCGCGAAGAAGGCGTTCCCAGGGTGGAGCAGTCTGCCGATCAAGGAACGTGTCCAGGTATTTTTCAAGTACCGACAACTTCTTGAGCGAGACCTCGATGAATTGACCGCTCTCGTTTCCGAGGAGAATGGAAAGACTTGGGAAGAAGCCAGGGCAGAGGTCGACAAGAGCATAGAGCTTACTGAATTCGCCTGCTCGATGCCTCAGCTCGTTTCAGGCGAGATACTCGAGGTCTCGCGCGGGGTGGAGTGCCGGATCGATCATTTTCCGCTCGGAGTCGTGGCTTCGATAGTGCCATTCAACTTTCCATTGATGGTTCCCAATTGGACTATGCCCAATGCTCTTGTCCTGGGCAACACGATGATCATGAAGCCGTCCGAGCTGGTGCCGCTTTCGTGCCAGCGTATGGCGGAGCTGCTCAGGGAGGCGGGGTTGCCTGACGGCGTTTTCAACGTCATTAACGGTGGAAAGGAAATAGTAGAGGGTATTTGCGATCACAAGGATATCGAGGCAGTGAGCTTTGTCGGCTCGACGAAGGTCGCGAAGCTCGTCTATCAGCGGAGCACTCAAAATCTTAAGCGTTGCGTCGCTCTTGGCGGTGCAAAGAATCACCTCTTTGTGCTTCCGGACGCCAATCCGACGATGACCGCGACAAACGTGACAGCGTCCATGTCAGGCTGTGCGGGTCAGCGGTGCATGGCCGCGTCCGCGATGCTGGCCGTTGGAAATGTAGATCCGATCATTAACCAGATCGTTGAAGAAGCACGTAAAGTAGTGCCAGGAAAGAACTTGGGGGCAGTTATTTCACCTGTCGCGAAGGACCGGATCGAGAGCTACATCACCGACGCTGAGAAGGCGGGGGCAAAGATCCTCCTCGACGGCCGCGGTGCAAAGGTTGAGGGAAAGGAGGGCGGTACCTACGTTGGTCCGACTGTTATCGATCACGTTACCCCGGATATGTCCGTGGCCAAAGAAGAGATATTTGGACCGGTGATCTCGATCATGCGGACCGATACAGTCGATGAGGCGATCAAGATAGAGAACGAAAATCCATACGGCAACGCGGCTTCTGTATTCACACAGAGCGGCGGAATGGCGCGATATGTGATGGAGCACGCGAGCGCCGGAATGATCGGCGTTAACATCGGGGTACCGGTTCCGCGTGAACCCTTCTCGTTCGGAGGCTGGAACGAGTCTCGATTCGGTGCAAATGACATCACGGGGAAGAGCTCGATCGAATTCTGGACAAAATTGAAAAAGACGACGACCAAATGGAATCCTGAGGCCGGCGTCAATTGGATGAGCTAGTAACTTATGAAGCGCTATATAAAACTGGCAGTCATCGCCGCTGTCGCTCTCTTTGGCGGCGTGATCACGTTCAACGGCTGGACGACCAGCGCCCAGACGCAGGTGGTCACAGCAGGGGCAAAATACAAGAATATTAAGGTTCTAAACGACATGCCGGCTGACCAACTCGGCCGCGTGATGAACCTTTGGGCAGCATCTCTTGGCGTCGATTGCGATTTTTGTCACGTTACCACGGACTTTTCAAAGGACGACAAGCGGGCGAAAGGTACCGCCCGCGAAATGGTCAAGATGGTCCAGGCGATCAACAAGGATAATTTCAATAGCCGCCCGCGCATCACTTGCAACTCGTGTCACAACGGTCATATGGAGCCGAGCCCGGTTCCGAACCTGAATCCTGTTGCTGAGACTCCCCGGCCTGAACAGCCGAAGGACAAGCCCGCCGTCGACCAAATACTTGATAAGTATTACGTCGCGCTGGGGGGCAAGGATAAGGTCAATAAGGTAACCTCACGTGTCGTCACCGCGACGCGTACTGAAAAGGATGGTAAAGAGACCGAGCAGGAAACGGTTTACTACGCGGACGGCAAGTACGCGATGAAGACGGTCTACCCGCAGACAACCGTGACGGAAGCATGGGACGGTTCGACTGCTTGGAAAGCAGGCAAGCAGCCTATCCCGATTCGCGTTGATGAGCAGGAACAGATCAAAAGGGAAGCCGCAGTGTT
>JAFAOW010000149.1 GCA_019247455.1 Acidobacteriota bacterium | reverse complement strand
ACGAGGGTCGAACTCGCGACTTCGACCTTGGCAAGGTCGCGCTCTACCACTGAGCTACTCCCGCGTGGCAAAGGATGATTCTACCGTCTCATCCAAAATTGTCAAGCGAATGACGTTGCGGCCTTATTGCGAGACCGTTATGTCCTTCAGGAACGTCCAGTCGCCGCTTCCGCTTAGCTTGATGTTGCCTATACGCTTGTTATAGATCGCGATGTTGGCCGGATACCACAGGGGAAATAGCGGAACGTCCGCGGACACCTGGTCCCAAACTTTGCCATACAGCGCCTTGGCCGTCGCCTGATCGGTCGCGTTGATAGCGTCCTCGACGTTCTTATCTACTGCGGGATTGTTATATCTGCTCCGATTGCAGCAGGCCACGGCGCCGCCGGGTATCTTCGTGGAACTGAAAAGATCTCGCAGGAAGATCGGGTCCTGATTGCCGCCGATCCACACGCCGGTGTACATCTGGAACTGTCCTTGCGCCAGCTGCTGCCTTATCACGTTGACCTCTAGCGTCTCGATCTGCACGTTCAGGCCGACATCATTCAGCGAGCTCTGGATGACCTGAGCATACTGATTGATCATTGCATTTCCTGATGCATACTTGAACGAGATAGGCTCGCCCTTATATCCGGCTTCCTGCAGTAGCTGCTTCGCCTTCGCCGGATCGAATTTGTATTCAGTCCCGGGCGTATAGGCCCACGACTGGTCCGGCAAGATGGAGCTGGCCGGCTTTGCTTGCCCATTCAACAGCTCCTTGACGATCTTTTGGCGGTCGACGGCATATGCTATAGCCTGCCGTATTTTTGGATTCGCAAGAGGCCCGCTCGCGGTATTGAAAACCAAATATTGGATGTTCGATCCATCCCACTGATCGAGCTTTAGGTTGGGATTGCCTCCCAGGGCGTTCAGCATATCCGGCGGCAAATTGTTCGGGTTCGGTGCGATATCGACGCCGCCGGTCTGAAGCTCCGCCTGAAGGGCTGTAGCATCTGTCACCGTCTTTATCCGGAGTTTCTGCACGCTCGGCGGCCCCTCCCAGTAGTCGGGGTTCGCGGCAAGCTCTACGATATTCTGGGATGCATCGAAACTTACAAACTTATAGGGTCCGGAGCCAACCGGCGAATCCTTGAGAGTTCCGACTCCGCCCTCCGGAACGATAGGGATCGCGACCAGATTCGAAAGCAGTTGATTCTTCAGCGCGGGTCGAGTAACCGTAAAGACGATGGTCTTCGCATCGGGCGTTTCGATCTTAGTTATTTGTGGAACGGCCTTCGTCTTTACCTCAGGCGCGGGCTTCGCGGCTGCGTTAGCATTGGTGTTCGCATTTCCATTCGCTGACGGCGCGGACGGCGTGGGTGTCGTCGCGGACTTTCCCGCATCTGCCTTGTTGTCGACGGGAACGGAATCGAAGAACGCCGTCCCCTTGAAGGACACAGCTTTTCCTGTTGCGGGATCCGTTTTCAGCAGTTCATCAAAAGTGTATTTAACATCTGCCGAGGTGAGAGGCTTCCCGTTGTGGAACTTAACGTTGTCCTGCAGCACGAAAGTGATGGTCAATCCGTCCGCGGATGTATTGATCTCTTTTGCAAGCTCACCTACGTATTCAAATTTCTCATTCTTCTTGACAAGAGCGTTGAATATTAGACTCTTGACACGCTCGGCCGAGGCATCAGGTGCGGCGACTGAAGTAAGCGTGTCGAACGACGAGAACTTCTCGGGCAGGGCAACGGTCACAGCGTCGGCGTTTCGCCTTCGGCACGTCGAGGCCGTTGTCAAGATCGTCGCTATCAAGAGTAGCAAAGTAAGTTTACGCATAGTGAATCCTGTTATCCCAGCCGCGCGTTCAACGCGGCCGTGCGGTCAGAGAGCTCGCGGAAACGGTCCGCGGAAAACGCCGGGGGCTCGGTTAGGAGACTTTTCGCATGAGCGATTCGACCAGTCACGGCGTCGATGCGCTCACCGCTGATCGTCCCATCTTCAACCGCCGCAATAACTGATCGATATCCGGCACGAATTCTTTCCGGATCGGCACAGATCGCGAGCATATCCGCTCCCGCGTTTATCGCACGTACGCACGCATCACCGACACCGTAATTCTTGATTATGGCTCCCATTTCAAGGTCGTCCGTGATGACCAGCCCGTTAAAACCAAGCCGCTCGCGCAGGAGCTTTGTGATGAAGTTAAAACTCAATGAAGACGGTAAAAGTTTGCCATGTTGGTCCTTCTCCTGCAAGGGATGCCTTGGGAACGTCGCGTGCGCGACCATGACAGCTCTGGCGGCATTCGTGAGCCTCTTGTAGGGGATCAAGTCGGTGGAGTCCAGTTCTGCCTCGGAAAGATCCACGCTAGGCAGCTCTTCGTGCGAATCGATAGTGGACGCCCCCAGACCCGGAAAATGCTTGAGGCATCCGACAACACCACCCTTTTGCAATTCGGTCAAAAATGCTCCTGCGAGAGACACGACATCGTCTGGAGAACGGCCGAATTCTCTCGAAAACAATCCGTTGGTATGCGCCGCTCGTTTCTCGTCGATCACATCTACCACCGGCGCGAAATCCATATTTAGCCCTAGCTGCAAGAGCGCCTCCGCGATTATTGCGGCAAGCTCAGTCGCATCGCCATCCGAACGGACTTTGTTAGCGGCCGGCATTGGTGTCATTATTCGCCGCAGTCGATCTACGAGTCCGCCTTCCTGGTCGACGCTCAATAAAAGAGGTGTTTTCGAGGTCTCTCGTAAGGCGTCGGTCAGCTCGCGTGTCTGCGCCGCCTCGCGAATGTTCCGCGTAAAAAGGCACACGCCGCCCGGGGATATTTCGTCAAGCAGCTTGCGCGTCTGTTCATCCACTCGAGCGCCATCTATTCCGATAAAGAACAGCTGGCCTAATTTTTTTCGGAGAGACAGGGAACCGGGCATAAAAGAAAGTTTAACAGCAGCCTTGATCCACGAGAAATTCGGGGCGAGGCCGCCCTATCCGCCGGTCCGAATTTTGCCGCCGCGATTGAACACGCTTTTTATGGCCGGGATGTCTTAGACGATCTTGTCCTTGATGCGCTCGAGGACCTCCTTGGACTGTTCGGGTGTGAGGTGGCTGAGGTCGACCGTTCGAAGTTCATCGATGGCAGTCTCGTTCGTTACCGCGAACAACGAGAATTGCGAGGCCGCACGCCCAGCGGCAGCCTTTGCGAGGCCTTCCTTTTTTTCGTCGGCAAAGACTGCGAGCTCGTACTTCTCCAGCTTTTCGAGAACGCTCTTGGCACGCTCAATAACAGCACCCGGAAGCCCGGCGAGTTTCGCAACCGCTATTCCGTAAGATTTGGACGCCTTGCCAGGCTGCATTTTATGCAGGAAAACCACGTCCCCGTCACTTTCAGTGGCAGTGAGCTGATAATTTTTTGCACCAGGCAGATTTTCCGCAAGCTCGGTCAGCTCGTGATAGTGCGTGGCAAAAAGTGTCTTTGCTGAATGATGCGGTGAATTGTGCAAATACTCTGCAACTGCCCACGCGATCGAGAGGCCGTCAAAGGTTGAAGTTCCTCGGCCGATCTCATCCAAAAGTATCAGGCTCTTCGGCGTTGCATTATGCAGGATAGATGCCGTTTCGGTCATCTCGACCATGAAGGTCGAACGGCCCGAAGCAAGGTCATCCGATGCGCCGACACGAGTCCAGACGCGATCGAGTATGGGAATTCGCGCCGAAGTGGCCGGCACGAATGAACCTATCTGAGCAAGGATCTGTATCAACGCGACCTGCCGGAGGATCGTCGATTTTCCGCCCATGTTCGCCCCGGTCAGGATCAGCAGGCGGTCGGTAGAATTATTCATCCGGATATCGTTCGGGATGAATGACGCTCCGAGCGCCGCTTCGACAACCGGGTGCCGCCCGCTTTTGATCTCGATCTCGTCTCCATCATGCAGGGTCGGTGTGACATAGTTCCTTCGCGAGGCCGTCTCCGCGAGAGCGCACAGGGCATCAAGCGTCGCCATTGCCCGAGCTGTGGTTTGAAGCTTTCTGGTCTCGGCACACACTTTGTCTCGCACTTCAGCGAATAATTTGCTTTCTAGCTGAAGTATCTTTTCCTCTGCTCCGAGGACCTTTTGCTCCCATTCCTTTAGCTGGGGTGTCGTGAAGCGCTCCGCATTCGCAAGCGTCTGCTTTCGCTCGTAATCCTCCGGCACTCGCGAAACCTGTCCTTTCGAGATCTCGATGTAATAGCCAAATACGTTGTTGAAACGTACCTTTAGATTGCCGATACCGGTACGTTCCTTCTCTCGTTCTTCAAAGGCAGCGATCGTTTGCTTTGCCGATGTTGAGATGTCGCGGAGCTCATCAAGCTCGGCGTCGAATCCGTATCTGATGACGCCGCCGTCCGCTGTATTTATCGGAGGTTCGTCCGCGATCGCGCGATCGATCAACTCCCGGATCTCTGGCAACTCGAAGATATTCTCGACCAGCACCTGAATGAGCAGGGAGGTCGCGTCCGCCAGAACCTCATTGATCTTCGGCCCCTGCTCGATCGAACGCTTCAATGCGACCAGGTCACGCGGGTTCGCGGTGCCCAGATTGAGTCGACCCACGAGACGCTCAAGGTCTGATACTTCTTTGAGAAGAAATCGGACCTTCTCTCTCAGGATCGGGTCGATCAGTTCCGTAACCGCTGACAATCGCGTTTGGATCTCACTCCGCTTCAATGATGGACGTTGCAGCCATTGGCGCAGCAGACGCGAGCCCATACCCGTCACGTTCTCATCGATCACGCCAAAAAGAGTGTTTTTTGAACGCTCACCGCGGCATTCGAAAACTTCGAGATTTCGAAGCGTAACGGCGTCGAGGATCATGAAATCGGCCGTTTCAAAGTACTTGATCTCAGAAACGTGGCCGGCAGTAGCTTTCTGGGTGTCCTTCGCATATTTCAGGCACGCACCGGCCGCTGAGACAGCGGCGTCCCGTCCTTCCAGACCGAATCCCGCGAGGTCTAACACCCTCATTTGTTTCTTTAGCAGGTCCTTCGCGGACCCCGCGTCGAAAACCTCATCGTCCACTGCCGTAAGCGCGGGCCCGGAACGGCCAGGTTGAACCGTCTCAAACAAGGCATTAGCCCCAGCCGCGCCAAAACTGCCCTCCACCGTTCCTTCCATCGAGCGTGGAAAAAGGAGCTCTCGGGGCCCGAATGATCCTATTTCATCGCAGACGCGGTTCCATGCATCCACTCCTGTTATCTCCGTCGCGCTAAATTCTCCCGATGAGGTCTCGAGAAAGGCCGCTGCGTACCGGTCATTCGAGCCGTACACCGCGGCGAGAAAGATCGGTTCCTTAGATTCCACGAGCTGCGGATCTATGGCTGTTCCGGGAGTGATAACTCGGACAACTTCACGTTTTACGAGCTTTGTACCTTTAGTAGGCGTTTCGGTCTGTTCGCAGATCGCGACCCGATATCCTTTCTTTACAAGTTTTGCGATGTAATTCGCCGCCGCGTGATAAGGAACTCCGCACATCGGAATAGGATTTGGCGAGTCTTTCTGCCGTGCGGTTAGCGTAATATCCAGTTCGCGAGAGCCAACGAGGGCATCTTCGTTGAACATCTCATAAAAGTCACCAAGGCGGAAGAACAGGATCGTACCCGGGTAGAGCTTTTTTATCTCGAGATACTGCCGAAGCATCGGCGTTGCGGTTTCCATTGTTTCGGGCCCGAGGAGGGTGTTTCAAAGTTTAGCCAAATTGCTTTTAGTTTCAAAGCTTGTGTTCCAAATGCAGGGCGGTTTTGCTAAGATTAACGTTTATCAGAAAGGAGTTTCCTCTACGGCACTACTGCTCACTAAGTTGTTCCACGCGAGACGACGGCACATACGTTCATCGGCAAAAATATGAAACAATTTGTTTTTGTAGCGGCGACTTTGTCGGTGCTTTGTCTTGGGGTGTTGGCGGCTTTTGCACAGCCGCCTAGCATTATTCCCGTAAAACAGCAGGTGGATGATCGCTACCGCATAGGTTATCAGGATGTCATCGACGTTCAGGTTGACCGTCATCCGGACCTGGCCCAACGCGTTTCGGTGAGTCCGTCTGGTACTTTGAGCCTTTTCCGACTCGATAAACCGGTACTCGCAGTTTGTAAGACGGACCTGGAACTCCAGGAAGATATTGCTAAAGCCTATGGGGCGACGTATCTCAGAAACCCTGAGGTACACGTCACGGTTGCCGAGCAGCGTTCACAGTCCATTTCCGTGATCGGCTCGGTCGTTAAGCCCGGCAAATACTTTGTAAATCGGCGCATCCACTTGCTCGAAATGCTTGCGACCGCCGAGGGTCCCAGCGATAAGGCCGGAACCCGCCTTGTCGTGGCACGCACCGGAAGTAATTCGACCTGTCAGCCGACGGCCGTACCGGACGATCAGAATGCACAAGTTGAGCTTGTGAGTTTCAAGATCCGCGATATCCAGGAAGGTAAACAGATCTTCTGGCTGCAGCCGGGAGATGTAGTGTCTGTTCTCGATGCGGATGAGGTTTACGTCTATGGAAACGTAATGAAACAGGGCTCATATGCGATGAAAGAGCCCCTGACATTGACGCAGGCGATCGTTAAGGCTGAGGGTCTGGCACCTGCAGCCCGGAAGGACCATATTCGGATCCTCCGCCAGAAACCCGGGACTGCAGACCGCGAGGAACTTTTGTTCGATCTGAACGCTATCGATAGAGGTAAGGCGCCGGATCCGTTTTTAGAGCCGAACGACATCGTCGCCGTTTCCGAGGACAAGGTTAAGTCGATCCTGAACGGCCTTGTCACCGGGATCAAGAACACTATCCCGAACGCGATCTATCGTATCCCCTGATCCTAATGAAAGAACCTAGAGAACTCGTCAGAACAGCTGCCATGGATAGGGTTGAACTCGAACGGCCCGCGGATCCAGCTGTTTCGACGGGACGCTACCCGGACTACCGGCCCGAACCTACCTCTGACGGGTTCAACTTGATGGACTACTGGCGGGCAATTCGCAAGCGCCTCTGGCTCGTTGTCGGGGTGACGGTTCTCATTACGACCCTGACAGCCATCTACATGGCTCGAAAGCCCGATATTTTTACCGCTCACTCGAAGGTTCAGGTCGATCTCGAACAGGCAAACCCTGATCTTGTAACACCGGACAGATCCCGACCGACTGAGAACGCTGATCCGGCGTACTTCAACACCCAGCTACAGCTTTTGCAAAGTGACGGACTGCTTCGCAGGGTCGTTAAGGACCATCAACTCGATACGAATAAGGAGTTTCAAAACTCCAAAGGCGAGTCCGCATCTGCATGGCGCTCTATTCTTCGTTCTCTCGGGCTCGCGCCGTCTGATAAACCGGCGAACAAAGCGGCCCCAGTCGCCGATTCGGGTGTTGCTACATCCGAAGAGATCGCTGAGGCTATCAGGCTTGCCCCATTTGTCGCGATCATCAAGAACAATCTTCAGGTGGATCCCGTCCGAGAAGCACGCGCGACGGTAAAGGACACTCGTCTGATCGACATCTCCTACAGCAGCACTAACCCGGATTTTGCGGCCTATGTTGCAAATTCGATCGCTGAGACCTTCACTATCGCCAATCAGGAGAAAAGATCGGGAACCAGCCGTAAAACCAATGATTTCCTCCAGGAAAGGATCACAAGCCTCCAAAATCAGATCCAGCAGGATGAGCAGACGCTCGTAGAAAAGACCCAACAGGCGGGCATCCTGAAGACCGACGGAGACCAAACGATCGTCATCGACCGCCTGTCAGGCCTCAACAAACAGCTGCTTGATGCCGAGAACACCCGTAAGAATGCTGAAGCTAACTTTCTTACTGTCAGCAATTCGCCCGACAAACTTAAGGCGTTAGTTGAACAGGAAATGGCTCGTTATATCACCGAGCAAGAGAATAATATCCGCGCCCTGCAATCGGACATCCTCAAGAAAATGGCGGACCTTCGCGTAAAAAGGGCCGAAAAGCTTAGCGAATATCAGGAAGGCGCGCCTGAGATAAGAGAGATCGACAATCAGATCGCGAGTTACCAGGCGTCGATCGACAGCGCGGCCAAGAGATTCAGCACCGATCTCGACCAATACCGTCAGCGGACCTCGAACCAACTCCTCGAAAACCTCCGCACAAAGTACCTTCAGGCCAAAGACGCCGAAGACAAGATCCGCGCCGACTTTAACAAGCAGTACGGCGAGGCCCAAGGCCAAAATACGAGTGCCGTCGACATAAAGCTTCTCCAACAGAACATCGACACGAACAAGGGATTCCTCGAAAACTTACGCAAGCAGGTTAGCGGCAATGACGTCGCAGCTCAGGGTACTGACAATAACATCAGCGTGATCGAGATCGCGGTACCGCCGGATAGCCCGGTTTCTCCAAGAAGAATGATGAGCGTTTTCGCGGCGTTCGTACTTTCGGGTATGTTCGGTGTCGGCCTTGCTCTCTTCCTTGAGTATCTCGACGACACGATCCGCACGACCGAAGAGGTCGAGAATTACCTACGGCTGCCTGCACTTGCCGCTATTCCTACGATGGAAGCTCCGCAGCGGCGGCGCTTATCCTTGGTGGGAGCTGGCGATGAGGATGAGATCGATTCAGGCTCGCCGTTGCTTATCTCAGCGGATCCGCGCTCGTCCCTCGCCGAATGGTACCGCCATCTGCGAACATCGATCCTATTGTCGACGGCAGGGCATGCTCCGAAATCGCTCCTTATCACGTCGAGTCTGCCGTCAGAAGGGAAGACGACAACGGCCACGAACACGGCTATCAGCCTTGCTCAAACGGGCGCCAAAGTACTGATAGTCGATGCGGATATGCGGCGTCCGCGGCTTCATTCGATCTTCAATATCTCGAATAATTCGGGGCTCAGCAATCTGCTCGCGAGCGAGCTCACCCAAGACGAAATTCTGAGCGCTGTCCAACAGGATGAGCGCTCAAGACTTTACCTCTTGCCATCCGGCCCGATCCCGCCGAACCCGGCCGAGCTGATCGGTTCCGACCATATGGCGAATCTTCTGCGGGACCTGCAAGGCCTTTTTACGCATGTCGTGATCGATTCACCGCCGATCGCATCATTCACGGATGGGGTCTTGATCGCCTCGATGGTTGATGGGGTCATTCTCGTCGTTCATGCCGGACACAGTTCCCGGCAAGTTGTGGCGCGCTCGCGACAACTCCTACAGGACATCGGTGCTAAGATCTTCGGCGTCGTTCTCAATCACGTCAACGTGCAGGGAAGAGAGAATTCCTACTATTACCACGGCTACTACGGCCGTGACGGTCAGGACTCCGCTGAGGCGTGACAAACGATGGGCAAACTAGGGTACTCGTGACGGGCGCCGGGGGGTTTATCGGCAGCCACCTCGTCACCTATCTCCGCAAAAGAGGCTATTGGGTTCGTGGCGTAGACCTTAAATACCCGGAATTTGCACCGGCTGACGCGGACGAATTCCTGGTCCTCGATCTGCGTCGCTGGGAGAATTGTCTGGAGGCCGCCAACGGCATTGACGAGATCTACGCATTGGCGGCCGACATGGGAGGCATGGGCTTTATCTCGTCGCACAATGCTCTGATTTTTCATAACAACGCATTGATCAACCTTCACACCATCGAGGCTGCCCGTGAAAAGTGCGTCCGGCGGTATCTCTACACGAGCTCAGCATGCGTCTATCCTGAGCATCTCCAAGAGATACCCAATGTGAAGGGGCTTAGGGAAGAGGACGCGTACCCGGCCGCCCCGCAAGACGGGTATGGGTGGGAAAAACTCTACACAGAAAGGCTTTGCCAGTATTACGCCGAGGACTATGGGATCGAGATGCGCACTGTGCGCTTTCACAACATCTTTGGCGAGAACGGCACATGGGAAGGGGGACGCGAGAAGGCACCGGCAGCACTGGCGCGCAAGATAGCGATCGCAAAATTGACGCGTACCAATGAGATCGAGATCTGGGGTGACGGCGAGCAGACTCGATCGTTCTGCTATATAGACGATTGCATTGAAGGTCTGTATCGATTGATGCGTTCGAATCACCGCGATCCCATTAATCTGGGACAAGATCGGATGGTTTCCATCAACGAACTTGCCGATATGCTCGCCGACATCGCTGGCGTTGAGATCACGAAGCGTTATGTTTCCGGGCCCCAGGGCGTGCGGGGGCGCAATTCAGATAATACAAAGCTCAAGGAAGTTCTCGGTTGGGAACCATCGGTCTCGCTCGAGGACGGACTGGCAAAGACCTACGCATGGATCGAAGAGCAGGTCCGCGCGAGCCTGATTCCTGCTCCCGCGGGTGAAGCCTTGCCTGCCTCCGCGTAAAACTCAAATGAACGAAAGGATCTCAGTGATCGGGCTCGGCAAACTCGGGGCGAGTATGGCGGCAGCATTCGCGTCTCGCGGCTTCGAAGTGGTCGGTGTGGACGTGAACGCGCGGGCTGTAGACCTCGTTTCACAAGGCCGCGCCCCGGTCCAAGAAACGGGCCTGGATGAGCTGATCGCAGCGAATCACGGCCGCATTCAGGCCACACTCGATCATGAGAATGCCGTCCTCAAAACGGATATTTCGTTCGTCATCGTTCCGACCCCGAGCGACGAAAATGGAGCTTTCTCGCTCCAATATGCCAAATGGGCTTGCAAAGAGATCGGTCGTGCGTTAGCCAAAAAATCGGG
Source organism: Acidobacteriota bacterium (assembly GCA_019247455.1). Classification (GTDB taxonomy): domain Bacteria; phylum Acidobacteriota; class Blastocatellia; order Pyrinomonadales; family Pyrinomonadaceae; genus OLB17. The sequence goes on along the minus strand of JAFAOW010000149.1, from coordinate 1,944 downwards.
ATATCACAATGTGGTTCTGACGAGTACCGTGCTTCCGGGCGCCACTCGCTACGGTCTAATTCCTGTGTTGGAATACGGATCCGGCAAGAAGGCCGGCCGTGATTTCGGAGTCTGCTACAGCCCTGAATTCATAGCCCTTGGCAGCATCATTCGAGACTTTTTGAATCCGGATTTTACATTGATCGGAGAGGTCGATGAGAGGTCAGGATCGCAGCTAGAGGCTCTCTATTCGCGAGTGGTTTCAAACGCTGCCGGGTCCGCTCGAATGAGCCTCGAGAACGCAGAGCTTACAAAGATCGCGATAAACACGTTCGTTACGACCAAGATCACATTCGCGAATATGCTTTCGGACCTGTGCGAGCAGATTCCGGGGGGCGATGTAGACGCGGTCACAAACGCCCTGGGCCTAGACCGTCGCATCGGACATAGGTACCTCACGGGCGGTACCGGGTACGGTGGCCCGTGCTTTCCGAGGGATAATGTGGCTCTAACGTATCTGGCCCAACAATTGGGGACAAGTGCCGGGATCGCGGAGGTCACGGATCAGATAAACCGTAGGATGCCCGAGCAGCTTGCGAAGCGAATTCTCGCAAAAGTTCGACGTGGCGCCACTGTCGCTGTACTCGGCCTATCTTATAAACCTCATACGCACGTGACGACGGAATCGCACGGTGTCTATCTTGCAAGAGAATTGTCCCGCCACGGGTTGCGCGTCGTTGGCTATGACCCAATGTTGCCAGAAATGGACCTAGATGAGCTGCGTCGGGACATCGCCGTGCTCGCTTCGCTTCGGGAATGTTTAGCGCAGGCCGAAGCCGTCGTGCTGGCTACGCCCGATGCCGAATTTGATTCGCTTACTGCAGAAGACTTCAAAAATGAATGGGCTTCCGTTACTGTCTTTGACCTTTGGCGGCGTCTGAACGTTCGGCTCTCTGATATTCCCCATATTCAATATGTTCCCCTCGGTAACAGCAATGACGACGAGGCAAATTCCGCTCGGCTAAAAGAATTGTGGGGCGAGCCGTCTAAGGACGATGCCGCGAAGACGACCGCATGAGCAAAGTTCTGCGTGTCGAGATCATCGGGCCGGTCCACAATCGGCGAGAGATCACCTTACAATGCCTCAAGAGCGTCTCGCGGCTAAGGACCCCTGATCTCGATCTTCACTCGGTCATTGTCGACGACGGCTCGACCGATGGGACTTCTGAAGCCATCGCCGCCGAATTTCCTGAGGTTGAGATCATTCAGGGTGATGGAAACCTTTGGTATAGCGAAGGCACCAACGTCGGCATCCGGGCCGCTCTTCAGCACGACCCTGACTACATTTTGCTGATCAATGACGATCAGGTTTTCGATGAGAATTCAGTAAGGTACCTGATCGAGACCGCAGAAAGGTTTCCCCGCTCGGTCGTCGGCCCGCTTCTGCTGCTTTGGGACGAGCCGCACAAACTCTTTCAAACATCGCCCGTCTGGGACACCTGGGGCGGAGGCTGGCGGCATTGGCAGCAGCAAACAATTTGGACTGTGCCCCAAAAACCATGGCACGTAGAAATGATCGTTGGCAACTGCGTCCTCGTGCCTGCAGCCGCATTCCGCGAGGCAGGCCTTCTCGATTCAAAACGCTATCCGAATTTCGCCGACGTTGAGTTCACTCCGCGGCTCAGGCGCCAAGGCTGGCGGCTGCTCGTTGACCCTCGTGCCCGCGTCTTTTGTCAGCCGAATACGCCGCCGCCGAGAGTTCGAAGTATGACGGCTCGCGAAAAGTTCGATCACCTGCTCGTAGATACCGGCCGGGCGCACAACCTCCGTAGGCGCCTGCGTGCCGATCTCGATACGGCTCCGAGTAAAATGAAAGGCTTGGCAGCCTTCAGCGCATTTTTGGGACGGACTTTGATCGGAAAGAGCATCGAAAACGCCGCTCCTGCGGAGCGTGAACCGCAGCTA
>JAFAOW010000147.1 GCA_019247455.1 Acidobacteriota bacterium | reverse complement strand
AAGGAAGAGATCACAAGTTTGAAGAAAAATATATCGACGGATGCGAGCAAGTCATCGCCAATATCAACCCCGCTCGATCCGTTTTACTATGGCGTGTTCTTTCTGATGTCGTTCACTCGCACAATATGGCAGGGCGACATACGTGGTTCTATTACTCTAATAGGTCTGGCACTTTTGAATCTTCCGAGGAGCGCCGACTGCGGTCCGCGAAGTGGGTTCTTAATCAGTCCGGCGAACTGGTTTCGGCAGATGCTGTGACGGTTCAGTCACTTTCCGATCAATGTGACACAACCAGTAAAGGAGCCGAGGCGCTCATCAGGTTTTTGCGAATCCGCGATGAGGCACAGGACACCACGCATCTGAGCGAGGATGAGGCTAGAAAAATAAAGCTTGCGGATGAAATTGAACGGTCGGGGTTGTCTGAGGACGAAGTTCGAGCAGCGATTGAGGACGCCAAGCGAAGAAAGAACGCTCCACCCCAATCAGGAAAAGACGGCAGCAATGGCGAACAGGCTGTGCCTGCGTCGCCGATCATGCGCGACATTGAAAGCCGCCGTCCTTCCGTTAAGGATGCCAACTCGCCTAGCCAAGCGAGAAACGTCCCCGCCCAACCACATGACGACATCGAAGACGCGGACGACTACACACCAAAAGCGGTGGACTACGGCAAAAAACTTGACCGTGCCAAAGACCGTTACGCCAACGAGCTTGATCGAATAGAACGCGAGCAGGCGCTTCATGAGAAAGCCAATGTGCTACCGCGTTACTGCTACGGATGGTTTCTCGCTCTGTTGGAATTGGAGTGCAACGCAAGCAGCGAGAAGAACGCGGACGGTAAAACCATTTCCATCGGTTTTGGCAAGGTCGCGAGGGATGCCAATTCATCAAGAACCATCGTATTGAAAGAGCCGAGTCGCTTCATACCTCAATCCATTGAAGAGTTTTCCGGCGTGCGCGTCGATCTCGATTTTGGCAATGGCCGCACGGGAAAGTTGCACGTCGAATCGTTTACCGCTAAAGAGTTTTCACTGCTTGGCAAGTTGGAGTCTGCTGATGAGTTGAACGGCATGGATTTGGACAAGGTTTTAGAGGCGCGAATTGAAGTCCAGAACCCGTCCTTCCTACTCCAAGAGTTACTGGAACGATTCCGTGAATTGAGGCTTGACGAAAGTTTCGATATGAAGGCGAACCTCACGCCCAATATCGAATTCGTATTCGGGCCGCCGGGAACTGGCAAGACAACGCATCTTGCAGAAAGGGTGCTGATGCCCATGATGCGGGGAACAGAGCAGGCAAGAGTACTTGTCCTGACGCCGACCAATAAGGCAGGGGACGTTCTGACGACGCGGGTAGTGGACGAGATGGGAGCGGACATCTCTTACCTAGACTGGCTGGTTCGCTTCGGAACTTGCGCCGACGAGCGTATTGTAAAGGCGGGCGTGTGGCGCGATCGGTCTTTCGACATTGGTGCATTAAGCCGCTCAGTGACGGTCACGACCGTTGCACGTTTCGCTTACGACGGGTTCGCAGGGGAACATGGGAAGAAGTTGTATGAAATGAAATGGGATGCCATCGTCATTGACGAGGCCTCGATGATTTCGCTTGCCGGCATCATCTATCCGCTTTACGGACAAAAACCCCACAAGTTCATCATCGCCGGAGACCCATTCCAGATCGAGCCGATTGTCGCCGTTGAGCAATGGAGGGACGAGAATATCTACACGCTCGTCGGTCTCGATAAGGCGGGGTCTTTTGCAAGGCCAGCGACGGAGCCGCACGACTACCAAGTAACGAATTTGGAAATGCAATACCGAAGTATCCCTGCCATCGGTGAAGTCTTCAGCCGGTTCACTTATGATGGTGTCCTCAAGCATCATCGCATAGCCGCTGACCAGCGGCCGCTGAAATTGAATGGCTTCGACCTGAAGGCCCTAAACCTCGTCAAATTCCCAGTTAGTAAATACGAGAGCATCTACCGGGCAAAGCGGTTGGAGAGCGGATCGCACTTCCAAACGTATTCGGCACTGTTCACTTTTGAGTTTGTCCGTTGGTTAGCAGGGCAGATACACGATATAGACAACTTCCGTATCGGGATAATCGCCCCGTATCGCGCCCAAGCGAACTTATTGAATAGGCTGAATGACTCCTGGACGAGTAAACCGCGTGCTGTAGCTATTCAGGTCGGTACGATACACGGCTTTCAGGGTGATGAGTGCGACATCATCATCGCTGTTCTCAATCCACCTCCAGTGATTTCACGGAGCTCGCAGATGTTCCTGAATAAGCAGAACATTCTCAATGTAGCCATCAGCCGGGCGCGGGATTACTTGTTCATTCTCACGGCGGATGATGAAACAGAAGGCGTCAAGAATCTGCACAAGATCGCCGAAATTGAAAAACTGATTAAGGCGGGCGGCGTGTTTAGCGAACATGTGTCCCACGCCATTGAAGAAAAGATTTGGGGTAACACGAATTACCTTGAAGAAAATACTTTCTCGACCGGCCATCAGATGGTGAATGTCTATCGCAAGCCGGAGCGATACTACGAGGTCCGTAGCGATGATTCGGCGATTGATGTTCAAATCTATGAGAAACATCAAGGTGGACTGGGCTGACCGCGTAGCGTGCCGGAAGGCGTAGCGAATATGAGGCAGATTGACGCGCACGGCCAGAACTGGGTAGGTGCACCTTGGAGCCAGGTTCTAAACCGGCCCAGTGATAACGCTTTTCCCGAAAACCGTAGCCTAAATAAAACCTGAAAACGCATTGTGATCGTCAAGCTCGATCTTTTTAAGCTCCGTTCCGGTTCTTCTGAAGTACCGATCCTTGAAGCTAAGAGGCATGCTCCTGCCCTGCCCCTGGGCGAGACTTTAATCCAGCGGCAACCGGCCTGTGGATAACTGGCTTGACGGATTCTGTTAGTATGTCAATATACAGATAGGCCCACTCCTGCTATAAAACCAACCAAAAAGTCCGCGTCAACTGTCGCCCCATATAGAGGCAATCTTAGTATTCTTGCATCAAAAAAAATGGCTTATATTCAACCGTTTTCGAACAAGGAGGAAATATGAAATTACCAAAAGGTGTTTTTCGTCGGAATAAGGATAGCTCGCGCCTGTGGATAACCTACCACGATGAGCACGGCAGAAAAATCAAGGAATCCGCTCATACGACTGATCCTGAGATCGCGAGAGGGTTCCGCCAAAAGCGACTGACCCAGGTCGCCGAGGGGAAGCTGCTCCCCACCCGGAAGTTTGAAACAATTACGGTCGGCGAGATCCTCGACTTCTGGTGGGAGCGCCACGGAAAGCTGAAGCGTGGCTTCCAGTACAAGATGCACCGGCTGGACAAGTTCAGAAAGATCAAGGCGCGTAACTTCACGCCGGAGATCATTGATGACTTCCTCAAGGGACTCTCGTCGACGCTTTCTGCATCATCGGTTAATCACTACCGGACAATCCTCAATTCGTCCTTCAATTTCGCTATCAAGTGGAAGAAGTATGACGATAACCCCGTGACTGTGATTCCACAACTCTCGCAACCCGAAGCGAGGGATCGATTTGTCGACGTGTCGGAATTGGTCGCCTTGATCGGGCAGTGCCAGAAGGAAAAGGACTTTGAGCTTCAAGGATTCATCATCCTTGCCGCCTGTACAGGACTCCGTAAGACCGCCCTGCTTTCGAGGCTGTGGGCGGAGGTTCAACTCGACGCTGAGTTCCCATTCATCTTCCTGCCGAAACACGCCAGTAAGAACCGCCGTTCGAACCGGTTGCCACTTCCCCATATGTGTGTCGTTGCCTTGAGGCAGCTACCGAGTTACGGGAAGCACGAATACCTATTCCCCGCCCGGCCGAACGTACGGTACAAGGAGAACTTCTCAAAGCCCCACGCCTGGGATCTTGGAAAACGGTTCAGACGGATCCGCGACCTGGCCGGGATCACGGATCTACGCATCCATGACCTCAGGCATTTCGCTACAACGATGCTCTTTATGGAGGGCGTGGCAGACACGATTATCCGCAAGATGACCGGCCACCGCAGTGAAGAGTTAGAAAGGTACAAACACTTCTCGCCAGAGTTCCTAAACCAGACCTCTGGTCTCATTGCTGGACGGCTTACCGAAGAGCTTGAGGGTACGTTTTGGGGTACAGCGGGCAAAAACAAGAAAGCCGCCCCGAACGACGGCCCGGTAAACACTGGCTTTATTGGATTTAGTGGCGGGGCCGACGGGGCTCGAACCCGCGACCTCCAACGTGACAGGCTGGCGTTCTAACCAACTGAACTACGACCCCGCGAAAGTGGTGGGCACGAAGGGACTCGAACCCCTAACTTCCTCCTTGTAAGGGAGGCTGTCTACCAATTGACGTACATGCCCGAGAATCTCGTCTGTCGTGCTTCCAAATAAGCACGAGTGCCCGACAACTTTTCAAAAAAACGCGCCCGCTTCTCAAAAACGGGCGAACTGTCATCCTACTTAATCGCCATTCGCGAGTCAAGTTTCTGCCTTCAATTACCGCATCGTTGAAAGGATATCGCTGATGTCCTGCTCGGTGGTGTCGGGGTTGATAAAGCAGAACCGCGCTACGGTCTCTTTATCCTTACCGGGACCCCATTTCGTTGGAGTTACAAGAGCGAAACCCTTCTTGTGGTTTCGGAAAGTCCAATTGGAATAGTCTCGTGGTGTCCATCCCTTCCGCCGGAAAAGAACGCACGACAGGCTCGGCTCGCGGACTAGCTCAACGTGATCTTCTTGATCTATGAATCGTGCCGCGATCTGAGC
>JAFAOW010000173.1 GCA_019247455.1 Acidobacteriota bacterium | reverse complement strand
CGGCTCTGTTACCAATGGTTCTTTCGAGCAAGTTCTGGAGTCGGGTGACGAACCCAATTTCGGATGGCGCAGGGGGAAGCCCGATCCAAAGATCGAGGTAAGCTCTGACAATCGCGTAAGCCACGAAGGAACTCGATCGCTGAGATTGACGTTTCGCGGGACGAAGCAGCCGACATTCCTGGATCCGCTCCAAACCGTAGTGGTCGAATCCGGTAAGAAATACCGACTTCGCTTTTGGGCCAGAACCGAAAATCTGCGAAGCGGCGGGAATCCGCTTATCACTGTTCAGAATGGTGTGGATGATGGCGTGCTCGTCCAGTCCGCGGCAGTAGCGCAGGGTACAAATGACTGGCAGGAATTTTCTGTCGACATCTCTGTTCCAAAAAATTGCGATGGCATCGTGATCAGCGTCGGGAGGGCCTTTTGCGGGGAAGACTGCCCTATAAGCGGGATCGTCTGGTTCGATGACCTTCGACTCGAGAAACTTTAGATCAATTTGAAACCGAGCCGCCTCAGTACTGCGATCTTCCTTATCGTTTGCTCGTCGATTTTCTTGACGACGATGTTGTACGGTGCGGTGCACCCGCCGGTCATCGCAGGATTTTATGTGATCGTCGCCAGTATGACCGTCTTGTTCACGCTCGACGGGACACTGAAAGGCAGCTTGCGGATCAGCCGATCAAACTTGCAGCTGCCGCTCGTGCTGCTCGGTCTGTACGCGGTTATCCAGATCATCCCTTTCGGAACCGTTTCCGGTTCTGACGGTCTCTCGTACCCCCGAACGATCTCGCTCGATCCCTTCTCGACCCAGCTCACTGCTCTTCACCTTTTTGTACTGGCGGCGTTCTTTTGCATCGCTCTTTCGTGCCTGGATTCCGCGACAAGAATGCATCGACTGCGGACCTTTCTAATCGTTTTCGGGTTTGGTTACTCGTTTTACGCGATCCTCCAATCCGTGCTGAGTCCAGACGCAATATTCGGAATTTACAAACCCCTTGGCCGCCCGTTTGGGTCTTTCGTCAACAAGCACGATTTCGCGGCGGTCATCGAGATGCTCATTGCGTTGCCGCTCGGAATGCTCTTTTCGGGAGCGGTCGAGCGCGACAAAAAGATGCTTTACATCGTGGCCATCGCACTTATGGGAGCAGCGCTTCTTTTGAGCGGCTCACGCGGGGGGTTCGTTGCCTTCTTTGTAGAGGTCGTTGTATTGGTCGTCGCAACCAACAGGGCGAAAGGAAGCCGAGGATTGCTGTTAAAGATCTCTCTCTCCGCCCTACTACTGATCGGGGCGATCGGTGGGGCTATCTTCGTCGGCGGCGAAACGACTCTCACCCGCATCGCGGCAGAAGCAAATTCGCAAGATGTTTCCGCAAATCGTTTTAAGATCTGGGCCACGACGCTCGAGGTCATTAAGGCTCACACGCCCTTCGGCGCCGGGCTCGGCGCGTTCCAACAGGCATACACGAAATTCGACCCCGACAGCGGGGAATGGAGCGTGCAGCAGGCTCATAATGATTACCTGCAGATCGCCGCGGACGCGGGGCTTGTCGGAGTCGCTCTTGGCGCAACGTTCCTATTCTTGTTCGTCCGGCAGGGACGCCGGTCGACCCGGGTCGGGAATGTTGCCCGCCGAGGTGCTGCCGCTGGATCATTCGCCGGATGCGTCGCGATACTGACACACAGTCTTTTCGACTTTGTGCTGCACATAACGGCAGTATCAGTTCTTTTTCTAACGTTGCTTGCAATGCTCGTCGCGGCGGATCGCGAGTTCGAGGACGACGTTCACGACCCTATCTCCTCAAAACGAAAACGCGGCAGCGTTACGCCGATCTCGGCGCGAGGATGAGCTTAGCTGGTTTTCGCTGGCGTCGGCCTCACCAAGAAAGGCCTGATCAGCCACCAGATCACACCGTGTGAAACGTAAACGGCGGCGAGAGCAAGCAGCACGTACTCCGAGAACAGCCAAATGGCCATTCCGACCGCGGCGATGGCGATCACCAAGAGGAAGGCGGGACGTCCTGAGCTGGAAGATTTCGCACTCGTATAGCGGATCGTGCTCACCATGAGAACAGACAGGACAGCGACTAGACCCATCAACGCGTATACGTAATAGGTCGCGGTGGGATCACCCTTAACGTTCATCGGCATTGGCGAGAAATGCACGAGTGCCGCGATCAATCCGCCGGCCGGAGGTATCGGGAGTCCAACGAACGCCTTCTTATCGACTTTTGTGGCGCCCTCGATCAACTTTACCGGCCGAGTAGCCTGCAGATTGAATCTTGCCAACCTGAACGCTCCGCACATCAGATATGCAAAAAGCAGAAATACGCCGAGCCCATGCATCGGCGTCATTTCACCGAACACGGGAGCGATCGCCCACGCGTACAGAAGCGCGGTCGGGGCGATGCCAAACGTGAGCACGTCTGCGAGTGAATCGAATTGAACTCCTATTTCAGTAGCGGTGCGAGTAGCGCGGGCAATTCGCCCATCCACCGTGTCAAAAAGGATAGCCAATCCGATGCCCAACGCGGCCTTGTTAAAGTAACTCGATGCCAGCACAGGGTCTGTCGCGTACACCGAGAAGCCACGTATCGACGAGAGCACCGCCAGGTAGCCCATCGCCACATTCGCCGCGGTGAAAAGCGTCGGGATGACGTAGAGTCCTTTCTTCAGTCCGCGCAGCGGAGGTTTCTGTTCTTCGTTATCGTCCAAGCTATTTATTGAAGCGGGCTATGATAGTTTCGCCGCCTTTGACGCGGTCGCCGATACTGACAAGAATCTCTGCCGAAGCCGGCATTTCGACGTCGGTCCGCGATCCGAACTTTATCAACCCGAACCGCTGGCCACGCCCGAGTTTATCACCTTCTTTAGGCCAGCAGACAATGCGTCGCGCGAGGATTCCGGCAATCTGCGTGCAGGTCACAGTGACGTCGTCGCCCTCGATGACGAGGGAATTGCGTTCGTTGAGTAGGGAAGCTTCATCGCGGGTCGCAGGCATTTTGCGTCCCTCGGAATAAATGATCTGTTTGATGGTGCCAGCGATCGGCGAGCGGTTGACATGAACGTCGAGCGGGGAAAGGAAAACACTCACGACCTTTGCGTCACCATTATCATCGATCCGCGTGACCCTGCCGTCTGCGGAAGAAACGATCAGGCCTGGTTCCTGCGGTACCTCGCGAGAGGGATCCCGAAAGAAATACAGCATAAACAGCGCGAGGGCGGCAAAGAAAACGGCCGCCGGCCAGATCAAAAACCAGCCGAAAAAGGCGGCGATCAAAACCGGTATCAATACAAATGGGATGCCCTCTCTCACCATAAACAGTAGGCAGTAGGCGGTAGGCAGTAGGCGGCAAATACGCTGCTACGTGGCAGTCGCCCCCCGGCTAGTAAGGGCTTCACTCGAAAGCCTTTCATTGCATAAGCCCGCGCGTTAGTAAGGGCGTAAGTCGACCGTTATTACCAATAAACCCGCCTTCCAAACAATGCCCAATTCTACCTATTCGTTCCTTATATCCCTAGCAACGACCCTGTTCCTCTGTGCTCCCTTTGCGGCGTCTGCGTTGAAATTCTAAAGAAAATGGCCCGACATTCGCCGGGCCCTGAGGAGGATCGCATGAAAGGTATCAGCTAACGCACGGGATTTTGCTTAGCATAACTGTAAGCACACCAAGCGGCTATCAGATGGACCACCCACCCAAAGAAGCCGACCGATCCGATCCACGAAACCCCGGTCAGCAGCAGCCAAAGGACCCCTGCCAGGATCCGGCCGTTGTATATCTGACCCAAGCCGGGAACCAGTAAACTCAATATTCCTGCCAAGATCGGCTCTCGCACTTCGCTGTTAACCTCCGCTCTGATTTACGACAAGCGATGCCGAATGTTTCAGAAAACTAGCATGTGATCCGATCCTCCGTGCTATATTCTCAAAACCGAAGATTCTAAAGAGACGCGAGAGGAGCTAATGGCAGGATTCTTTAAGTCAAAGGTCGGATGGATCTTGACCGGGGTCTATTTGCTCACGGTCGCCTTATGTCTGGGATATTACCTGCTAGTCGACAGGTTCAATTTGATCGCGGTTATCGGATATGAGGTGCTGACGCTGCCGTGGTCGTGGTTCGTGCCTGAGCTGGTGGTCAAGTCGGGTATCACCGGCGTTACTTACGACGTCGCTTCGCACAAGCATGATGACGTGATCCTGTTGGTGGAACACAGTATCTTTGCCATGGTCAACGCCGCGGTAATCTACGTCTTCGGATATTTGGTCGAAAAGGCGGCAGGGGTGCTAAAAGGGAAATAGCCTCCGAGCCTTATGCCAGTCATGGATCCCACGCTGGCGCATTGCTACGACGAATTGGCCGCGCTACGTCAGAATGCGGAATGGAGAAGTTCGTGCGTAGCGAAGAACAGTCCTACTCCTGCGAAGATGGCGAGCGATACGAGGGCATTCCGGCCACCGTGGTGATTGACCTCGGGTATGAGGTCGCTGGCCGCGACGTAAAGTGTGACGCCGCCGGCGACGGGCAGGGCGTATGCAGTGACGGACGGCAGGCCAGCTCCTACAAAATAAAAGATCAAAACGCCCAGAAAGGTCGTTAGTCCGAGCAGAGTGGTCGTAACCATCACTTCGCGGCTTCCTTTTCCCGCGGCGAGCACCATGGAGCCGATGGTGAACCCCTCGGGAAACTTGTGCAGCAGGACGGCGATGAAAACGAGCACGCCGACCTTCGCATCTATCTGCGACGCCGCTGCGATCGTAACTCCGTCGAAAAACGTGTGAACGAGCAGGCCCCCAACCGCTGTGTAGGCGGATGAGGTCGACAGAGACGCGTGATGGTGTTCGTCGTCGTCACAGTGCATTTCCTCGCCAAGGTGGAAGTGCGGGGCGATCGTGTGTTCGACGAACTGAGTCAGCAGGTAGCCGGCGAGCAGCAGGACCATCGGCATGGAGAGGCTTTCTACGTCCATTCCGCTCTTCTGCTGCCACAGGACGACCGTCTTCGGAAGGATCTCAAACAGCGTCACCGCGAGCATGAACCCGGCGCCGAGGGCGAGAAGGTACTTCAAAAAGCGGCGATAATTGCTTTGCAGCCTCGGGGGAACGAGCGAAAGGCCGCCGAGGATGTTGGCCCCGGCGGCGATCAGGCCGAAGATGATGAGCGTCGTCAGCACGAGGAATAAGGATAAAGGATGAATTGAGAAATGAGAACTGAGAGCTGAGAAATGAGAGCCGAGAACTCAGTTATGCGTTCGTTTTGCCGTAGAGACGGCTTCGCGCAATCTGTGACAGGGATCGAAACCGTAGCAGACAGATAGCAGAGGACCGACACGAAATTCACTGAGGAAATTTTTCGTGATCTCTTCCGTTACTCGGAATATGCGTGATATTTAAACGCGCGTTTAAGATAATTCGCAAATAAATTGTTGACAGCAATGAAAACGACAGCGTAGAATTCATTTTGTTTGAGCAAATCCCAGATCGTCTTTTGGGTATCACGCACTAAACTAAAATTCTTGTTTAAGCTCTTAAGCGCAGAAATGCATGCGCCAAGGTACTTTTCTGCTCTTTGAATATGGCTGAGACCGGCCCAGAAACCGCGCACTTATCTGTGCTGCCTGGCGAGACGGTCGAGGTGGTCGGCGCACGAAATGGCGGCGTTTTTGTCGATGCCACGCTCGGCCTCGGGGGGCATACAGAGGCTTTGCTAGAAGTTTCTCGTGAGATAAAGGTGATCGCCCTCGACCAAGATCCGGCAGCGATCGATCTCGCGAGGAAACGGCTGAAACGCTTCGGTACGCGGGTCGAAATCGTACAGGCAAATTTCAGCGACATTCGCTCGGTAGTCGGCGAAAGGAAGGTCGACGGTATTATCGCAGATCTCGGCGTGTCTTCAATGCAACTGGATTCGCCCGATAGGGGATTCAGCTTTCGATATGATGCTCCGCTTGATATGCGGATGGACCCGGCGGGCGGCGGTGAGACAGCGGCCGAACTGCTCGAACGAATAGACGAGACCAGCCTCGCGAACATTATTTATCAGTACGGTGAGGAGAGGCATTCTCGCCGGATAGCACGGCGGATCATTGAAAGGCGGGAAGCTGGCGAGCAGGTCATGACGACCTCCGAGCTTGCCGAGTTGGTGAAGCGGTCTGTTCCTTTCAATAAGAAGGACCGGATACATCCCGCGACGCGGACCTTTCAGGCACTGCGTATCGCCGTAAACGGCGAACTTGAAATTCTGGACGGCTTTATTTCAGAGGCTGTTGATCTTTTGAAAACGAATGGACGGCTCGCGATCATAACGTTTCACTCTTTGGAAGACAGGATCGTGAAGCGGGCCTTCCAGCGGCTCTCGGGCAAGTGCTCATGTCCGCCGAGAATGCCGAAATGCGTGTGCGGCGCTGTTAAATCGGTCGAGATACTGACGAAAAAGCCGATCGTTCCCAGCGCACAAGAGACGGATCAAAATCCGCGTTCGCGCAGCGCGAAGCTGCGGGCGGTACAAAAACTCGAGCGAGAGCTCAATTAGTCCGACGGAGGTGAGGATGAAGAAAAATGTGAAAAAGACGGCCAGTGAGCCTAGGCGATTTCGTGTTTATGGACCAATGGTGGTCTGCGGGCTTGTTCTGATATCGGGATTTTTTATTGCCGGCAGGCAGCATTTTTCTTCGATGGATTATGGGATGAAGAATTCCCGCCTCCGGAAGCAGATCGATGAGCTTGAGGCAGAAAAACGCAGGCTCATCCTAGCGCGGGAAATGTCGCTGGCACCGTCCGAGCTCACGAAGGTCGCCAAGAAGGTGGGTTTGAATGCTGTAGCTACAGCAGAACTGCCTGCGCAGGAGATCGTGGCGAAAACCAGCGCAAAGGTTCCTGTCTCGGGAGAAGCGAAGCCCCTGGTCGTAAAGACGGCTTCGATCGAGAAGGCACTGCCAGTCACGACGACCCTTTCGCTCAAGTCCGATCCGATCAAGAACTCCGTCAAGAAGGCGGTCGTTACAACCGCAGCTGAATAGGCACTAGGGTTCTCTCCATGAAAAATACGCGACGGCCGAAAAAGAGGGATCAGCGGCAAGTGGCATTTACTCGATTCATGCTGGTTGTCGCGGTTTTTGTCTTGTGGATAGGAGGCATCGGAGCGCGGCTTGTTCACCTACAGGTAACGCAGCACGCATGGCTTGATGAGAAGGCGCTAGATATTCGCCAGGATACGAAGCAGGCCAGGATGCTTCGCGGAACTATCTACGACCGCAACGAGCGCGCCCTTGCGATGAGCGTTCGTGTCAAGACGCTCTATGCCGATCCCACCGAGATCGCAGATATAGACGGTACTGCGAAGACGCTTGCTAAAACGCTCAAGCTCGATGCGAACCAGATCGCAGCCAATATTCGACAGGGCAAAGAAAGCAATAAGCGATTCGTACCGATCGCTAAGAAGTTAGATGAGGACGTGGCTCAAAAGATAAATAAGGTCCTTGACACTCCCGAGCTAAGAAAGGCGGACCTTCCCAATTTTGCCGGCCTTCACTGGCGCGACGAGCAAAAGCGCAAATACCCCTACGAGTCGCTCGCGTCGCAAGTGATCGGTTTTTCAAATGACTCGGATGACGGCCAGGCGGGGATCGAGCAGTCGCAGGACGAACTCCTTCACGGTGCGATCATTAAAACAGTTCAGCAACGCGACCGCCTTGGACGAGTTTACGACGAGGTCGAGTACGAGCGCGAAAGGCCGAGTGACATCGTTCTAACTATAGACACTGGATTTCAGTACATCGCGGAGCAAGCCCTTGCGCGTGGCGTGCAGAATGCGCAAGCGAAATCGGGGACAGTCATAGTAATGAACCCGAAAACCGGCGAGATCCTTGCGATGGCCAATCTGCCGACGTTCGATCCGAATAACGTCGGGCAGGCGCAGCGGGACGCGATCGGGAATAACGCGGTGCAGTCTTCGTACTCGCCAGGCTCGGTTTTCAAGCTCGTAACATACAGCTCCGCTCTCGAGAAGCACTTATTCTTGCCCATGGACATGATCGATGCAGGAAACGGCACGATCACCGTCGCGAATCATGAATTCACCGACCACCACACCGGCTCGATGACATACGCTCAAGCGCTTGCAGTGTCGAGTAACATCTCAGCGATCAAAACGGGGATGCGCGTAGGCAAGGATGACTTCTACGCGATGATCCAGAAGATGGGCTTTGGAGCGAAAACAGGCGTCGAGCTTCCAGCCGAATCCGGCGGGATCGTTCGCTCGCCTGAAAAGTGGAATGGCGATTCGCTTGCGTCGATGTCGATCGGCTATGAAATAAACGTAACGCCGTTGCAAATGGCATCAGCTTTTGCGACGATAGCGAACAACGGAATTCGGGTCCAGCCGCATATCATCAAGGAAATCAGGCGTTCGGATGAGGAGCCAAAAAGTGTTACGCAACCGCAGCAAACACAAGTGGTTACGGCTGACACTGTGCGCGATCTCAAGGTGATGCTGAGGCAGGTCGTGCTCACTGGTACCGGCAAGAGAGCACAACTAAATGGTTATACCGTTGCCGGCAAAACAGGCACTGCGTGGAAGGTCAACACCATCACCAAATCCGTGGACGCGAGCAAATATGTCTCATCATTTATCGGGATGGCTCCCGCTAACGATCCGCAAATATTGGTCGAGGTAGTGATGGACGAACCGAAGGTGGGGGCTCGTGACGGAGGAATGGTGTCGGCACCTGTCTTCGCGGACGTCGCCCAGCAGATCCTCACCGAGATGAAGGTGCCGCAAGACGCACCTTTGAAGCAGGAGAGCACGCTAGCTCAACAGAAGAGTGAGGTCCCGGCGCCCCCGAAAAGGCCGAATGAAAAGGACAGTGGAAAGGACTCTCCAAAAGCAAAGAACACGGCGCCTGCTACGAAGCCGACGAAACCCGGAGAAAAGAATTCAAGGGAAAACGGCCGTCTCACCGCGGCCCTCGACAGAAGGAAATATTTAGGAAGCACGAAGAAGATTGAAACTTGAGACCGTGATCAAATACATGCAGCCGGCAGAGGCGACGCTTGACCCCGCTTTGCTTTCGAGCGAAGTGGGTTCATTTGCGATTGACTCTCGCGAAATTCGGCCCGGCGGCATGTTTTTTGCCCTGTCCCAACCTGAGTTCAAGAACAACTGCTTTAACGGAGATTTCGCGGATTCGACGCGTTATGCCGCTGCGGCTTTTGATTCGGGTGCAGCCGCATGTGTGGTACGGCGAGACCGGTTTGAAGAACACCGGGAAGTGCTTGGAAAGTACGAGAAGCGGTTCGTTTTTGTCGACGACGTGATCGCGGCCTTTCAGCGGCTCGCTCACGGGATCTATGAGCATTGGGGCAGGCCGGTGGTAGCCATCACAGGAAGTGCCGGCAAAACAACGGCGCGTGAGCTAACCGCACACGTACTCACGTCAGGCGGGCGGCGTGTATTGAAGAACGTCAAGAATTACAACAACGGGATCGGCTTGCCGCTGACGCTGATGGACCTCGCAAGCGACGAGAATTACGACGTCGCTGTTCTTGAAATGGGAATGTCCACGCCGCACAACGAGATCGCACGCCTTTGCAAGATAGTCCCGCCCGATATTTCGGTAGTGCTGAACGTTCTCCCCGTCCATGTGGAGCACCTCGGCTCGATCGAGGATGTCGCAAAGGCGAAAGCGGAGATCGTCGAGGGAATGAAACCTGGCGGCACCGCCGTGCTTAACGCGGATGATGTGCGAGTAGCGGAAATGCATTGGCTGAGCAAAAGCCATTCCGTGACATTCGGCATTCAGAATCCCGCCGACGTCAGGGCAGAAAATATCCGGTTTGAAAGATTCGGCGAGACGAAATTCACGCTTGTGATAGGAGATGATCGCGCGGAGGTCACGTCCTCGCTGAACGGCCGCCACAATATCTTGAATTCACTTGCTGCGGCAGCAGTCGCAACGCGATTCGGCATGTCCGCGGAAGATATTGCTGTGAGATTGAACACGGTTGCCGCTCCCGCGCAGCGGGGCGAAGTGCTAAGGTTCGCTGACGGATTCACTGTGATAAACGATTCGTATAACTCGAATCCGGACGCCCTGATGTCGATGATCAATACGCTGATCGAGGGCAGCGACTCGAGCGAGCGTAAGATCGCTGTTGTGGGCGAGATGCTGGAGTTAGGGGAAGAAGAGGTTGCGATGCACCGCGCCGTCGGCGCGCGCATCGGAGATTCCGGAATCGATATTCTGATCGGGGTCCGAGGTCTCGCATCCGAACTCGTCGACGCGTCCAAAGTTGCCGGCCTCGAAGCGGCTGAATTCGCAGAAGATTCGTCGGCCGCCGCAGAGCGAGTTGCCGCGATCGTAAAACCAGGGGACGTAGTTCTTGTAAAGGGGTCGCGCGGCGTGCGCACCGAAAAGGTCATTGAACGGTTGTTGGAACGCTTCGAGCTGGAGAGGCCGCAGGCGGGGGCGAGAGCCTAAGAAAAGGGGAGTGAGCATTTGCGGGCCCCTGGTCCGCCAACATAGAACGCGATGCTTTATTACTTCTTATACCAGTTCGTTTTCCAGCAGTACGGAAGAAACAGCGAGTCCTATTTTTTCAAAGGCCTCAACGTAATTCAGTACGTTACTTTTCGCACGGCGCTTGCCGCGATCACTGCGCTCCTGATCTCGCTTCTGCTCGGGAATAAGGTGATCAAAAAGCTCGCAGACCTAAAGTTCGGTCAGGAGATACGTGAGGAGGGGCCGGCGTCGCATCATGAGAAACGCGGCACCCCGACAATGGGCGGCGTGCTTATTATCGGTTCCGTCTTTATTTCGACGATCCTTTGGGCCCGTCCTGACAGTTTGTACCTCTGGATAGCCTTGGGAGCCACAACGCTCTTCGCGATCGTCGGCGGCATCGACGACTACATCAAGATCGTCAAGCGCCGCAGCCTCGGGCTGACCGGTAAGCAGAAACTCGCAGGTCAGTTGATCACAGCTGTCGCCGTTTGGGGCGTTTTATATCTCTGGAGCAATTATCCATGGAACATCAGCATTCCTTTCTTTAAGGCGACGGCGGAAGTAAACGGAATCAGTTATGTGGGGCCGATCATTTACCTTGTCTTCACGATCTTTATTCTCCTAGGCTCCTCGAATGCGGTGAATTTGACGGATGGACTCGACGGCCTCGCGTCAAGTGTTACTTTTATCGCAATGTCGGCTTTAACGGGATTGACCTATCTCGCAAGTGACGGACGCTGGGCCGAGATCCTTGATATTACGCATACACCGGCGGCCGCGGAACTGACAGTTTTCTGCGGGGCGATGGTCGGAGCGAGTCTGGGGTTTTTATGGTACAACTCGCCGCCCGCGAGCGTTTTTATGGGCGATGTCGGAAGCCTGGCGATAGGCGGAGCAATAGGCACAGTCGCTATCCTGACCAAACAAGAGTTCCTCTTGCCGTTCATTGGCGGCGTATTCATTCTTGAGGCGCTGTCTGTGATGCTTCAGGTGGCCGTATTCAAGATCACAAAACGCGGAGGACGGCCAGGCAAACGTGTTTTTCGCATGACTCCGCTGCATCATCATTTCGAGATCTCGGGCTGGAAGGAACCGAAGATCGTGTTTCGATTCGTCATCGTGGCGATATTGTTCGCGTTGTTGAGTTTGTCGACACTAAAGCTTCGTTAAGAAAGGGGTTTACCGCCGAGACGCGGAACACAGAGAAGAAGAAAAACTTGAAGATAGAGGGAAGGAAATCTTTAGTTTTGGGTGCCGGAAAGTCCGGCATCGAATCGGCCCGCTTTCTCGCCGAGCGCGGTGCGACGGTCGCTTTGCATGATAAGAAACCAGTCGAGGAATGGCCTGCATCCGCCCGAGCCCTGAAGGAGGCAAATGGCATCGGGCTGATCTCGGGCGACATCCCGTCATGGCTGCTCGATCAGATCGATCTGGTCGTAATCTCGCCCGGGGTTCCGACGAATACTATTCCGGCGCGATATGTGGATCGCAAGGACGGAGAGGTCATCGGCGAAGTCGAACTCGCGTACCGCTTTATGAAAGGCCGTATCGTCGGTATTACCGGCTCGAATGGCAAGACGACGACAACGGCACTCATCGGCGAGCTTCTCGCAAATTCAGGAATTCCGACTCAGGTAGGCGGCAACATCGGTACTCCCCTCCTGAGCCTGACCGAAACCTCTCGCGACGACGGGTGGACGGTCGCTGAACTGTCCAGCTTTCAACTCGAAACCATTGTTGATTTTCGGCCGAGTGTAGGATTGTGCCTGAACGTTACGCCAAATCATCTCGATCGTTACGAAGGATTTAAGGATTACGCGGCGGCTAAGCATCGCCTCTTTATGAACCAGACGGCCGAGGATGTTGCTGTCCTCAATGCCGACGATGAGATCACAGCCGATTGGGGACCCGGACTGAAGGCGAATGTTGTGATGTTCAGCATTCGAAAGGAATTGGATGAGGGGCTTTTCCTGCGCGAGAGGGATCTTGTATGCCGGTCGAACGGGAAAGAACGCACTCTGACCACTCGCGAGGAAATATTCCTTCGAGGCTTGCATAACGTAGAGAACGTCCTCGCCGCACTTGCCGCCGGCCTCGCATGCGGAGCCTCGCCGGAGTCGATGCGGGAAACAGTTGCTAACTTCAAAGGCGTCGAGCACCGCATTGAGTTCGTAGCGGAGATAGATGGCGTGAAGTTCTATAACGATTCGAAGGCGACGTCGGTTGACGCGACATCCAAAGCTCTCGAGGCCCTGAGCGAGGAAAGAGGTAAGACGATCCTCATCTTGGGGGGGCGTGGTAAGAATGCCCCGTATGCCCCATTGATCCCGCTGATCGAGCGATCGGTCCGTGCATTGGTCGTTCTGGGCGAGGATGGCGACAACATCGAGGAGCAGTTAAAAGGTTACGCAGAGATCATTCGAGCCACCTCCGTGGAAGATGCGGTGGAGAGAGGATTCGCTTCCGCGCAGAAAGGGGACTCTGTGCTGCTTGCTCCGGCATGCGCGAGCTTCGATATGTTCAGGAGTTTTGAAGAGAGAGGAACAGTGTTCAAACGCGCCGTCGCGGAGCTTAAGGAGAGAACCACCCCGTCCGCCGAAGCGGCGGGGACCCCGGTTTCGTAGGGAGGGGTTCTTATGGAAGAGAGACGCATGGATTGGCTAATGTTCGGGATCGCGGCAGCGCTTGCGCTGTTCGGCGCGATGATGGTCTATAGCGCATCCGCGATGTTCTCTCTCAAGGAGACCGACAGCGCCAGCCAGTTCACGTACTTCTACAAGCAGATGGGCTTTACGATGCTTGGGCTAGCGATGATGTACGCTGTCAGCCGCGTTGATTATCACATCCTGCAGAAGCAGTGGATCGTTTACGGGATCGTTGCCGTCGCCTGCGTTTTGCTCATCGCAGTCTTCGCCTTTCCCGAGATCAACGGAGCTAGAAGGTGGATCAGATTCGGCGGATTCTCGTTCCAGCCTTCTGAGCTGGCGAAGATCGCCCTTCCGATCTTCCTTGCGTACTACCTCACAAAGAAAGAAGAATCCGTGGGCGACCTGATGAAAACCGTACTGCCCTGCATCGCGGGTGCGGGGCTGTTGGCCGGACTCGTGTTCCTGGAGAAAGATCTTGGTACGACCATCGTCTTATGCGCGATCTTCTCAGCAGTCTATTTTTCCGCAGGTGCGCGGCTTGTACACATTGGGACGGTGGCGGCCGCGATGGTCGTTATCGGAGCGGGCGCGATCTTTTTCGCTCCCTGGCGCGTGGCGCGGCTGATGGCATTTCTCGACCCGTACAAGTACGCGGACGATGAAGGGTATCAGGTTGTCCAGTCCTTATACGCGATCGGCTCGGGCGGCGTGCTCGGTAAGGGATTTGCTCAAGGGCATCAAAAACTCTTTTACCTACCGTACCCCTACTCGGACTTTATCTTTTCTGTCGTCGGTGAAGAGCTAGGTTTGGTCGGTACCTTGGTCGTGGTGCTGGCGTTTGGTTTTCTGCTGTGGCGTGGAGCGAGAGCAGCGATCATGGCGCCTGACCGATTTGGCAATCTGCTTGGTATCGGCGTCATTACCGGGATCATTGTACAAGCGCTTTTCAACATAAGCGTCGTTACCTCCATCCTGCCCGCAAAAGGCATCCCACTGCCGTTCATTTCATACGGGGGTTCGTCTGTGGTGGTCACGCTAATGGGAGTTGGCGTGCTGTTGAGTATCTCGCGATTTGCCGAAGCGAGTTCGTTAGCACCCGCCCGATCGGCTGCGCAAACTCGACGAAGGAGGCCCGCGTAATGCCGATGAAAGTACTCATAGCAGCCGGCGGTACGGGCGGACATATATATCCCGGTGTTGCGGTCGCTAAGGAAGTCATGAGACGCGATCCGGCGTCTGAGATCCTATTTGTTGGAACAGCGAAGGGGCTCGAGAAGAAGATCGTTCCGGATAACGGCTTTCAGTTGTCGCTGATCAACAGCGCCGGGCTGAAGAATGTCGGGCTCGTAGGGAAGATAAAGGGCTTCACGCTGCTGCCGAAAAGCTTTTTGGAGGCGAGGGCGATCATTCGGCAGTTTCGCCCGCACGTGGTCGTTGGTGCAGGCGGTTACGTTTCCGGGCCCGTATTGATGATGGCAGCGATCATGGGCGTGCCCACGCTTGTTATGGACTCGAACGCGCTGCCTGGATTCACGAATCGCCGGCTCGCCCGGTTTGTTGATAAGGCGGCGCTGACATTCGAGGCGGCGCTTCCGTTTTTCGGCAAGAAAGGAGTGGTGACGGGCAATCCCGTCAGGCAGGAATTCTTTGAGATCCCGCGCAAGGTGAGGGAAGCGGCATCGCACATTTTGATATTCGGCGGATCCCAGGGTTCGCGGGCGATCAACAATGCAATGATCGACGCTCTGCCGCGTCTCGCAAAATTCAAAGACCGGCTTTCGATCACGCATCAGACCGGTGAAGCCGATCTGGAAACAGTAATGACGGCATACTCGAATTCGGACTTTGCAAACGCAGACGTGCGGCCCTTTATTTCAGATATATTTGTCGAATTTGGAAAGAGCGACCTTGTGATCTGCCGTGCAGGAGCGACAACCTGCGCAGAGCTGGCGGCAGCCGGAAAGGCGTCGATCATGATCCCGCTGCCGACCGCAGCGGATGATCATCAGCGTAAGAACGCAGAGGCCTTGGTGGCTGCCGGGGCTGCCCGAATGATCTTGCAGGCTGATCTTACCGGCGACGTTCTCGCCACCGAGATCGAGAAATTGATCGATTCGCCTGACGCGATCACCGCGATGGAAGATTCCGCAAAGGTCATGGCTCGCGAAGACGCTGCCCAAGCAACGGTTGACCTTATTGAGGAGCTAAAACTCAATGTTTAGACACGTAAAGCGAATTCACTTTATTGGGATCGGCGGCATAGGCATGAGCGGCATCGCCGAGGTGCTGTGTAATTTGCACTTTTCAGTGTCGGGTTCGGACGCAAAGCGATCTAAGAACACGGACCGTCTCGAAACGCTCTTCAACGTAAAGATCTACGAAGGGCACCAGGCCGAGAATATAGGCGATGCCCAGGTGGTTGTGTATTCATCGGCAGTCAAGGAAACAAACCCGGAAGTGATCGCCGCAAAGTCCAAGAGCATTCCCGTCATACCGCGGGCCGAAATGCTTGCCGAGCTGATGACACTTCGTCCCTATCGCATCGCCGTCTCCGGCACACATGGCAAGACGTCGACAACTTCCATGATCGCGACGCTCCTGGGGCACGCGGGTTACGATCCGACCACGGTCGTTGGGGGCGTCGTGGATACGCTTGGCTCAAATGCGCGATTGGGGCAGTCTGATTGGTTTGTGACCGAGGCCGATGAAAGCGACCGTTCATTCCTGATGCTAAATCCCACGATAGGTGTCGTCACCAACATCGATAAGGAGCACATGGAGTCGTACAAGGGGATGGATGATGTAGTTCAGTGCTTCACCGATTTCGTAAACAAGGTTCCTTTCTATGGAGCAGCGGTGATCTGCCTCGATGATCCGAATGTCCAACTGCTGATCCCAAAACTAAAAAGGCGGCGCATCACATATGGCTTGACCGCCCAGGCTGATGTCTCTGCTTCAGACATCAGATATAACGATGCCTTCGGGTCGATGTTCTCGGTCGCACAACGAGGTGAGAAGATCGGCGAAATCATGCTGCCGGTTCCCGGAAGGCACAATGTTTACAATGCCCTCGCGGCGACAGCGGTCGCCCTTGAATTGGATATTCCTTTCGAGACGATAGTCGAGGCGTTCAAAATGTTCAAGAACGCGAATCGGAGATTCCAGTTCAAGGGAGAAGCAAACGGAATTACTGTGATAGACGATTACGGCCATCATCCGACAGAGATCCTGGCGACCTTGTCCGCCGCAAAAGAAGCTGCTGCCGGTCGGCGGGTCGTCGTCGTATTTCAACCTCACCGATATTCACGCACACGCGATCTGATGGGCGATTTTGTTGTTTCGTTCAACAACGCCGACGTTCTTTTTCTTCTCGACATCTACGCGGCGAGCGAGTCAGCTATCGAAGGAATAACCGCCGAAACTCTTGCTCACAACATCCAGATGTACGGGCACAAGAACGTCTATTATCTCGGCGATCTGACAGGGGCCGCGAAAAAGGTTTGTCCTGAGCTGCGTTCGGGCGATCTCGTGATCACCTTGGGGGCAGGCAGCGTTACTGGTCTGTCAGAAGAGATACTCGAAGAACTAAGAGATATTGGAGTGAATGCCTAGAAGTTCTATGGCGAAGAAGAAAAATACATCGCGCAAGAAAGCCTCATCCGTAAAGATCCGCGGCGGCCGCTCTGCCGGCTCGCGAGGCGGCGGTATCGCGCGGAATTTTGGTCGTCTGGGGCTGCCGCTTATGATCTCCGGCATTCTGTTAGCATGCCTCTCGGTCCTCGGATTCACCGCGTACAAAAGTGCCACGGCCTCAGATTTCTTTCATGTCAGAAGCATCGATATTCGGGGGAATCAGAGGACCTCTTCTGAAGATATTCGTCGAATTGTCGCGACCGAGACGGAGAAATCCGGCGTCTGGAACGCGGATCTCGCAGATGTAAAGGCTAAGCTCGAGAAGTTTCCGTTTGTAAAGACCGCGGCCTTGTCCCGCATGCTTCCGGCGGGAATTCGCGTCGATATCGTCGAGAGAGTGCCTGCGGCGACGGTTCACCTGAAGACGGGTGATTTCCTGGTGGATGGAGAGGGCACCATTCTCAGTACGGCCAAGGGCGAGGAAAGGGATTTTCCTTTTGCACTAACCGGGTGGGACGAGGCCAAGAGTGAGAAGGCAATGACGGATAATGTCGCCCGCCTGAAGGTTTATAAAAGAATGCTTGAGGAGTGGAAGCAGTTCGATCTGCTGTCACGTGTGAAATCGGTCGACCTAACCAACCCCAGGCAACCGACCGCTATAGTTGAGGATTCCGGCCGGCAGGTCACTATAACTCTGGCAAAAGACGATCTCGGAAAGAGCTTGAAAACAGCACTTGAGGTGCTGTCCGGCAAGGGGGCAAAGGTCAAGGGGGTAGACGCGGAAGGGGTCTATCCGGTCATTGAGTATTTGGATTTTTAATTGTCATGACTAGCGACATTCAGGCAATCGGGCTGGATATCGGAACAAGCCGCGTGCGGTGCGTGATCGGTGAGCCCGCGCCGGACGGCCGGATGAACATCGTCGGCGTCGGCGAGGCGGAGTCGAAAGGGCTTCGCCGAGGGGTCGTGACATCGACCGAAGCAGTAGCTGAGTCTATCAGGAAGGCGGTCGGCGAGGCTGAACGCCAGAGCGGCCTGGAGATCGAATCTGCCGTCGTCAACCTCTCGGGGGAACATCTTCGTGGTGAGAACAAGAACGGTGTCGTCGCTGTCGCCGGCGCGGAGAAAGAGATCACGGATGAAGATATCGAGCGGGCGATCGATTCCGCCAGCGCCCTGACATTGACACCGGGATGGGAGATCGTGAGCCGCCTACCGCAGGAATTTATCGTTGACGGTCAGGACGGGATCACGGAGCCCGTGGGGATGAATGGATCCCGCCTGGAAGCTCTTGTACACATCGTCACAAGTCCAAGTGCGGCCCGGCAAAACCTCGTCAAGGCCGTGACGCGCGCAGGAATTGATGTCGATCAACTGATCCTCGAACCCTTAGCCGCGGCTGAGAGCGTTCTAACGGATGAAGACAAAGAATACGGCTGCGCGGTCGTCAATATCGGATCAGAGATCACCAGCCTGATGATATTCGGGCGAGGAGCCGTGCAGCATACAGCGGTTTTTCCATTCGGCGGGATGCTCTTTACTAAGGATCTTGCGACCGGCCTGCGGGTCTCGATCCCTGAGGCCAACAAGATCAAGCACAACTGGGGCTGCGTCGCGACCTTTCTGCTGGATCATGAAGAGAGGGAAGAGGTGATCGAAATCGTCCCATTTGGAAGAGCCGAAACTAGAGGGCTTTCCAAAGAGATCCTCTGCGACATTATGCAGCCAAGAGCGGTCGAGCTGATGCAGCATGTGGCGCGCGAGACCGTCGCTGCGAAGGCCCAAATATCCGGCGGCGTTTTTCTGACTGGCGGCGGTGCGATGGTGCGGGGTCTGCCGGAGATCGCGGAACAGGTTTTTGACGCGCCGACGCGCGTAGGTTTTCTCGAAGCGAGTTATGTAGGCGGCCTCGCTGACGAGATCCAGGGCCCGCATTGGGCCGTTGCATCCGGCCTTGCTCTGATCTCGATGCGCAATCAACTGCGGGATGGTTCAGGGAACGGAAAATCGTCCGCAAAACGTGTTGCGGAGTGGTTGGGAAATTTTCGTGACAAATTTCGATAAAATCTTCGCGCGGACTGGATTCTTATCGCAAAGAGTAGTATGCTCTTTCGCCGGTAGCACAATATCTTGTTATGTCGCTCTAGTGTTTGGGCGACGCGATCAATCGCTCATCTAGGCTTGAGTTTTTGTAATTTCCGCTATGGGGAACTTTATTTCAATGGACGACCTTCAACCCAGCAGTAACGGCATAAAGATGTTCATCGACGAGCCGCCGATCACAGGAGCGCGGATCAAGGTCATCGGTGTGGGCGGCGGCGGCAGCAATGCTGTGAATCGAATGATCGACGCGGGTATAAAAGGTGTCGAGTTCATTGTCGCGAACACAGACCTTCAGGCCTTGAACGCCTCGAAGGCGCCGATGAAAATACAACTGGGTACAAAATCGACCCGGGGTCTTGGTGCCGGTTCCAATCCTGAAGTTGGGCGTGCGGCTGCTCTTGAAGATACGGAGAAACTTCTCGACGTGCTCGAAGGCTCGGACATGGTGTTTGTCACCTCGGGCCTTGGCGGAGGGACCGGCACTGGGGCGGCCCCAGTCGTTGCGTCGCTCGCGATCGAGCTCGGAGCTCTTACGGTCGCTGTTGTTACGAAACCCTTTAACGTCGAGGGGCGTAAGCGAATGAAACAGGCCGAGCAGGGCCTGGCCGAATTGCGGGGATGCGTAGATACGCTGATCACCATTCCGAACTCGAAGCTGCGTGAGGTTGAGGAAAAGATCACGATCATGGACGCTTTCAAGCGTGCTGACGACGTGCTGCTACAGGCGGTTCGCGGTATCACTGATCTGATCATGACGCCGGGCATCATCAACCTTGATTTTGCGGATGTGACCGCTGTCATGCGTGGGAAAGGCGTTGCCCTAATGGGCATCGGCAAAGGCGAGGGAGAGGACGCGGCCCAAAAGGCGATGCGCGCGGCACTGGATTACAAGCTTCTGGAAGAAAAATCCATCAAGGGGGCGAAGGCCGCTCTTATCAATGTGACGGGCGGGCCTAATATGGTGCTTGGCGAGGTCGAGGATGCGATCGGACTGATCGAGTCAGAGGCCGACGACAACGCCGATATAATCTGGGGCAGCGTGATCAAAGAGGACTTGCACGACGAGATCCGCATCACTGTCATCGCCACAGGGTTCGACACGGCCGCCCAGGCCCCCGTACACAAGCCTCACGCCGAAGCCGCCGCGGCGGTCGGCACGAAGTTCGTTCCAGGCGATCTGCCGCCTGTCGAGAATATAGACGTCCCCACATTTATGCGTCGGCAGGCGGATTAACACCCGAATCCTAAACTCAAAAACTCAGAATGGTCAGCGAGCTTCGTTGACCGTTTTTCTTTTACCTGCAACGATTACTGTTAGCAGATGGGAGATAGACCGGTCATTGGCATAACGATGGGCGATGCGGCAGGCATCGGTCCCGAGATCGTGTTGAAAGCTCTTGCGGAGCCGGAGGTTTCGGCCGGCGCAAGATCCATCGTGATAGGCGATCGCGCATTTCTGGAGCGAGAAGCAAAGAAATTTGCAATCCGGCTCAGACTCGTTCCGATGGGTTCCGAAGGCGGAATTGAGGTACTTGATCTGAATAACCTTTCGGGGGACGTGCCGGTCGGGGTAAACGACGCAGTGGCAGGACGGGCTTCGGGCCAATATATCGAGAAGGCCGTAGAACTGTGGCGGTCGAAAGAGATCAATGCGATCGCTACTGCTCCCATAAACAAGTCGTCGCTTAATGCGGGCGGATACGATTTCCCGGGGCATACCGAGTTCCTAGCAAAATTAACTGATACGGGCGAATTCCGAATGAGTTTTTTTGCCGACCAGCTGCGCGTAGTGCTCTTGTCCACACATCTCCCATTGTCAGGGGCCATAGAGCTCGTCAGTAGGGAGAATATCGTCCGCCTTATCGAGTTTTCAGATCGAACGCTTTCGAAATTACTGGGACGCAAAGTCAGCATTGCCGTTGCGGGTTTGAATCCGCATGCCTCAGAAGGCGGTATGTTCGGGAGCGAAGAACAAAAAGAAATCAGTCCGGCTATCGACGAATGCAGATCGACCGGCATAAACGTTAGCGGGCCCTATTCTCCTGACACTATCTTCTTGCGGGGTCACCGGGGTGAGTTTGACGTGGTGGCCGCTCTCTATCATGATCAGGCAACAATCCCGGTTAAATCTCTTTCGTTCGGTTCGGCCGTGAATGTTACGCTCGGGCTTCCCCTCATTCGAACCTCGGTCGACCACGGAACGGCGTTCGACATCGCCGGCAAGGGCATAGCGGATACCTCCAGTATGAAGGCGGCCATTCGGCTGGCCGCAGAACTCGCAGCAAATCGTTCGTGACCATTACAATCTGCTAGAATGACGATTGTGGCGAGTCCCAAACTACTCATCGCTGACGATTCGGTGACGATACGCAAGGTCGTTGAATTGACCTTTGCGGACGAAGGCATCGAGGTGACTGCCGTCGGCAGCGCGCAGGACGCGATGACGCAGTTTGTCGATCTTCAGCCCGACATTGTGCTCGTTGACGTCGGTCTTGAGGGAACAAACGGCTACCAGATATGCTCGATGATCAAACAGGATGACCAGACGAGGCAGATCCCAGTGCTTCTGCTGGTCGGGTCGTTCGAGCCGTTCGATCAGGATGAGGCCGAACGGGCAGGAGCGGATGGCTTCATTAGCAAGCCATTTCATTCTATCCGCGATCTTGTTGAGCGGGTCAACGATCTCTTGAATGGAAAACAGACCGACATTGCCGGGGGAATGGCCAGCGTATCCGCGGCAGCTCCGGCAGGGACTCCAGACGACGAGGACATCGAACATCTTTATAAGAGCAGTTTTGCGGTCACTGATGAGATCGAGCAGTTTGATACCGTGGAAGGACTTCTAGATCAGGACGGTTTTGACGACGAAATGATCGAAACTGTGCACCTCGAGACCCTCGCGAAACCCGGTATCGCAATATCGCGAGAAACATCCTCGGACGAAGCGGCCGGCGAGGATCTCGCCCGGCGCCAAAACGAGGAAGTCGGGCAGTTGACTGAAGATGATGATGATGACGAACATCATTCAGCTGGCCATACTCAGCACGTTGCAGGTATCGAAAGCGAGTATGGTGAGACGACGTTCTCGGGGGCTGCGACCGAGGCGTTCCTGCCGCGATCCACTGTGGACGAGGAGGCGAACCGGAAGGACCTTGGAGTAGGCACGTCATCGGCCCCAGTGTCATCGGATGCTTTTGCCGAACTTGCGACCGACACATCCACGGACGCTGCAGAGAAGCTGGAGGAGCGTGTTTCTTCACCCACGCAAGAAGGCGATGGTGGCCTTTCGACCGACGCGATCAACGCCATCGTGCAAAAAGTGATCGATCGCCTGTCCGATAGGGCCGTCCGCGAGATAGCGGCAGAAGCCGTGCCCAGGATCGCCGAGAAGTTGATACGAGAGGCGCTTGAAGAGGACCGCAAGAAGTAATTGCGACCACATCAGATCTTGCGGCTGCCTTACTCCAAAATGAAAGGCGGCCCTTTTTGTTTTAGAATAAGAGTTTACCCGTATGGAACTCGCAAAGGCCTATGATCCAAGGGCCGCTGAAGAACATCACTACAAACGCTGGGAAGATAACGGCTTTTTCGCGCCAGAAATAAACCAGGATCCGAATGCAGCGTCATTCTCGATCGTAATTCCACCGCCTAACGTAACAGGCAGCCTTCATATGGGCCATGCTCTTCAGCACACGCTGATGGACGTTCTGACGAGATGGAAAAGGATGCAGGGTTACCGCACCCTATGGCTGCCGGGGACTGATCATGCCGGAATTTC
The DNA here is from genome assembly GCA_019247455.1 of Acidobacteriota bacterium. Classification (GTDB taxonomy): domain Bacteria; phylum Acidobacteriota; class Blastocatellia; order Pyrinomonadales; family Pyrinomonadaceae; genus OLB17. Next base: position 41,635 of record JAFAOW010000173.1, on the reverse strand, counting down.
GGTCCAGCGAAAGATCGTAGAGCAACTGCGGTCGGATGGCAAAACGCCACTTGAGATCGGGCGGGAGGAGTTCATTGCCCGCGCATGGAAGTGGAAAGAGCAGTACGGCGATACCATCACCGAACAGATGCGCCGCGAGGGCGCCTCCGTCGATTGGTCAAGACAGCGGTTCACGATGGACGAGAGCCTTTCGGCGGCCGTACGGGAAGTTTTCTGCACACTCTACGAGCAGGGCTGGATCTACCGCGGCCTGAGGATCGTTAACTGGTGTCCCAAGGACAAAACAGTCTTGTCTGACCTGGAAGTCAAGGAAGAAACAAAGAAGGACGGAAAGCTCTGGTATCTAAAATACCCTATTGCCGGCACTGGCCGAACACTGACCGTTGCGACAACCCGTCCTGAAACGATGCTCGGCGATACCGCGGTCGCGGTAAATCCGTCTGACGAAAGATACAGGGATCTGGTCGGGAAATCCATTGATCTCCCGCTCACCGGGCGTCAGATCGCGATCGTAGCGGATGAATATGTCGACGCGGAATTTGGCACCGGCGCGGTAAAGGTGACGCCGGCCCATGATCCGAATGATTACCAAATAGGCCAGCGGCACGATCTCGAACAGCTTCTCGTCATGAATGACGATGGCACGATGAATACTGCCGCAGGCCGTGATTTTGAGGGATTGGATCGCTTTAAAGCTCGCGAAAAGGTCGTGGAGAGATTCGAGTCACTTGGACTGCTGGAGAAGATCGACGACTACGAAGTTACGCTGCCGGTTTGCGAGCGGTGCAAGACGGTCGTCGAACCTATCTTGAGCGAGCAGTGGTTCGTCAAAATGGACGAGATGCGTGACATGGCACTCGAACTAATTCGCGATAAAGGCGTCCCGCATTTCTTTCCGCAGGTTCCACATGAAAAGGTCTATACCGCATGGCTTGAGAATCTGAAGGATTGGACGATCTCGCGGCAGCTATGGTGGGGCCACCAGATCCCAGCATGGTACGACAAAGACGGCAATGTTTTTGTCGCAAGGTCCGAAGAAGAAGCCCGGGAAAAGGCCGGGTCGGATGAGTTGACGCGAGATCCTGACGTGCTTGACACATGGTTTTCATCAGGTCTGTGGGCGTTCTCGACGTTTGGATGGAATGGGCAAGTGACCGAGACCGCTGATCTGGAAGCATTCCTGCCGACTGACGTTCTCGTGACAGGACGGGACATTATTTTCCTGTGGGTTTCCAGGATGATAATGCTGACGAGAAAATTCACTGGGAAGAAAGCGTTTGAGGATGTTGTTGTGACGGGGACCGTGCTAGGCAAGGATGGCAAGCCGATGTCCAAGTCGCGCAATAACGGCGTTGACCCGCTCGAAATGTTCGACAAATTTGGGGTTGACGCCACGCGCATCTATCTCGCATCGATCGCAACGGGAGCAGACATCAAATGGAACGACCTACTGATCGAGACCTATAGGAATTTTGCCAATAAGATCTGGAACGCAACGCGGTTCTGTCTTCTTAACGCGGACGAGGCGTCCGTGGAAAAGGCGGCGCTAGGCGAGGTGGGACTGCCTCTCGCCGATCGCTGGATCGTCTCGCGATTAAATCAAACTGAGATCGATCTCAACCTAGCGCTCGGGAAGTATGAATTTCATACTGCCGTTTCTCTTCTTTACCACTTTTTTTGGGATGACCTGTGCGACTGGTATATCGAGCTTAAGAAGGATGAGATCACTTCAGGCGACCAAGCGGCGAGCACGCGGATCGTAACGATCATTGAGCAGGCGCTCCGAATGCTTCATCCATTCATGCCATATCTGACCGAGGAACTATGGCAGAAGCTCCCTGGCACGGGGTCATCGCTGCACAATCATGCATATTCAAGTGCGGAAGGCACGATCATGCTTGCTGATTTCCCAACGGGGGAAGCTGGGTTGATCGACGGCGCCGCTGAGAAAGAAATGGGTGCCGTGATCGACTTGATAAAAAAAGTTCGGAATATCCGAGCGGAAATGACGATCTCGCCCTCGATCAAGTTCACCATTCATATTGCCGCGAGTGCTCCAGATCAAGAGATATTCAAGGCGAACGAGGCGCAGATACTTAAACTGGCGCGGGCAGAGAAACTGATCATCAGTGATGTTTTGGCTGCACCAAAGGCCTCAGCCAAGGCAGTCACCAACGAAGCTCGGATCGCCATTTCGCTGGAGGGCCTTATCGATTTTGAAAAAGAAAAGGCTCGCCTCTCGAATCAGATAGGCAAACTGACCGAGGAGAAAGCTCGACTCGAAGGCCAACTGGGTAATTCGAACTTTGTAGAAAAAGCGCCGAAGGAGAAGGTTACAGCCCTTCGCGAGAGAGCCTCCGAATTAGACGCCCAGATCTCTGCTTTGCAAACGAACCTCGACTCTCTCATATGAAAAGGCCGGTCGGAACCGGCCTTCATTTTAGTTGATCTTGAGAACGACTCTAGTTCATCGTTATCGAGATCCCTGCGGTTTTCGTGTCCTTCTTATCGCCCTTGTCGTCAACGAGGTCGGCGATAACATTGTACTTGCCGCTCTTTACCGCGCCTTCGGGAATAGGCACGGTGTAAGTTGCGGTTCCATCGCTCGGAAGGTCCACGGTTACTTCGGACCCAGGCACGACGGTACCCTTGGAAGCGCCGGACACATCATCTGTTTCGATGCGGAATTTAACCTTGACAGCGCCCGTGGTGCCGCTAACGACGGCACGCCCGTAAAGAGTGTCTCCACCCTTGAAGCTGCTCGCCTCCTGGTTGGCATCTTTGTCCTTGCTGACCTTGTACGAGCTGATATTCACCGGCCCCGTATTGCACGCGAAAGCGGCCGTTAAGAGCACGGCAGCGACCAAAAACAAACCGATAATGTTCTTCACAAAAGTTCTCCTTTTAATAACGGCCGAGGCCTGAATTGTTGCGTTGAATGCGTGAAGCATAGCTTTTTAGGTCTATGTTGTCAAAATGAACATTCATTGACAGCCGAGTTTAACACCGTATGATTGATAAGTTATGAATTGGCTTGAGAGCGGCGAGTTGATGGCGTCGATCGGGGACTTCCTGAGTGAGGACATCGGCCGGGGTGATATCACTACAAAAGCTACGGTGCCGCCTGATACGAGAGGCCAGGGACGATTCCTCGCTAAAGAAGACCTGGTCGTTTGCGGCCTCGACGTTGCGGACGCGGTCTTTTTTCATTTGGACCCTGATAGTACTGAGATAGAAAAGGCGTTCGAGGACGGTGATGAGGTTGGGGCCGGGACCGTCATCGGAACCCTGAACGGCTACGCGGACGTTCTGCTGATCGGCGAGCGTGTCGCCCTGAATCTCATGCAGCGCCTTTCGGGCATCGCAACTCTAACGCGCGCGTACGTAAAAGCAGTAGAGGGAACGGACGCTCAGATCGTTGACACGCGCAAGACAACACCCGGGCTGCGAATGTTGGAAAAATACGCGGTGACGGTCGGCGGCGGAAAGAACCACCGCCTGGGCCTCGATGACGGGATCCTCATCAAGGACAATCATATTGCGCTTGCTGGCGGCGTTACTGAAGCGGTAACAGCGGCTAAAGATCTCGCCGGCCATCTGCATAAGGTCGAGGTAGAGATCACAAATTGGGCACAACTGCGAGAGGCGATAGAGGCCGGAGCAGAGATCGTAATGCTCGATAACCAGACTCCCGAGGAGGCGTCGAAACTGGTTTCTACGGCCCGGAACATGAATCCAAATGTACTGATCGAAGCGTCAGGCGGAATGGACCTTGATCGCGTCCGCGCATACGCGGAGGCAGGGGTCGATCTTATATCCGTTGGGCGTATCACACACTCTGCGCGCGCCGTCGATATCTCATTCAAGATCCAGACGGCAGCCTAGCCTCGGACAGGTCGAGCATTTCCGGGGTTGGTTTGAGGATCGGCAGGAAATGGATAAGACCGATCGAAATAAGTATCGCGATCGTGCAAGCGATACCACCCTCCAGGCCATACGCTCCGCCGGTCAGCCAGGCAGGTCCGTGGTCGGTCGCCCGCAGTACCGGGTCCGGGCTAAACGTCGAAATTCCGCTAACGTTGATTCCGAAAATAGGACCCTGCAGCCAGTTCCACATGAAATGAAGCCCGAATGGAAACCATAGATCGCGAGTCTTTAGGTAAGCGATCCCGAACCAGACGCCGGCGAGCAGTGTATTGAATATTGATAATCCGGAAATATCCGGGTTGGCGTTGTGAGCCAGCGCAAACAAAGAAGCTGTTAGCGCGATGGCGAACCATTTGATCGGTCCTCTTGCAAGCGTCTGCATCAGATAACCTCGAAATAAGGTCTCTTCGGAAGCCGCGCCAACGAGGAAGATCAAAAATGTTGTCCAAAGTGTCGAAATAATCGCACGGGGTGTCGAGAGTGTGTTTGCATGGAGTTCAAGTCCCCGTGACATTACCCCGATCAGAGCTGCACTGCCGAATGCCACACCTCCGAGCAGCACGCCGGCAGCGAGATTCCGGGCCCATCCGTTAGTGAAGGCTGCGCCCAATGCTTTAAAGGGGAGCCCCTCAAATAACCTAAGACAAACCCATCCCAAAAGAAGGGCAATGACCGTGGAGATAACGAAAGGGATGCTGATAGGCAGCAGCCCGGTCGCTGTTTCACCGAGGTCCATCTGCGAGAGGGCGACCACGCTCGTGAAGATCAAACCGGACGCGATGAGCAAGAATGAGATCAGAAACGCGGCCGCACGCCAGCCGCTCCTTAGGCGCCCATTCTGATCAAGAAATACCCTTTGCATATCGAGGCTTTCGCTCGATTCTAGCGGACTAGAATAGCTTTTACCAACGGGTCGGCCGTACACCTTGTTGTGCTAAACTCAGCGTTATGGCGAAGGGAGAAAAGAGGCGCGCGAAGGTGCCGTGGCTGCTGGGCACGGTAGTTTTCGTCCTGCTTTTTGTACTCGTTTTTCTCCAGTCCTCGAACATCTGGAAAAGCTTCACCATAGAAACGGCGAGCGATACTGTGCTGCTGTATTTTTTGTCTTCGCTGAATTTCATAGCATTCATGATCTTCGGCGGGATATTCCTGCGCAGCTTGATCAAGCTCATGCGAGAGCGGCGGATGCTGGAGCTCGGGGCCCAGATCAAGACGCGGCTGCTGATGTACTTCTTCCTGGTCAGCCTGCTTCCGATCCTAGCGATGGCGATGTTCTCGTATCTTTTTATGAACCGTGCGCTGGAACGATGGTTTGAGCAGATCCCGGACAATGTTGTGAGGCAAGTGCGTCAAATGCAGGATACGACGATCCAAGATCGCACAGAGAAGCTTGTCGAATCGTCGAATATGCTTGCGGCGGCGCTCAATGATCGCAAACTGACGAATTCCGATCTCGGGACCATTGCAACAGCCGGCGGCCTCACGCACATCGAAGTGCTCGCTCCCGACGGTAAGACGATCAACCTTTTCGAACGTGACATCCCGTCGGATCAGAAGGACGACCTCGAAAGGATGCTTGCCGTCGCTAGGGAGACGAACGCTTCCGGGCGAGAGCTGGTAGATGGTAAAGGATTTGATGTCGGCATAGCGTCAATGAGCGGCGGAAGACGCTTGTTGGTTGTCCCGGACCCGGTGCTTGAAACGAACGTCGGACAGGTGGTCGACAACTCGGTCAATGAATTCGAACGATTGAAACAGCAGCAGGCAACGATCCGTCGCGTCGGATTGTTGACACTCGGCGTTCTGACGTTTTTGCTCATATTCGCGTCCTCATGGATAGCATTCTATATTGCCCGCGGCCTAACGATCCCGATCAAAGCTTTAGCGGTCGGAGCGAGTGAGATCGCGAAAGGGAATCTGAGCCACCGAGTCGATGTGCTTGCGGAGGATGAGCTCGCGATCCTCGTGAACACGTTCAACGAGATGTCCGCGACACTTGAATCTAACTCGGCCGAACTGGCTAAGAGGCGACGGTATATCGAGACGGTTCTCGAAACGCTTCCGACAGGTGTGATCTCGTTCGACTCGGATAACAGGGTCACGACGATCAACCCGGCAGCAAGCGAAATGCTTGGAATTGACGCTGAGGATAATATCGGCAAGAAGCTTGATGATCTGCGGGAGTTTGGTGAAGGTACCGTGCTCGAGCGGCTTGTTGCCCGGGCCCGCCGCGCGGGCAGTGCTGCTGATCAGACTGTGTTTGGCGGCGCAAACGGGTCGGGTTCGGAGCGCACGGTCGCGATCACGGCTGCCGCACTACGTGACGGAAGCGGTGTAGTGCTTGTTCTTGAAGACCTGTCGGAGTTGATCGCCGCGCAGCGTGCCTCGGCGTGGCAGGAAGTGGCGCGGAGGATGGCACATGAGATCAAGAATCCGCTCACTCCTATCCAGCTATCCGCTGAACGAATCGCGAGAAGGTTTGAACTAAGCGGCCACAAGGATCGCGGCAATGGAAAGCGAATAGAGGACGGCGGTCCGATCGGCGACGTAGTTCATGAAAGTACGGACACGATCATCCGTGAGGTTTCATCGCTGAAGTCTCTCGTTGATGAGTTTTCAAAGTTCGCGAGGCTTCCGGAGGCGCATCCGGAGCCCGGCGATCTTAAGGCCGTTATCCGCCAGGCCGTCGCCTCCTTTGATGGTAGATTCAAGGACGTTACCCTCGAGTTCCACGAGAATGGGACATTGCCGGAGGTTATGCTGGATGCTGAGCAGATAAAGCGGGTCTATGTGAACCTTATCGATAATTCGGTTGAGGCGTTCGATGCGGGCCAGGCGGATGCGAAAGTAACGATCACGGCGCGGCACGACGCGGCACGAGACATCGTCGTGTCGGAAGTCGCCGATAATGGAAAAGGATTTGCACGCGGCGATATGCAGAAACTTTTTCAGCCGTATTTTTCAACAAAGGGAAGAGGAACGGGGCTCGGTCTCGCGATAGTTAACCGCATAATTGCAGAGCATCGTGGCCGTATCAACGCGGTCGCCAATCAACCAAGAGGGGCAAAATTCATCATTGAGCTGCCGGTAGGGAACTAGATAAGAATGGCAAATCGAGTGCTGATCGTCGACGATGAGAGAGGCATCCGAGACTCGCTCAGAGGCGTGCTCGAGGATGAGGGATTCATCGTCGAAACCGCATCATCCGGGGAGGAATGCCTCGCCAAGGTCGAGTTGGGCCATTACACGTGTGTCTTGCTGGACATATGGCTTGGCGAAGGAATAGACGGGCTCGATACGCTTGCTGAATTAAAGAACTCCGGCAGCGACGCAGCCGTTGTAATGATATCCGGCCACGGGAACATAGAGACCGCTGTGAGATCCACAAAGCTGGGAGCATTCGACTTTATCGAGAAACCCCTCAGCCTTGACCGCACCGTATTAACAGTAAAGAATGCGATCCGCCAGCGGCAGCTCGAATTAGCGAACGCCCAGCTGCAGAGAGAACTTGCCGGTCAGTACGTCATGGTCGGCGACTCGGTCGCGATGAGAGCACTGCGTAAACAGATATCGATAGTTGCGCCGACTGACGGCCGCGTCCTGATATCGGGTGAGAGCGGGACAGGCAAGGAACTTGTCGCTCGCGCGATCCACGCTCAATCGAAACGCAGAAATGAGCCCTTTGTAGAGATCAACTCCGCGGCGATTCCTGAGGAGCTGGTCGAGTCCGAGCTTTTTGGCCATACGAAAGGTGCTTTCTCTGGCGCAACGCGGGCAAAAAAAGGTAAGTTCGAAATAGCCGACGGAGGTACCCTCTTCTTAGATGAGATCGGCGACATGTCCGCTCGCGTTCAGGCGAAGATGCTCAGGGTACTTGAAGAGCAGCGTTTTGAACCGGTGGGGAGCAACACGCCGATATCGGTGGATGTTCGCGTGATCTCCGCTACCAACAAGCCGCTCGACGGCCTGATCGATAACGGTGACTTTCGCTCCGACCTCTTTTATCGGCTGAACGTGATCCCTTTCCAGGTGCCGCCACTGAGAGAAAGGCTCGAAGATATACCGGCACTGGTCGATCATTTCAATACGAGGTTTTCGGCGGGCTACGGCAAGCACAAAAAAGAATTCACGGAAGATGCTCTCGACCGGCTTCGCTCTCATCTGTGGCCCGGCAACGTACGGGAACTAAAGAATATAGTCGAGCGCGTGGTGATAATGGTGGCAAAGCAGGCCATTTCCGACAACGACCTGCCTGATCTCGACGCCGCGGCCGAGATTCCCGCGAGCAGTTTTCGCTTTCCGACGTTCAAGGAGGCGACCGACGCTTATCAACGTGAATTCATCCAGCACAAGCTCGCCGAGTTTGAGGGAAACGTCTCCAAGGCGGCAGAAGAAATGGGAGTCGATCGCAGCCATTTGTACCGTAGAATGCGAAACCTCGGAATCAAGATATGAAAAAGGGCGGCCATGCCGCCCTTTTGTTATTTGACAGGGAATCCCCGATCACGCATCAATGCTTTCGTGTCCGGGTCGTGGCCGCGAAACCTGCGATACGCTTCAGCCGGATCGACAGTATTACCTACCGAGAAGACATATTTGTACAGGCGGTCAGCCACCTTTTTATCATACGGGCCACCCGCTTCAGTGAACGCTTCGAACGCGTCCGCTGTTAGCGTGTCCGCCCATAGATAGCTGTAGTAACCCGCCGAATAACCGTCACTTGAGAAAATGTGCCCGAACTGGGGAGTACGATGTCGCATGACGAGTTCGTGCGGCATGCCGAGGGAGGCAAGCGTGTCTTTCTCGAACTGTGACGGATCGATCTTAGCGTCGCCCGCAAGATGCAGTTTCATATCAACCAGGGCAGAAGCCAAGTACTCAGTCGTCGCAAAGCCCTGGTTGAATGTCGCGGCTTTCTTGATCTTGTCAACCAAGGCCTGCGGGATGGGTTTGCCCGTCTTGTAGTGGACCGCAAACTTCTGCAATACCTCAGGCGTCGACAACCAATGCTCGAGAAGCTGCGACGGAAATTCGACATAATCTGTCGGAACCGCGGTACCCGAAAGCGACGGATAAGTCACGTTCGATGAAAGGCCATGGAGCGCGTGCCCAAACTCGTGAAACATCGTGTCCGCATCATCCCACGAGATCAGCACAGGTTCGCCGGACTTCCCTTTAAGAAAGTTCGCGTTATTAGAGACGATCGTCGTTTCGCCCATCAGTTTGTCCTGATTGCGATATTGATTCATCCATGCTCCGCTTTGCTTGCCGTCACGCGCGTAGGGGTCGAAGTACCATAGGCCCACATGCTTCCCATTTCGGGTGACCTCATAAACGACCATATTCGGATCAAACACGGGAACGCCCTCGACCTTTTTGAATTGATAGCCAAAGAGCTGACCTGCCACCCAAAACATCGCTTCCCGCATTTTGTCGAGCTGCAGGTACGGCTTGATCTCGTTCTGATCGAGGTCATACTTTGCTTTGCGTACCTTCTCCATGTAATAGCGATAGTCCCACGGCTCGATCTTGATACCGGCCTTCTCTTTATCGGCAAGGGCCTGCATATCGGCAACTTCCTCGTGAACGCGGGCAGTCGCGGCCGGCCATACGCTTTCCATGAGCTTCATCGTCGCTTCAGGAGTCTGCGCCATGCTCTGCTGCAGGATCCAGTGGGCATGCGTCGCCAGTCCGAAGAGATGGGCGCGTTCCGCGCGAAGCTTTAGGATTTGAACGATCAGACCCTTGTTGTCATTCGCGTCGCCGTTGTCGCCGCGCATGATGAACATCCGCCACACCTTTTCACGCAACCCGCGGTTATCTGAATAGGTCAGGAACGGATCGACGGAAGAACGCGTGTTGCGGATCATCCAACCGGCAAGATTTTTGGACCTAGCAGCCTCGGCAGCGGCATCACGGATCGACTGCGGAAGCCCGGCGAGGTCAGATTCCTTATCGATCAGCACCCACTTACCGCCTTCGTCGGCGAGAAGATTCTGGTTGAATTTCGAGAAGAGCTGCGCAAGCTGCTGGTTGATCTCAGAAAGGCGTGCCTTCTTCGCAGGGTCAAGCAGCGCACCAGCATGTACAAAATTCGTGTAATACAGCCACACCAGGCGCTGCTGCTCCGCTGTGAGTTTCTTCTTATCGGGCGAATTGTAAACTGCCTCGATGCGTTTGAAGAGAGCTGCGTTCTGCGTGATCTGGTCTTGGTGAGCAGCAAGTCTCGGCTGCATCTCTTCATCAACCTTGGAAAACTCAGGAGTGTTCATGTTCGCACCCCAGATGTTGAAGATGATCCCGACCCGGCCGAGCATTGAGCCCGCCTTCTCGAGGGGGACAAACGTGTTTTCAAAGGTAGGGGAGGCGGGGTTGTTGGCAATCGCGTCGATCTCTTTCAGATGCTCGGCCATTGCTTCCTCCAGCGCGGGCTTAAAGTCGGTGACCTTAACCTTGTCAAAAGGCGGCAGGCCACCATATGGGCCCGTCCATTTTGCCGTCAGCGGATTACTTTCAGCCGACGCGGCGGAAACATTGAGACGTGTCATAAATATTGAGCCGACGGCGATCATCGCCATCAGCATACTGAGGAACAATAGTTTGGGCATTCTCATACTCCTAAGGGATTGTAGATGAAGTTTATTCCGTTATGGGTTGCGGACCAAATTTGCTCCTCTGCGAAGAAGAAATGATCGTCGTTCTTAAGGTCGAACGGTGCTAGTTTGAACGCATAGATCTGACTCAAATCTTCCGATGCCGACACAAAACGGGCGGAGGCCAATAAGAAGGGTGCCGAGGCCGAATCCGCCGAGAATGAGGCGCAGGCGGCGGAGATCGAAGCCGCGAATGACGCAAATGACGCAAAAGCGGCAGACGCAGACCTCCAAAAATCTTCAAAGATACCCGCTGATGACGCAAGGCCTTTGCTTCAAAAAGAGCTCGAAAAAGCTCATAGCGACGAGGCAAAGAGGTTAGAGGACGACATTAAGTCGCTGGAAAAGAACAAGCAGCCGGTGCCGGACTCTATGAAAGACGATCTCGAAAAGAACAAGAAAAGCGCCGGCGATGATGAGAAAAAAGCCAAAGCGCAAAAAGAGGCGCTCCAAAAATTGAGCCCATCGAACTAGGATGACCCGATTGTGAGTTCTAAGAAGGCGGGGATGATCGTTAATGTTGAGGTCAGATCATCCTCACCGACAATTTATCACTGGCGCCTGTTGACCGGTACGAGTGTCCGTCTTTTTTCGTCGCCGCGATCTCGCATCCTTGGCAGCTTTCCTTTGAATGTGATCAGATCAACGGGAGGAGGCGTTGGCTTCCATGACCCTGCCGGTGCCTTGATGACGTTGAGCGATTTGGCCGAAAGCCCTTCGCTCGGATTGAGTCCGACGGACACACGGACCTGCGCATAGTGAGTTCCATCCGTGCCGTCATCCCATATGGGATAAAAATAGTAGTACTCCTTGCCAAGTAGAAGGGGCGATCCGCGCCGAGATACGTATCCTCCAGCCGTGTGGTAGTCACCATAAAATCGACCTACGCCGCCTTTGGTTAGGTCAATATCGCCGGTAATGTCGAAGTCCGGCGAGTAAGTGCCGAGGTCGAGAATGACCCTGCCGCGAACCCTTCCCACGTGGGTCGATGCATTCACATCCAGCCAATAAAGCAGCACTGGGCCAGTGCCGAGATCGATAGCTGTGATATTCATGACGTAGCTGCTAGGTGACTTTGACAAAGGTGTAATGGTCGTCAACTCAGAGTATTTACCGCTAGCAGAGGGGTCGTGAAAGAAAAGGCTGTAGCCGTTAGTCGCATTCGACCCGGAACCTACGATCGTCGGATAGGCAAATAAGATCCCCTGAGATTCACCTGCTCGCGTGATCAAGGTGTTAGCCCAAACATTGGCAAATATATATGTGTCCGGTGATGGGGAAGGATTGAACGGATAAGGTTTCCAATTGAAGCCGCCGGAACTTCCGTTCATTGGCTGCGCCTTGCCAAAGGACAGCTTCTGGCCGAATTGAGTACCGAACACAACATTGTTCTGGAATCCAAATGCTACACGGTCCTTTAGCGGGAGGATGCCAAATCTCCACCAATTGGCGCCGTTAATAAACCCCATGCTGCTCCAGTTGCTGCCCCGGTCCCCTGAATAGAAGACCAGGGTCTTATCAAGAGCGGTGTCTGACAAGGCAAACTTGCCGTTTTTTGTCGTGATCTCCCGTCCAACACAACGAAAGGTAATGTAAAGCTTATCGGTAGCGGGATCGCGCAGCGCGAGCTGGCCGTCCGACCCGCCCATATCGTAATGACCGAAACTATCAAGAGAGCCTTGAGGATAGGCGCATGAGCCATCCTCGTAAAGGGCCGGGTCCATTTCGGTTACGAAGCTGAACTTCGCCCCGCAGTCTATGGACCGCCAGACAAGGAGGTTCGACCGAGCCCCGGGGCCAAATCCCACCGTCGGATCCTTCTGCACGAGGTGGCGATATGCGTAATCGAACCACGCGGGTTTAGGTGATAACGGCGCTTTTGTGAATGCGCCCGTAATAAAGAGCACCGAGCCGTCACCCATCGCGATCAGATCGTGATCGTTCGTGCCATAGAAATAATTTCCGATGTCCGGGGGATCATCGAACTTTGATACAACGTCAGGCGCCTTTCCCGAAAGGTCGCGCGATATGACCAAAGGACTGCCATTGCCGAGGTTGTAGTCGTTGCTCGCCAGAAGCGCGCCATTCTTGCAGGCGCTGTTCTTACCAGGGGGCAAAACAGCAGATTGCCCCTCGCCCGGCCCGTTGATGCTGTACGGTATCGTTTGAGGTGTCCCGACGTAGTAACTGATCGGCGTCGGGGAGGGAATCGGTTTCGGAGGGTCGTAACAGCCCATCTCGGTCATCTGCTGACCGATCTTATTCACGAGTGCGCCGTCGCCCGCCTTAATGGCCGCCTCATACTCGAGCTTTAGAGCGGCACAGCTGATCTGCGCGCCGATCGGAAGAGGCTTTTGAGCAAAGACCGTGACGAAGGAGGAGCCGGCCAGAAACAAGAAAATCAATACACCCGGGAATCGAGACCGCCGCATACAAATAGTCCTCCTGTACCTGAACTGAGTTTATTGCAAGTTCGCAAAAAGGCAAGGAATTTATGCAGGAGAAATGACGGGCGGCCCTCGAAACAAAAACGGCCTCTTTCGGCCGTTTTGTCAAACCTAAATGGTACACCCGGCATGATTCGAACATGCGACCTCTTGATTCGTAGTCAAGCACTCTATCCAGCTGAGCTACGGGTGCACAAAAGCGAATAGCTAGACTACAAAGGGAGGCGAGGGGTGTCAAGTTTCTTCATTCGCGAGGCAGCCGTTCGGTGTATTATCGTCCCCGAAGCCAATTTATGAGCGGAGGAGAGATATAGTATGTGTATTTTCACATTCAGGCGATCTTCGATAACGCGAGTGTTACCGATCCTTGCCATTGTCGCGGTGTCGGCGGCTGCTGGTTATGGTCAGCGAACGACGAAGGTCACTTTCAACGCGGGCATCTACCGCGACTGGGACCATTCATGGATGACGACGGGGCGCGAAGATGTCGTCGCGACATTGATCATCAACGGCCATTCTTACTCAGCTCGGGCCACCAATTCCAGAGGAGGCATGACTTTCGGGAGCGTGGCTTGCGGTGGAACCGGCAAGATCACGGTCAAGTTTATCGGGACGGGCGGCTACCGGCGGACTTCGAGGAACTACTCAAAGGCCATACCATGCGGCAAGGCTGCGCTAAGCCTCGGCCGTCTAGAATTTGGCACCTGGTAGGTATCTACTTGGCGAAGTAGCCCTGCCGGGTTCGAGAGATCAGGTCGGGATTGCGGACGTCGATCCGGATCGAGCGCCATTTGCCGTCGCGCTTTGCGTTGGTAGGCGTGTATTCGACGGTATAAAGAGTGCGAAGATCCGCTGCGACCTCAGCGTACAAACGGCCCATTTCCTCGAGACGATTGATCGTATTAAGTCTTCCCCCGGTGCGATCGGCCACGATCTGCAGGCGCTGGCGGGCGGCTTTGAACATCGCGATCTGGCGAGGTGTAGGATCGGCGAGTTTGTCAGGGTCGCCGGTTGGCAGGGCAAGCGGGTAGACGGTCACGCCCTGAGCATCCGCCCGATTCAGAAAGGCGTTCAGAACTTCGTTAGCCTCAGGTTTGATCGCGTTTGGAACCTGATCGTCGGTCAGTTTCGCCAACGCATCACGATCTTTGTCCTTTATGCCGGTGTCGATCCCATCAGTAAGTACGATGATCGCCTTTCGGCGGCTCTTTTCTCTGGAGAGCTTATCCAGCGAGAAATTGAGTGCTCCGTAAAGATCGGTCTTACCGCGACCGTTAGAGACCTGTATCGAATTTAGGATGGTCTTTCGATCAGTCGTGAAATCATTGCGAAGATTGATCTTGTCGTAAAACTCGACCACAGCGACGCGATCATCAGGGGAGAGGGCATCAAGAAACCGCATGGCCGACTGCTTGATCACCGGGCGGAAACTAAGCGTCGATCCGCTCATATCGAGCATGAGTACCACACTGAACGGTGCCTCCGTGGGCTCAAATCGAGTTATTTCCTGCCTAACGTTATCTTCATAGACGTCGAAATTGCTGCGGTTGAGCGTCGTGATGGGATGACCACGCTGATCAACGACCCCGACATTGAGCCTGACGATGGAAGAATCGACTTTGATGGGATCGTCATCACCTTGTGCCAGGAGCGGGGCGGCAAAGAGAAAAGACAACGCAAGTAGAAGGATGGTTTTGCCGGATGACATAAAGAAAAATGTTAGCAATTTGACGCCGTTTGGCGAAGAGCGGTTGTATAGCCGGGGTTAACCAGAAATCCTTAACATATTTGCACTTATGGTTTATAATCCTTCGATAAAGACGCGAACAATCGAAGTTGCCGGCCGTATCAATGTTCCCAAGCCGGCAATTCAGGCGCGGAACTAGTAATGTTCTTTCGACCTTCTTTTTGTGCAAATTGCGGAGAGAGGATAGAGCGAACTGACTGGGGAATTTTCACCAGCAGGCGATTCTGTCAGGTTTGCGAGAGCGAATTCAAGGGGCATGACCTCATCCCGCGTGCAATAGTCACGGGCGGGGTCGTTCTAGGGATATTCGGGCTCGGTAGCCTGCTGCGCAATGGGCCGCCCACGGACGCGCCGATCGTCCAGCAGACGCAGGCCAAAGCGGTGCAGCACGCTGCGCCGCCCGCGTCACCAGCAGCTCAGCCGCCGACTGTGGCGGCGGAAAATATCCCGCAGACGCGGGCACTTGCTTCCGTACCAGCGAATTCAGCGGTGAAGCCGAAGCTGGAAACCGGTGAGGTCGCTTACTATTGCGGAGCCGAGACGAAGAAAGGTACGCCGTGTACGCGCCGGGTCAAGGGCAATGTTAGATGCTTTCAGCACAAAGGGATGCCCGCAATGCTCCCGCCTGAAAAGCTACGGATAGGATAATGAAACAATTAGCACCAAATTCAATGGTCCAGAACCGTTACCTGGTCGTGCAAATGATAGGTAAAGGCGGTATGGGCGAAGTTTATCTGGCGGTAGATCAACGCCTCGGAAGCGCGGTTGCTTTGAAGCGCACATTCTTCGGGGAGACCGGCGGTGCGATGACGGACGCCTTCGAACGTGAAGCGAAGATCCTCGGGCGTTTGCGGCACCCCGTATTGCCCAAGGTGATCGACCATTTCAGCGAGAACGGCGGACAGTTTCTCGTAATGGAACACATTTCGGGTGACGACCTCGCAAAACGGCTGGAGAGCGCCGGGAAGCCATTTCCATTGAGCTGGGTGATGTTTTGGGCGGACCAGCTTTTGGACGCGCTTGCGTATCTGCATTCGCACGAACCGCCGATCATTCATCGAGATATCAAGCCTCAGAACCTGAAGCTTACGGACGAGAACCATATAGTTCTGCTCGATTTTGGCCTGTCGAAGGACTTTGATACCGCCCTTCAGAATGAGCCTCCCGGAACTGGAAGTGTGGTCGGTTATTCGCCCCATTTTGCCTCAATGGAACAGGTGCACGGCGGGGGCACGGACGCGAGAAGCGATCTTTATTCGCTTTCGGCCACCCTGTACCAGCTGATGACGGATACGGTACCTCCCGACGCTCTTACGCGCGCGGATGCGATGCTCGGTGGGGGGCCAGATCCTTTGAAAAGCGTTTCTTCGATAAACAGCGAGGTTCCGGAGGCTATATCAGACGTTATCGTAAAGGGGCTTTCGGTCCGCAAGGATGATCGGTTCGCTACCGCCACGGAGATGCAGAAAGCGCTTAGACGAGCATTCAACAAGCCAAAGAGCGCGCAAAAGAGTGAGGCGGTCACTCCGACAGAAGCAAAAACGGCGATAATGCCGGGGCTTGGCGCGACATTACCTCAGGCTCAATCAAGCGAAGCCGGGGGCAATGGTGCGTCCCAGCAGTCAGACGTTAAAACCGAGGTGCTCAAAGCGCCGGACACGGAATCGATCGAACCAACTCCCGCGGTAACCGAACAGCCTGCGGCAGCGTCACCGCCTCCGACGCCGATGGCTTCGACTCCTACGCCCCCAGTTGCGGCTCAGGACGATACTGCTGATCTTGGAGAAGAGACCATGCCTGCGGGATATACAAAACAGCAGGCTGAAAAGGCGGCAGCAGCAGCCGCAGCAGCCCCAGCGGCAGCCGCAGCCCAGGCGTCCCCGAAGAAAAAGTCCCGGGCCGGGCTTTTTATCGGCGGCTTGCTTGCGATCCTGCTGCTTGGAGGCATAGCAGGCGGCGGCGGCTGGTATGCATATAAGAAGTATTACGCGAAAGGGAACGCGGCGGCGACCCCGACCCCGAGTCCGCAGCCGTCATCGACGGTGATCGCAGAAAGTACGCCGGGCGGCAATAGCAATTCGAATACGGTGGCGGAAACGAACACGAATACAGCGACAACCGATTCGAATACCGCTTCTGATAACCCGACGGGCCCGACGCGCACAGGAACGACAACGCCGCCGACGACGGGCAAGAACAATCCGACGCGGCCGAACACGCCGCCCGCGGCAAAGCCGCAGCCAAAGCCTAAGAGCACGGACCGGACGATCATTCTACAGTAAGGATGGAAATATGAAAGGCAAGAGCATAATTATTACGCTCCTAGTTATTTTGGCCGCTTTCGGGTCGCTTACCGCGCAGTCAAAGAAGGACCGGGATCGCGCAAGACAGCTTCAGCAAGAAGCCGATCGGGCCTATAACCAAAAGAACTTTCGAGAAGCCGCTGATAAATATGGTCAGGCACTGGCGATCCTTCCGAACGATTCGGCAGCCCACTACCGAAAAGGCTTCGCGCATTTCCAATTGAAGGAATACGACGCTGCGCTGACTGAATTCAATGCCGCTCTTAGTCAGGGTTTCAAGCCGCTCGAGATCTATAAAGTGCGGGCCTTCATTTACAACGAGCAAAAGAACTACGACGCGGCCCTGGCAGACATTCAAAAGGGACTCGCGTTATCACCCAATGATGTTCAGTTGGTCGTTGGCCTGGGTGACGTCTATCTAGCCAAGAATGATAATGCCAACGCCCTTATAGCCCTACAGAAGGCACAGAGCGTTGCGCCAAACAATGCCGACATTGACTACAACATCGCAAGGGTGGAGATGGCAATGGGTGATGCCGCTGCGCAGAGGACGGCGGCCTCCAAGGCACTTGCGAAGGGAACAAGGTTCGTGGGTGAGACCCATTATCTGCTCGCGGACGCCTGTTTCAAGCAGGGAGACGAGGCTTGCTCCATTGAAAATTATCAAAAGGCGGTTACAGCAAAACCCGACCTTTATGACGCCTACCGAAATCTGGGCGCTATTTATCGAAGCGAAGGGAAGTATACCGATGCGATCAATATCCTGCGCCAGGGCGTCAAGGCATTTCCCAACGATGGAGGCTTTTACACGGATCTAAGCTGGTACTACTCGCTTGCCGACCGGCCGGATGACGCCGTTGCTGCGGGAAAGGCGGCTGTACAGCTTTCGCCAAACCAATATCTCGGGTTTACGAATCTTTGCCGCGCGTATAACGAAACGAAGGCCTACGAGCTGGCCCTAACCACCTGCAACTCCGCGTTGAGGCTGCAACCGGGAGACGGCGAGACCTACTTTTATATGGCAAGGGCTTCAGACGGTTTGAGAAGATCGGCCGAGGCCACACGTTACTACAGCCTCGCTGTAAAGGGGCTGATCGAATTTACCAAGGCAAATCCCACGTATTCAGACTCCTGGTACCTGCTGGGGAACGCGTACTTTGCCGATAACCAACGCGATAAGGCCGTCGATGCCTACAAAAAGGCTCTCGACCTCAGTCCGAATTTCCCGAAGGCCCGCTTCAACCTGGGTGTGACCTACACCCGAATGAAGAACAAGACCGGAGCGCAACAGCAGTATGACGCACTCCGTGCCCAGGACCCGAAGCTCGCCGATCTGTTGAAAGCGGAGATCGATAAGATGTGATTCAGTGACGGCCTGCGTGCGTTGTGACGTTGACCCGCTGCAGACGCAGAATGACTCGAACGCTGTCTGAGCGATTGTCCATATTCGCCGGTACAAACGGAGCATAAGCGGGATCTGTTGCAAGGGCCTTTTGCAGCTCCGTCACGGCACGGCGGTCTTTAGACGGCTCGATCACCTCTGATATCTGAGCCAGGCCGTTCCCGAAGACATCCGCGATGACAACAACCTCGGCATCCTTGATGTTCCCGCGAACCAGTGATCTGGTCAGGGCCACTAACGCTCCCTGGGGATTCACGCTCGGGGATTCGCCGTTAACCGGCATTCTTGACTGGGCGTAGAGCGCCGGGCTCAAATTCATATCCGAATAGACACCGTTATCCCTCTGTCCGGCAAATAGACCATCGGAGACGTAGTCGCCCTTTGTGGGCGACAGCGGCCCGCCAATTCGAAAGCTTGAGAACATCAACGTCAAAAAAGTAAATCCAACGATGATAGATGCCATTACGCCCACGGCATAGGGCATCACCCTCGACCGAAGAGCATCCCTGACATCCAAAGAGAACGGGAGCCACGCATCTCTTGCGTGATCCAGCTCAGATCTGACCGCGCGCTTCAAGGCGTGTTGAACTCCGGCTGGAATATTCGGACGGGCGATCCGGGCGAGCGCCTGCCTGATCTCACGCGTTTCCGCATAGGCTTGACGGCAAACGGGGCATTCGTCAACATGGGCACTTGCCCTGCCGTATTCCGCTGCCGAAAGAAGGCCGTCGCTCATCAATCCAAGTTCAAATTGTACTTCCGAGCATTTCATCTTTTCGCTAAAAACCAGGCGAATGGCTCACTGACCCCGGCTGTCTCCCAATAAAACGGGGAAACAACGTTTGTGTCGAGAATGACCCCTCAAAGTACGGCGTAAGAATCGATGTTGCTGGTCGATATCAATTGCCGAACTTCTTCGAATGACCTTCCCAACTTATCGCTCCATTGACCTATCGTTTGGCACCGATTCTTTGTCTAAATTAGAGACCGGGGTGAGTCAACCATTCACCTGATTTTCAAAGATCCTTTAACTTTCGCCGCAATTCGTGACGGCCCCGTGAAATGCGTGATTTCACTGTTCCGATGCCGATATCAAGGGCCTCGGCAGTTTCCTCGTATGTCAATCCTTCCACATCGCAGAGCACGACGGCCTCTCGATAAGTTTCGGCAAGCTCAAGAAGCGCCAGGCTTAACGCCTGTTCACGCTCCCGCATCAGAGCAGATTCCTCCGGGCTGATGCTATCGTCCGAAAGGACGTCCTCCACCCTTTGGTCCGAGCTGCCGATAGTGGCATCGAGCGAGATCGTCTCGTTCCGCCGTCGGCGCTTCCACCAGCGATGTCGGTTTCGCGACTCGTTGATGGCTATTCGGAACAGCCATGTTTTAAGCTCCGATTCACCCCGGAACGATCTGATCGCCCTAACAGCACGCAGGAACGTGTCCTGAGTCAGGTCAGCCGCTTCCTCGGCGTTCTCCGTCAACCTGTATAACAGGGCGTGAATGTCGCCCGAGTAGCGATCGACCAAGGTCTCAAACGCCGCTTCGTCGCCCTCTTTCAACTTTTCAATAAAGGCAAGGTCTGCTGACCGGCGGGCTTCCACATCGGCCGGAACCGCTGCCCGCGTAACTTCTTCATCGTCAAGTGTGATCGACTTACTGAAGAGCATCGTCCGCCCGAGTGGCCTCACAACGAGGGCCGTCAAATTGCCTGGCCGCTGCGCTGCGGTCCGAATGATTAGACACCGTTAGATCCAAAATGTTCCCAGCGAAAATCCGGCAGGAGCAGTCGGTTTCGGGGACAATTGCCCTCTGATTATTTGCTCTATCCATTGGATCTGGGGTAAATTAACTCTTTTGGAAATCGCCCGGTCACGGCACTAATATAACGCGCACCGAGCGAATTAATTGCATTTTTCACGATGTCGAAGAAGAAAAGACGATTCGAACAGCTCCAAGCTGCGGCGGCTGCTCCCAAAGATAAGAAGACCTACGTTGATCCGTTTCAACAGCAGGTGGTGCCCCGCATCGAGAGCCTGGGCAAGACGTTTGAGGGAAAAGGGAAGACGATCCTTTACGGAGCCATAGCGATCGCGCTCGTTGGCCTCATCTCCCTGTTTGTGATCCGCTACATGCGATCGTCGGGTGCCGAGGCCCAAACCGCGCTGGGTAAAGCTATCGAAACGTCACAGGCGCAGATCTCGGAAACGGGAACACTTGCCGGTTCGAAGGAAAAAAGCTTCAAGTCCGAAAAGGAACGGTCCGAGGCGGCGATCGCTGAATTCCAAGCGGTGGTCGACAAATATGGCGGTTCGGTCGGCGAGAAGGCCAAGTATTTCATCGCTGTTAACAGGCTCTTTGTCGATCGACCCGCCGCGATCAAAGACCTTGAAGGAATGGCCAATGCCTCGTCTGAGACAGGCAAAATGGCGAAGTTTGCCCTCGCCCAAACGCGTGTCGAGGACAACAGGCTGGATGAGGCCGCGACCTTGTATCAGGAGCTGGCCGGACTGAGCGACCCGATAATTGCAAAGGACACTATCAATTTCGAGCTGGCCAAGGTTTTCGAGAAGCAAGGTAAGAAGCAGGAAGCTGCGGATATCTATTTCAACATTGCTAAAGCCTCGAGCGAGGCGAAGGACCGGGACGGCAAGCCGGTTCGTCCGACCGCGACCGCGACCGCCGCAAAAGACAAACTAAAGGAGCTCGACCCGGAACGCGCGAAACAGATAGTCGAGCCCGAGCCCGACAATCCTTTTGGCGGGGAGCCAGGTTCTTAAGGATACATTTCAAATTGAGCGTCTTTTGCTAGGATAGCTATCAGGTGAAAGGCGCAGACCGAGCGAATTTGAGCAGGCTTCGTGAGGAGACGCTGGCCGAAGAGGCAGCTTCCTCTACTGAGCCCTTGTCGATCAGGGTATCGCCCCACGGTTACCTCACCGCGCTTCTGCTCTCCACATTTCTGTCAGCTTTACTTTTTTATCTCGAACTTGATATCGCCGGATTTGCCGTCTTCGCCATCTCGTGGATATTGATCCCGTTTTTAGCCCTCGGTGACAAGATAATTTTCGATGGAAAGCGTTTGATCCGCTCTGGTCTTGTTCCGCGAGCCTGGAACTGGTTCAACCGTTCGCGGCGACAGCTTCGCCTTTACGACATCGAGCAAGTCGAGACCCAGGCCATCCGGGCGGCCCGTAGAGGCGGGAACATCTTCTATCGTTACAGGACAACGTTTCGCGGCAAGGGCTCATGCCTCACCATCGCATCCGGTGGTGATGATTTCAGGCGAATTCTGCCCTCTGTATTAACCAAGCTGCCTGAAAACGCCTTGGATATTCGTTCCGCCGAATTACGAGACCATTTGGCTGAACCGAAAGAAGTGCTGACACGTGCAGAATTCGCAAGAATCCCGTCCGCGGAGGTCCTCGAGGGCACGATGCGTGCGGCTGTGAGGCATCGGATCGACAAAGACCAAGGTATACGGCCCAAATCGAACGAAGATGAGGAGCGAGCAGACGAACTTCAATCCCTTGCGAATGAACTCAGGCTGTCGGGATATCTTTTGCAGGCGCTTGAAGCCTTTCGCCGGGCCCTTGTGCTCCGTCCAAAAGACGCGCGGCTCATATTCGAGTTTGCACGGTGCCTGCATTCATGGGCGGGAGTATCGAAGGACCGCCGCCTCGAGCGAAAGGCCATCGCGGCGCTCCGTCTATCTGAGCGGCGTGCGGGACAGGACACGGGCCTCCTGAACCAGATCGCTGAGAGCTATTTTCAGATCGGCGACGGGAAACGCGCGGGCGCCGTCTTTCAAAATGTTTTGGACCGCTTTGGCGACAACTTCGCGGCCGCCCGCGGCATGGCCGAGCTTGCGCTTCGAGAGGGAAAGATAGCGCATGTGATCCACCATTTCGCGTCTGCCAATCGGGCCGCCGGCACCCCGTCGCTGCGCCGCTGGAGCCGTAATGAGACCGACTATTTTTCGCGTCTCCATGACGACGAAGAATACATGGAGATGGAAATTGGCAGAGTAAATTTACTCGAGACGGTCGAGACCTCTAAAGGGACGGCGCTTAGGATCGCCTTCATCGCGTTTCCTCTAATAATTTTCGGGTTGATAGCCGACGACAACCTTGTCGCGGATATCGGCTGGGCGGTCTCGACCGTTTCACTGCTGATCTGGGTAGGTCTGATGGTAACCGGCAGAATGCTCTCGCAAAGAATTCCTTATGAGATCGTGCACGATCGGGCCGATCATTGATCGGTCCTTTCTTTGATAACCTCAAGAAGCCGATCCTGAAAATCCCTCAAAAAAATGTCCCCCCACAGCTTACCGTAGAAATTCACTTTCGACGTGAGGCGGTAACGCGACGTCAAGCGAAGACGTACCTGCGTATCACTGATCGGCTCTATGTCGTATGCAGCGTCAATGAAGCGGAAATAATTTCCCTTTAGAACATGCTGGTCGAATACCCTGTCCGCCACGGTGTTGGGATCGACCTCAATATCGAACGACACACGCCGGCCGGGCTGCCACTCGCGTATATGTTCCACAAAAAGCAGGCCGCCTTCGAAATGGCCCTTACGTAGAGCTCCCGGCCCTTCACCAAACAACTCCGCTTCAACGGGGCGTGGTACGCCAAGATAATTGAAGAAACCCGTTCGATATTCGCGATCTTGGATCGGCGCAACCCGGATGATGTTTTGCCACACACGCTCTGCCGGTGAATTGATAACGATCTCGCTTGAGTCCGAATACACATCAGAGGGACTGATGATCAAATTCTCGACCGGGGCCAAGAGCGCCGGTGTCAGGATCAGAGCGATCGATGGAAGGAGATTCTTCTTATTGTTTATGTGGATCCGGATCAATCTATAAACGAGAGCTCCGACCGTGCCAAGGATAAAGAACGGAGCTCCGAGGATGGCCAGGCAAATAACTCCCTCCAAGTGCACGAGTACAAGCGTCAACAGCGCGGAAAGGATGGTCAGCCAGGGAACAAATATGCAAAAGAGGTACGACCTTACCTGCGCCTCGCTTGAAAAAATTAGCGGAATGATCCCGAGCACGGTCGGGATCACGAAAAGATACGTGAGTGTCGCCAAGGCCATCTGCTGGCCCCACACGATACGCGTGACGAGGCCGTAGACTATTCCTATGGCCACTCCAGCGATCAGGAGGTAGTACTTGGAAGCTAGTCGTGCCATGCGAAAACGGCATTCAGTGTAAAGCAAACGCAGGCAATTAAGAAATGTAGTCTCGGCGAGACCCGTTGACCGTTATAAAAGACCTATGCTACGCTCTCGTGAATTCAAGGGTACCAATTTACTTTCTCGGAATAGCGGCAGCTGCCGGACGTTCCTTGTGCGTTCATTCAGGTCGATAAGGCTTTGTCTATCCGCCTCTCAACCAATAGGAGATAACATGTCGATTCCCATGCCGTCCCAACCAGCGCAGGCTTTGCGCCTGTTATTCATTTTGTCGATCCTCGCTGCCATTGGCGTCGCTAATGTCTATGGACAAAGCGAACTTGTGCCCGTGATCACGAGTCAGGCTCAACTGGGCCTCTCAGACAGGTTTGGCGTAGCCGGTCCCGGTAACGTTGGCCAAAATGGCACGTATGGTTTCTTGGGTGCAGGGCAGTCGGCGGTGTTCTATAAGCCAGCGGGCCAGCCAACTCAGCTCGTGATGCAAGCGGGTGATGAGGTGCCGGGATTTCCTGGCAGCCGGGTCGATCTTTTCAGTCCGACGGTGAGAGTAAACGCCTCAGGTGTGATGGCGTTTCGAGTCGATTTCTTTCAGTCAAACGGGGTGGGAATGGGCGCGGTCCTTACATGGGACGGCACTAACTTGACGAAAGTTGTGGACGGCACACAGTTGGCTCCCGGGGGAGGGGGCGTAAAGTTTGAACGGAATCTAAACTTAGTAGGAATAAACAGTTCTGGCGCCGTCACTTTTACTGCGCCGCTGGTGGTGAGCGGCTCTACCGCGCCCGCAATTACCACACTCTATACAGTTCCGGCTGGGGGTTCGCCCGCACGCATAGCCGGGCTTGGCGACAGCGCTCCCGGTGGAGGCGGAAATTTTGTAACGCTGGTGCCAGTAAATTTCGGCATGAATGATCTTGGGGAAGTGCTGTTCACCGCACGGCTAAATGATCCGGCCAACAGTCTCGGCGTTTTTGTTGGCAGCAGCAGCGGCGTTAGACGCGTAGTCGTTGCCGGGGATCCACAACCTGGCGGAGGAACCTTCAGCAGTGCGGGCACCCAGCTTCTTAACAACAATGGTGACGTCGTATTTAGTACGGGTAGCGGCGTATGGGCCTGTAACCCGGCCGGAGTTTTAATCCGCAGGGTGGCGACGGGCGATAGCACGCCGCTTTCGGGAACATATTCCGGGGCCATTGTTTTGCAAGCCTTCGATGATGCTGGAGATATCCTCATCACTTCGAATGTAGCCAGCGGGTCATCTCCTTCCGGGGTCTTTCGAGTAGGAGGATCAAGCACTCAGACGGTAGCGGCACGTCTGCAGTCCGCGCCGGGCCTTCCGGGTCAAACTTTTAATGCGTTCTCGACCTTCTCGATGAATTCGAGTGGCACTGTCACGTTTAAGGCCGCCTTGAATAATGCCGGGCCCGCAAACGCATTCTTCCAACAATCAGGTTCGGGAACTCCCGTAATGATCGCGGCTGACGGGCAGTCGTCCGGACTTAGCGGCGGCGGAACCTTAAAGGTTTCGGGGACCACACTCAACGGAACGCTCAACAATGGCAAGGTCTATATGTGGGCCGACGTCGTAGGAGGATCGGCCGATTACGCGGAATACCTCAATGACGGCGGTTCGATGAATCCGCTCATGAGCACCGGCGATCAATTGCCAGCCGCGGCGCGAAATCAGCTGCGTGCGTTCAAGCTGACGGGGGCCGGCGATTATATCGGGCTCCTTGCCAGGCGGTCAGGCGGCAGGAACAGTCTTGCAATACACAATATGACCGACCATTCGACATCGATCGTTGCGACGGACGCCGATAATGCACCCGGTACGGGCGGTGCGATAATGCGCCCATCTGGTAGTGATGTCTTCGTGAATTCGTCAGGAACGGTTGTCTTCTCCGCACAGCTCTTGGGCGGCACGATCTCAGGTACCACCGGAGTATTTATCAAAAAGATCGGGAGCCCGGTCTCCAAGGTCGTGGTAACTGGGGACAGCGATCCAAATGTTGCCGGGCAGGTGTTTAACGGGCCAGCACTTAGCACGACCGTCTCGCCGATGCAGATCAATGACGCCGGCCAGGTACTGGTGTTGGCCAGCTCAAACACGACGCCGACTGGAGGCTCGCGGGGGATCTATATTTGGAGCGAGGCGAATGGTATGCGGCGGGTAGCGAAAACAGGGGACACTATAAGTGGTTCCGGCACGATCTCGGGTTTCAGTGGCCAAATGTCTCTGAATAACAGCGGCAAGGTTCTCGCTACGCTCACTACGAGTGCGCCGGCCGGCAGCGGTATTTATATTGGTACGGTCGGAGGGGGCTTTACGAAGATCGCCAATACTAGCGACACAGCCCCCGGAACCGGCGGAAAGACGTTCTCTAGCTTTACGACCGCAACTTTCAACGACAACGGGGAAGTGGCATTTATTGCAGCTTTGAGTGGCGGTAACGGCGGCGTATTTACGGGTACGGGCCCGGGATCGCTAACGATGCTCGCTCAAAATGGAGACGCGTCGCCGGTAGGCGGAAATTTTGTAATTACGGCTCCTCGCGTCGAGGTCCTGATAAACAATCAGAGCGACGTGGCATTTAGATCTGACATAGCTAATAGCGCAACTACGAATTCAGCCTATTTTATCCGTCGCGGTCCCGGCGGCGCCGTTCATCCGGTCGCCATGCAAGGTCAGGCTGCGCCCGGTACCGCTGGTGGGAGTTTCGACACGATCCAAACCTCCCTAAACAGCTTTCTAAGTGAAAACTTCCAGTTAAGCCAGGACGGTGAACTCGCTTTTGCGAATTTCTTCATTACGCCGAGTGTTCGGGCGCTGGGAGTTTGGCGCGTGAAGCAGGATGATTCGGTCGAGGAAATATTAGTTAGAGGCTTGGTCGCGCCGCAGTTTGGCGGCGGAAAACCAGTGGTCTCGACGACGACTTTGACATGGAACAGTCGAGGACGCTTTGCGGTGTGGGCCCGTGTTTCAGGCGGGACCTTGGATGACGGCATATTTTTGAGCACACCGATCGCTGCGACCACCACACCCGCGGGGACCTCGGTGCCCATAGCCCCGATCGATTCAACCACGGGCACGACGCCTGTAACCATGACGTTCGATAATGTTACCTCGCCGGGAGTTACATCGGTCACAAGTTCGGCCGGAGGGCCGGCGATCCCAACCGCGTTTCAGCTGGGCGACCCGCCGCTTTTCTTCAACATCGAAACGACGGCCGCATTTTCGGGACCGGTCCAAGTCTGTTTTGACATCTCCGCCCTGCACTTTTCACCGGGTGCAAATCTCAGGCTGCTGCACTTTGCGGGAGCGGGGTGGCAGGACGTTACCACGAACGTGACCGCGACGCAGGTCTGTGGCATTACTACGTCACTTTCGCCGTTTACGGTAGCGGCGCAGATAGCTCCGCCGGATCTGGACAATGACGGCGTTACAGAACCACCGGATAATTGTCCAGGTGTAAGCAACCCAGATCAGCTCGATACAGATCACGACGGAGCCGGCAACGCATGTGACTCGGACGACGACAATGACGGTGTCCCGGATGTCAACGACGCCTTCCCCCTCGACCCAACGGAATGGGTAGACACGGACCATGACGGGATCGGTAATAACGCAGACCTCGACGACGACAACGACGGGCAGTCCGATGTGAATGAATTGGCCTGCGGCTCGAATCCGCTGAGTGCAGCGAGTAAGTCACCCGATCAGGACCACGACAATATTCCAGATTGCGTGGATCCCGACATTGACGGTGATGGTATACCGAACAGCTGCGATATCGATCAGAATCCGGGCGCGCGGGATTATGACCATGATGGAATCGTGGATGGGTCGGGCTGCGACACTGTCATTGGCCCGCCGACAAACAAGGACCAGTGCAAGAACGGCGGCTGGCAATTCTGGACGCGCCGTGACGGTTCAATCTTTAAGAATCAAGGAGACTGCGTTTCGTTTACTAACAACGGGAAGTAGAGGCGAAATCCAATGAGAGGAGGGGCGAGTAAGTCCCTCCCCCACCCGTATCAAGATCTGTGTTCATAGGTGCCTGCGGGAGAGCCCGCGGAGTAGGGCACAACGCAGAGGGCCTAACAAAGCGGCCGAACCGTCCAAAAACAGTCGCGCTTATACGTGCAGAATGTTTTCAGCGGATGCGGCCTTCTCCGGCGGATTTAGCATTGCAGACCAGCGGTATTCGGGAGCTTCCCAACCTGTCTCGAGCTTTTTCAGTATGAATTCGGTCATGTTATCGACGATCCACCGGTGGTTCTTTTCGCCGACTGAAGCGAGTTCGGCATCGGGAGCCGGATTCATAAAGTCTATCGCATATGGCATGCCGTCTTTGATCGCGAACTCAACGGTATTCAGGTCGTAGCCGAGGGCTGTGCAGATGGTCTTTACGTCCTTCTCCACGCGGGCGTGCAGCTGGGGCGTGAGGTATTCGTCGACATCAACATACTGCATTCCCGAAAGGTACGGCTTTGACGGATCGTATGGCATGATCAAAACTTTTTCTTTCCCAACGCAATAGCACCGCACGAACTGGTCGTATTCGATACCCTCTTGAAGCGTCATGCAAAGGGTACCCGAATCGTTGTACTCGACGAACAGCTCTTCGAGCGAGTGGATCTTTGAGACATTCTTCCATCCGCCGCCGTCGTGAGGCTTCAGGAAAGCAGGGAAGCCGACATAATTGACGATCGCTTCCCAATCGATCGGGAATTCGAGATTTCGCAAGCTTGCACTCGTGATGTCCTTGATATAGCTGTGCTGAGGGAGAAGGACCGTCTTTGGGATAGCGACGCCGATCTTTGACGCGAGCGCGAAGTTGAAGAACTTATCGTCAGCCGACCACCAGAATGGGTTGTTAATTATATAGGTCCCCTCGAGCGCCAGCCTCTTAAGCGTCGCTCGATAGTAGGGCACCTCGTGCGAAATCCGGTCGATAACGACATCGTATCTCTTCGGCTCGTCGAGGCGGATGCCCCCGACCGTGACCATTTCGGCGGAAACTTTACCCGCGCCCTTATCGTTGATGCTCTTAATGATCGACTCCGGAAATGTGACCTCGCGGCCGACCAGGATACCTACTTTCTTCATATCTAATTCTCTTACCTCGCAAAAACCACAATTTTATCCCAAACGAATAAAGGCCGCAAAGATAGGACTCTGCGGCCAAGGGATCGTGAACGAGTACTTGTTACTTTGTTCCGGGAAGAAGCTCGTAGTTGCCCATTTGACGGTTATAGGTGTCGAGAGCACCGACGTCGTCGGCGGTCGCGTCGAGCATCTGCTTGGTCATTGCAATGGAATCGGAAAGCTGCTCGAAGTCGAGAAGGGAGAATTTCTCGGGCGTTGAGATAGTGACGATCTCATCGTTGAGATAGCTAAAGAAATTCTCAATTGACTGCAGCTGTCCCTCGACGAGCTTCACGCTCCGCTCGATCTCATCGAATGAAGAAACGCGGCGCTTGAGGATCTCTACATTCGTCTGCTGGATGCGTTTTGTCTTTTCGTCGGTCGCCGCCTCCATCGCGCGGAAGGCCTGGGAAAGCTGATTGTGAACGGCGGTCCGATTGATCGACTTAAGGTGCTGCTTACGGCGGCGGTAAACGTCCAGGAGCTCTACGAAATCTTCCCAACGCTGATCGAGCGCCTTTAGATTCGACGGAAGCTCGCCCGCCCCGGTGAATTTCTTATAGTTGTCCTGTATCTTGTCCTTTAGCCAGCGAAGGTACTCGACGGCCTCGCGTTCGCGAGGGGTGAAGCTCTTGATGAGGCCCTCGCGATTCGCGTTGTAGGCGGCAAGCTGCTTCTGTTTGTAACGGCGGGCGACAAGTGCGCGGTAGCTTGGTAAATTAGGCACAACGACGAGGTAGATCGCCTCCGCGATCAGGGCAATAAGCAAGGGAATTACGCTTCCGGTAAATGCCGCACCCGCAAGAAAGCCCGCCAAAGCCCAAAAATTGAATGGTTCTTTGACGGCTTCTTTTGCATAACTCGCATTGAACCTATCGAGCTCGGTGCGGTATTTGGCGAGATCGGCCATATCAACTAACTAGATGCGCATCGCGGAAAACACGTTCGAACCTTCTCGACGGCCTAAGATTTTGACTCCGTCGCGGTATTCACAACCTCAACGTCGGCTGCCGAGCCGCCCGATTCGATCTGCTTGGTCGGTGCTCCGGTACCGAGCATGCCCATTTGCTGCTTGTATTCGAGCAGCTTGTCCTGAAGCTGGATGTCCATCGCCTCGCGTTCGATGTCGGCCATTTGATTGTCGACGGAGGCGGCTCCGAGCTGAAGCTTGGCCTCGGCGGCCGCAACCCGGCGGTCGATCTTCTCGCGCATCTCGTTGAAAGTGGACGCGTCGTCGCCGATGTTGAAGGCCTCCATTGTCTGAGCGAGCTGTTCCTGAAGCTTCGCCTGCTTAGCCGCTGAAATAAGCTGCATGGCCTCTGCCGTGCGCTTTTTCATGTTGAGCACGTAATTGTCGCGGGCCTTTAGGGCCTGTTTAGAAGCTACGCCGGCGTGCTCGGACTGTATCTCAGTGCGGTCGAGGTCGGCACTCACCTGCTGGAGCTGCCCGATATAGGCGGTAGCGATATCATCGCGCCCCATCTTAACAGCGGCCTTGATCTTGGAATCCAGATCTACCTTCTGCTCGGCGAGATTCTCTTTTTGCTTGAGAAGCAGGCGTTCTGTCGCCATTACCTGGGCGACGGCATTGTTCAGTTCGGGCACGCGGTCCCGCATGTCCCGAATGGTCTGCTGGAGAACGAGCTCGGGGTTCTCGATCCTGTCGAGGGCGGCTCCCGTGCTTGCCCTAAAGACTCTTGTTATTCTCTGCCACAATCCCATTTTTCTATCAGCTCCTCAATAAATGTGCCCCACGCAAATACCGCCAAATCCCGTACGACGGCCCGGCGCGCAAAGTTGCAAATTCCGGGAATCAGTATATCAGGAAAATAGTTTTGATGACGGCAATTACGGGGCCGGTCGATCGGGCTCGAAAATAGGGATTTATCGGCCTCTGGTTTACAGTTGTATCAGCCTCAGACACATATCCAAATGCTCGGAAGGATGCAATCGGCCGTAGACGATCTTGATCGAAAGCTCGTGCACGAGCACGAGCACGATACGTCCCTTTTTGATCGGCTGACGGAGAAGCAGCGGCAAACAGGAATACTTCATGGGAAGCGTCCGATATGCCGCTTTCTGCGACCGTATTTTCTCCCGGAAACCCGTTACAGGGAGATAAAGGATGCTGCGTGGACCCTTTATGGAGCTTTTGGAGAAGTGACCGCGGCCGCGTTACGAGATAATGCGATAGCCGATGAATTGGGCCTTTTAGAAGCGGAACTGCGCGCCGCCCGTATCGACCCGGGTTATCAAGACATTTCTATAACCAGCCGACTCGATACCTTTATGTCGCGTGACGGATTCGCTTTCCTTGAATACAACGCGGAAAATCCAGCCGGCATAGGCGATCAACCGTCTCTAGAAAACCTCTTTTCGGAAGTACCTCTGGTCAAAGGTTTTCTTGCTTCCCACGATCATTTCTATCCGCAGCCGCATCGACGGCTTCTAGACTCCCTGGATTCGGCCTATCGGGCGAGAGGCGGACAAAGGGCCAAACCGAATATTGCCATTGTGGATTGGACGGGCGTTGATACCTCTCCCGAGTTTGAAATACTCGGTGAACATTTTCGCTCCCAGGGTCATGACGTTCGGATCTGCGATCCGAATGAGCTTGAGTATTCAGGCGGGGTGTTATCGGCCGGCGGCTTTCGCGTGGATATCTTCTATAAACGCGTGATCATTCATGAATATTTGCAGGCCTTTGATGAATCACACGCCTTGCTTCGGGCCTGCGCTGACGGCAACGTTTGCATGGTTAACTCGTTCAGGACAAAAATACCCCACAAAAAGGCGAGCTTTGCCGTGCTGACGGACGAGAAATACTCCGGCTTGTTTACCACAGCCCAGCGCGCCGTTATTCAAGATCACATTCCCTGGACGCGCCGTGTTGCGGAGCGTTCGACGACATTCCGTGACCGCAGGGTAGATCTCGTGCCGTTAGTCCGCTCGAGGCGCGACGGGCTGATCCTGAAACCCAATGATGATTACGGCGGCCACGGAATAATACTCGGTTGGGAGTCATCCGAACGAGCGTGGGACGACGCCATTCAGGCGGCGCTGACGGAACCATATGTCGTTCAGGAACGTGTGGGCAACGAGAAGGTCGAGATGCCGGCCTTCGCCGAGGGGACCGCCCGAATGGAAACCCTTAATGTAGATTTCGATCCATTTCTGTTCCGCGGCGAGGTCGAGGGAGGGATGGTCCGCCTCGCCCCAGGATCCCTTGTGAACATCACCCAAGGCGGCGGCGAGACGGCACTTGCGATACTTAAGGGCTGCTGAGGTTACGCGCAAGAACGCCTTGCCGCATCCGTTCAACAAATGGAAACACTAGGCCGCAAAAGGCCATGACTCTTTTTTGGCAGGATCAAAAATCATGAAAAAACTTACCGCCTGGCTGCTGTTAACGGCGATATATCTCGGAATGATCGCTCCCCTCGCATCTACTGGAAACGCTCAGATACTCGGTAAAACGATGGATCAAAAGCTCAAGGACGCGCCCGACGGACTCAAGTTCCGGCTTAGCGAGGGGGTCGCCGGCGCAGAAAAACGCATCGTCGAACCCCTTGCTTCGACCGACCCGCTCTCCCAGAACGACACCAACAGCCTTCTCAAACGCATCCCGGAAATAAAGCCCGACGATTCGGACCAGGTCGATTTTGCAAAGCGTGTCGGCACGCTGCCCGCGCCCAAGACGGGGCAGATGCTGCCAGTGAAGTTCCCGTCGGACGAGATGCGTGCCAGGCCGAATGTCGACATGAGCGGTCAGACACTGCAAGTGATCCGTTATTCGCCTGAGGGCGAGGTGCCGCTCGCGCCTGATCTAAATGTCACGTTCTCCCAGCCTATGGTCGCGGTTTCCTCTCAGGAACAGGCTGCCCAATACGCCCCGGTGGAGCTGAGTCCGCAGGTCGAGGGCCGTTGGCGTTGGCTGGGCACGAAGACGCTGATGTTCGATACGACCAAGCGTTTCCCGATGGCAACCAAATTCACGGCCCGCGTGCCGGCGGGAACCAAGTCGGCGACCGGCCAAACGCTCGCAAAGGATGTGGTCTGGACATTCACAACGCCGGCTCCAAAGGTGCTGCAAATGGTTCCCGCGAACCAGATCGTCAGGCGAGACGCGATGATGTTCGTTTCATTCGACCAAGCGATAAATCCGGAGGCGGTCATCAAAACGATGACAGTAACCGGACAGGGCAAGCGACTGCCGATCCGGCTTGCCACGGATGCCGAGATCGCGGGCGACGCTGCAATCTCGATGTACTCGAAACAAGCGCAGCCCGGCAGGTGGCTC
Source organism: Acidobacteriota bacterium (assembly GCA_019247455.1). Taxonomy (GTDB): domain Bacteria; phylum Acidobacteriota; class Blastocatellia; order Pyrinomonadales; family Pyrinomonadaceae; genus OLB17. Next base: position 8,502 of record JAFAOW010000173.1, on the reverse strand, counting down.
GCATTTCGCGCCGTAAATTCAGACGGGACATCTGACAACGCGCTGCCGCCCGCTTCGACGATCACCGTTTCCGTTGACAAAGGTACTCCCTCGGCAGAAGGACCGCTGACAACGCCAGCGGCCCAGAGTTACACGTTCAATACGTATAGCCCATTTGCTTTCGGACGTGCTTACTGCGGGTGGCAGGAAAATAAGAACTGCTCGCCGTTCGAGACATGGATGCTCGAGTTCAACAACTCGATCGAGGCGTCGAAATTCACCAAAGAGATGGTGCATATCGAGCCCGCGGTCGAAGGGCTAAGTATCTATCCTTCAGGCAATTACGTCTATATCCAGGGTTATAAGAAGGGTCGGACGACTTACAAGATAACCGTCGATGGCACGCTGTCAGACATTTTTGGGCAGTCGCTTGGGAAGCCCGCGGTCGCGACGATTAAAGTAGGATCTGCTGACCAGAGCCTTTATGCCCAGGGTGGTTCGATGACCGTGCTCGATCCAACCGCAAAGCAAACCTTCTCGATCTACTCGACAAACCATAACGCAGTCCGCGTCAAGCTTTACGCCGTCGACCCGAAGGATTGGGCGCAATTCCAGGACTACGTTCGCCACATAAATTACGACGACGGCAAGCGGCCCGTGGTCCCGGGCAGGCTCGTGTCGGAGGACGTCGTTTCGATCGCCAATAAACCGGACGAAATGGTCGAGACGCGCATCGACCTGAGCAAGGCACTTAACGGCGGCTTCGGCAACGTCATCGTCGATATCGAGCCCACCGTCCGCAAGGACAAATACGACCGGACACGAATCTTCACATGGGTCCAGTCGACGCAGATCGGACTGGATGCATTTGTCGATAACGAAGAACTCGTAGGATTTGCGACAGAGCTTAAGACGGGCAAGCCCATGGCCGGAGTGGACCTTTCGATCTGGCCAAACGGCAAGCCTGTAACAGGCGGGCACACGGCTGAAAACGAAGCGCCCGGGTATTTCGAGCGTGCCTGGAACTGGCTTACTTCTTGGGGGCACGGGCCGAACGCCGACGGGATAGAGTCTGTCGACACCGACGGCTCCACCGGCAGCGTCGAAAGCGTTCCCGAGGCGCAGAACAACCAGACCGGCGACAACGGCATTCTCAGATTGCCCGTTCCTGATTCGCCTTCGCAAAAGGGGCAGAACATTCTTATCGCGAAACGGGGAAGGGACGTCGCGTTCCTGCCGGAGAATACGGATTACTACTGGCAGGACACCGGCTCGTGGTACAAGAAGGCTTCGGGGCAGAGCCTGCGGTGGTTTGTTTTTGACGACCGCAAGATGTACAAGCCCAACGAGGAGATCAACGTCAAGGGCTGGCTGCGGCGGGTCGATATGAGCAAGCTCGGCGACGTCGAGCCGATGGATTCGAGCGACAAGCTGCAATACAAGGTCACAGATCCCCGCGGCAACGAGATCGCAAACGGCGAGACGAAGCTCAACACGTTTGGCGGTTTTGATATAAAGGCAAAGCTGCCTGACAACGTAAACCTCGGCTACGCGAATATCAGTTTTACGCTGATGTCGACCCCCGGGTCGGTCTATGGCTACTACAACCATCAATTCCAGATACAGGAATTTCGCCGGCCGGAATTCGAAGTTTCGACGAAGGTCGAGACCGAGGCCCCGCATATCGTCGGCGGCAGCGCGATGGTTGGTGTCGAGGCGAAGTACTACGCCGGCGGCGGTCTCGCGAACGCCGAGACCAACTGGACCGTCACGGCAACTCCAACAAATTACACACCGCCGAATCGCGAAGACTACACATTCGGTACGTGGGTGCCGTGGTGGAGGATGTACGATTTCGAAGGCGGCTACCGCGGCGGCGGAACGACCCAGACTTACAAGGGCACGACCGATGCGGCCGGAAAGCATTTGCTGAAGATCGACTTTGACTCGGTCAAGCCACCGCGGCCGTACACGATCTCGGCCTCGGCGGCAGTGCAAGACGTCAACCGTCAGACGTGGTCAAGTTCGACCTCGCTGTTGGTACATCCGTCTTCGCTCTATGTCGGTGTAAAAACGCCGCGCACGTTTGTGCAAAAGGGCGAGAAGATCGATATCGAGTCCATCGTCACAGACATCGACGGCAACATTCAGAAGGGCCGCGATGTCGAGATCAAGGCCATTCTCAAGGACTGGGTCTTTGACAAGGGAAGCTGGTCGGAGCAGACGATCGATGACCAGACCTGTTCGGTCAAATCGGCTGATAAAGGGCAGATCTGCTCCTTTGTCGCCAAGCAAGGCGGCGTTTACACGATCACCGCGCGTGTGATGGACGACAAGGAGCGGTTCAACGAGAGCGAGATGACCGTGTGGGTGCCCGGCGGCAAGCAGCCCCCGAAGCGAACGATCGAGCAGGAAAATGTCCAGATCATTCCTAACAAGAAGGATTACGCTCCGGGCGATGTGGCGGAGATCCTCGTGATCGCGCCGTTCACGCCAGCAGAGGGAGTGCTCACCTTGAGGCGTGATGGTCTCGTCAAGACCGAACGGTTCACGATGAAGGACTCGTCGATTACGCTCAAGATCCCGCTCGACGAAAAGTATCTGCCAAACATTACCGCCCAGGTCGATCTTGTGGGCTCCGAGCAGCGGACTAATGACAAGGGAGAGGTGGATCCGAAACTCGCGAGCCGTCCTGCCTTCGCGAGCGGGAACATCAACCTTCCCATTTCGACCGCATCCCGGAAGCTGACGGTTTCGGCTGAGCCCGCGGATGCCACTCTCGCGCCCGGCGCCGAAACGAAAGTCGCAGTACAAGTCAAAGATTCTCGCGGCGAGCCGGTCGCAAACAGCGAGGTCGCTGTCGTCGTTGTCGACGAGAGCGTGCTCGCTCTTTCGCGCTACATCATCGGCGACCCGATGGACACGTTTTATCAGGCGCGCGGAGCAGGCGTGACGGATTATCACCTTCGTAAGGATGTACTCCTCAGCAGTCCCGAGGACGTTAAAAAGAATCCGCCGCCACCGCCCTCGCCCGTGATGGCTGACTCAGTGTCGGTCATGTCAGAAGGACGGGCCGTTGGCGGAGCACTCAATCGCGCCGCGGCGTCCCCGATGGCAAAGCAAGCGGGTGAACGCGAAGAGTTGAAGCTCGATGGATCGGACCTCGACACCGGCAAGACCCAGGCAGAAACCCCGATAAATCTTCGACAGAATTTTAACGCTCTTGCTTTGTGGTCACCGACAGTGAAAACAGACGGCAATGGCCGGGCAGTCTTGAATGTAAAGATGCCTGACAATCTGACGCGGTATCGCATCACGGCGGTCGCGGTGGATTCCGGCAAGCGCTTTGGCAAAACGGAATCGAACATCACCGCCAAGCAGCCGCTAATGGTCAGGCCGTCCGCGCCGAGGTTCATGAACTTTGGCGACAAGATCGATCTTCCCGTCGTTGTGCAGAACCAGACTGATAAGGATATGACGGTGGACGTCGGGATACGTGCGACCAATGCAACGCTGGAGGCCTCTAGCGGCGGTGCAGGCGGGACGCCTGCGTTCCAGTCGGGTAAGCGCGTCGTGGTCAAGGCCAACGACCGTGCTGAGGTTCGTTTCCCAGTGTCGGCTAATAAGGCGGGGACGGCGCGGTTCCAGTTCGCGGTAACGAGCGGCAGCTATTCGGATGCAGCGGAAATAAGTCTACCTGTTTGGACGCCGGCTACGACCGAGGCCTTCGCGACGTACGGCACGACCGATCAGAACGGTGCGATCGTCCAGCCGGTTCAGACGCCGGGCGATGTATTCCCGCAGTTCGGCGGGTTGGAGGTCACCACTTCGTCGACGCAGCTTCAGGAGCTGACCGATGCGTTCCTTTACCTGACGAATTATCCATATGCCTGCTCCGAGCAGATCTCGTCTCGGATGATCTCGATCGCCGCGATGCGTGACGTGCTATCCGCGTTCAAGTCGAAGGATATGCCGACGGCGGACGAGCTGAACAAGTACTTTGCTCGTGACATCGAGATACTTCAATCTCGACAGCGGAGCGACGGCAGCTTTGGGCTGTGGAAACGCGACCGTGAGCGATACGAATACCCGTTCCTGACGGTACATGTGGCCCACGCTTTGGCTCTCGCTAAGGCTAAGGGCTACAAGGTGCCGCAGGAGATGATCGATAAGACGAAACCCTATCTAAAGGACGTCGAGTCGCATTACGACGAGTGGTACAAAAACTCGCCTGAAGTTCGTTGGACCATCTCCGCGTATGCTCTGTACGTCCGCGACCTGATGGGCGACAAGGACACGGCGAAAGCGAAGAAGCTTCTAGCCGAGGCGAGGACGGTCACTCCTACCGGTTCTCCGTCCGACGGGCTGTATCAGACCCGGATGCCGTACGAAGCGCTCGGATGGATATTGTCAGTCCTTGCCAACGATCCAGGTTCGCAGGGCGAGGTGCAGAATATTCTGCATTACCTCAACAACCATACGACCGAGACAGCCGCGACGGCGAACTTCGTCACGAATTATGGCGACGGTGCGTGGCTGATAATGTACTCCAATCGACGTGCCGACGGGGTGCTGCTCGAGGCGATGATCAAGGCCGATCCAAAGAACGACCTGATTCCAAAGCTGGTTCGCGGCCTGCTCGATCATCGGACGAAAGGAGCATGGTCGAACACGCAGGAGAATGTCTTTATCCTGCTGGCGCTGGACAAGTACTTCAATGCCTTCGAAAAGGTTACGCCCGACTTCGTCGCACGCGTGTGGCTCGGCAACACGTATACCGGCGAACAGGCATTCAAGGGTAGATCGGCAGATTCGAATCTGCTGAATATTCCGATGTCGTATCTCGTCGGAGCGCAGGCTGCTAGCCTGCCCGGATCTGATACGCAGGCTGGCAGCCTGCGTTCCGACGCCGTCTCGAATCTCATTATTGATAAACAGGGGCCCGGACGTCTTTACTACCGCATCGGCATGAAGTACGCGCCTAAAAACCTTAAGCTCGATCCTGCGGATTACGGCTTCACGGTTTTACGCAAATACGAGGCGGTCGATGACGCGGGCGATGTGAAGCAGAACCCTGACGGTTCGTGGACGATCAAGGCCGGTGCGCGCGTCCGGGTCCGGCTGACAATGGTCGCTCAGGCTCGGCGGTATCACGTTGCGTTGGTTGACGAGCTGCCGGCAGGCCTCGAGATACTAAATCCCGAGCTGGCGACGACAGAGTCGATCCCGGCGGATGCCAATCCCTCGACGAGCGTTCTCACCTACAGCAGCCGTTCATTCGGCGGCGAATGGTGGTGGAGGATGAACTGGTTCGAGCACCAGAACTTCCGTGACGAGCGGGCGGAGGCGTTTACCTCGCTGCTCTGGGAGGGAGTGTACAACTACTCATATGTAACGCGCGCAACGACGCCGGGGCAGTTCGTAGTGCCTCCGGCAAAGGCCGAGGAAATGTACCATCCGGAGACGTTTGGCCGGACGGGCACGGACTTTGTGAGGGTGGAATAGGGAATTAAGTGAGAAGTGAGAAGTGAGAAGCGTTTGGAAGTACATAGGCGGCTCAGTTCTTATTTTTTCGCTTGAGTGAAGCCGTCAATGACGTCGGGCCTTTCGCCCTGACTGAACGGGCGTGGTCGCAAAAACGCACGCACCGGCTTTGGTAAATGAAAAATTGGTGTAAGCTAGCGGGCATATGCAAAAAGCCCTCTTGATCTCGACCATTCTTATCGTCGCCCTCGCGTCGGCGTGTTCATTCAGCGTCGGCACAAACAGCGCCGCCAATAACGCGTCAGCAACGAATGCGAACGCGAATGCGACAGGCTCAAATTCGACACCGGCGGCGAGCCCTGCGGCAGCTAACGCCAACACGCAATCCGCCAATCCCTCGATCAAATGCGACGAGGCCGCGCAATCGGGTAAGAAGTTCATCAAATCGCAGAGCTTTCCTTTCGATCTCGAGCCCTTCAGAGGGTCGTGCTTCGTTACCTTCGCCAGTAAGGAAGAGATGGTCGATGAAAGGGACGTACCTCGCGGCTCGACGTTTTACATCTATAAGGACGGCAAGCAGGTTTTCCAATTTCCCGATGCGATCGGTGCAGGCGAGGGATGCTGGGTCGAGGCGGTTGGCTTTAACGATCTCAACGGCGACGGCAAGACCGACGTTATCATCGCCGGCAGCTGTCTCGGAGCAAAGTCCGGCTATCCGTCAAATGCTGTTTATGTAAATACCGGGAAAGCTTTTACTACAAAGCCGAGCGCAAATGAAAAGCTGGACGAGCTCAAGACAGTCGCGGATATCGAGGCTTTTGTGAAGAAGAATTCGGCGGAATTTTTCTAAAACGCCGGAGCGGGAGACGCCCGATAGAATTCTATTGACAGGGTCCGGATATCGGGCGTATAAACATACTAGTCCATTCACATAGCCGCTCGTTCTGAGCGGCACGACCGAACAAAATAGCCGGTAGTACCGCCTGGCGTGCAGGCGGATCAATTAGTGCCGTATCCCGAAAAGTTGCTCTTTCCCAGTATATTCAGGAGAACTATGAAAAGATCTGTTATCTCTTTGTTTGTCGCGGTGACCGCGGCAGCATGTGTGAGCCTTTCATTCGGACAGGGCCGCGTCGAGCACCCAATGAATCAGGCGCCGATGCCCGACGACGTTATCCGATTCACGATGTCGGGCCGTATCAAGGCCGCACTGACGACCGGCGGTACCGGTAACCTCTCGGCGTTGATAAATCACGGCGGGCCGGTCATCGGGACGCCGACGATCTATTTGATCTGGTACGGAAACTGGAATCAAGCGAACGGTTCGGACACGCCGGCCGGGCAGCAGCTAATTCGTGACTGGGCTAACAGCATCGGGGGAACACCGCACTTTGCGCTCAACAAAACGTATGGCAGTCCCATTTCGGGGAATGTTCTTTTTGGCGGTGAAACTACGGACGGCGGCACGAGCACGCGGCTGTCAGATACGGCGATCAGGAACATCGTTAACAACGCTATTTCGTCCAATCGCCTTCCGTATAACCCCAGCGGCGTCTATTTCGTTTTGACCTCATCCAATGTTACGGCGTCATCAGGCTTCTGTACGCAATACTGCGGATGGCATACGGTCGGCAATCTTACGAATGGAAAAGTACGCTATTCGTTTGTCGGCAATGCCAACCGCTGCATATCGTCATGTGCCGCGCAGACAAAGAGTCCGAATAACAATCCCGGTATTGACGGTGCCATCTCGGTTATGACTCACGAGCTTGAGGAAGCTACGACGGACCCAGACCTCAACGCGTGGTACGACTCAAGCGGTGCCGAAAACGGGGATAAATGTGCGTGGACCTTCGGTCATTTTCAGGCGCAGGCGACGAACGGGTCCTGGTACAACATGACGTTCGGCGGCCATCAGTGGTTGATCCAGCGAAATGTCATGAGATCGGGCAACAGCTGGCTCTGCATGGTTGACAGCACACATAACTAGGTTCATTCCGAACCTTTGTAGGCCGGCGGCTAATACCGCCGGCTTTTTAGCGCGTCGGGATCGGTACAAGGTCCTCCGCTCCACCGTTCTCCGCGTGAAACCTGAGAGGGACGACGAGCGGCTGTTCGTGGCCTGATCGCTCGTAGAAGGGCATCATTTCCCGGTAGTCCCGATGGACGCGGTTCGCGAGATCGTGGGCCTCGTCACGGAGCAGCTGCAGCACGGCGTGAGCCGGAGAATTGACGTCAAAGGGTATCGAGCCGCCGTCTTCGCTTAGGAACGCAGCGACAGAAGAGTGCTTGCCGCGAGGTTTGACCGCCGCAACGAGTGGGACACGCCGACCGCCTTTCTCAAAGATCCCGAGAACGTTGTTTAGCTGGGGCTTACCGCCGTCGAGCACGATGAGATCGGGAGGGGAAGACTGGCCGATGCGTTTAAGTACCGCATCTGCGAGAGCGCCGAGCTCGGTCCTTTCTCCCGAAAGAACGAAGTTGTATTCGGCGGAGACGAACCTTCCTGAGATCCATGCTGCGGACGCTCCGACAAAACCTGTCCCCGAGATGTGAGCGACGTCGAAGCACTCCACGCGTTTAGGCGCACGGTCGAGTGAAAACATCTTCTGCAGCTCGCGCGAGATCCATTCGTGCGAGGCCCGAGGCCGCGCGCGGTCCAATTCGTGTTCGTCATGACCTTCAATGAGGCCGCGCGCGGCATTGACACCGCGGCCGCGAGCTACGGAGATCACTGCCTGCCTGCCAAATTTATCGGTCAGCCTTTCGGTCAACTCTCGGCGTCCATAGAAATTAACAGGTACGCGGATCTCCCGAGGGAGGTGGACGGCATAAAAGCCCCTAAGAATTTCAAGTAGTGCTTCATCGGGCGTCTCGGCATCCTCCCGCGAAACGTTGAAAACTTTACGGCCGAGAACATGCCGCCCGCGTGTCGTTACGAGATACACGGAGAAACCGGAAGGCGTTTCCTCGATCTCGTAGGTATCGACCACATCGTTCAGCCAAACCTGCCATCGCGACTGTTTCCAATGCCGCTCA
>JAFAOW010000132.1 GCA_019247455.1 Acidobacteriota bacterium | reverse complement strand
TCGCGAGCTCGCCGGTCAATGAAAATACCAAACCTTCCATACCTGGATTATGACCGATCATCATAACGCCGGCATTTTCTTCATCAAGCGTAACTACAATATTTAGTAGCACTTGCGGCGACGCTTCATATATGTTGGGCTCAAGGTCTATGCTGATCTTCCGGCCGATATTCTGACAAACGAGTTCCGCGGTATCGCGCGCACGTACCGCCGTAGAGGCGATGACAACATCGGGAACGAGACCCGCGGTGCGGAGGGCCGCGCTCATTTTTTGCGCGTCGCGCAATCCTCTGGCGTTCAATGGACGATCGAAATCGGCGAGCGACGGATCGTCCCAACTCGATTTCGCGTGACGCATGATCAAAAGTTTTTTCATCGATCGACGGGAACACAACGCACGCGCGTGCGAAAAAAAATGTTACGCGGAATAAATTCTATTGTAATCTTATCAACAGCACCGATGTTCTTGCAGTAACGTCATCGGTCGTGTTCCGAACATCCGCTTGCATTTTCGCGGACAAGCAATTTGTCTTAAGAAAAAAACTGGAGAAACTCTATGGCTTCTGAAAAACGAATGACCGAAGTGTTAGCTGACGCGAGCGCGTCGGTTACTGCTGCGAGTGACACAGTCGCGATGGCGACTGCTAAGAAACCCGCAAAGAAAGCTGCTGCTAAAAAACCAGCGGCGAAGAAACCGGCGGCGAAAAAAGCTGCTGCCAAGAAACCGGCTGCTAAGAAAGCTGCCGCGAAGAAACCGGCGGCGAAGAAACCGGCCGCTAAGAAACCCGCTGCCAAGAAACCGGCTGCTAAGAAAGCTGCTGCTAAGAAACCGGCTGCTAAGAAAGCAGCACCGAAGAAAGCCGCTGCTAAGAAGCCGGCCGCCAAGAAACCGGCTGCTAAGAAAGCAGCGCCGAGACGTTCGGCTGCAAAGAAGCCGGCGAGAAGGCGCTAACCAACTTACCTTATTGATCTTCTTTAACGGTCCCGCTTCTCGGCGGGACCTTTTTATGGTCAGATCGCGGACATCTTGCCCACGGCATCGATGCGCCGGTTCACTTCGTCCCAATTCACATTGGTCATAAAGGCGTCGACGTACTTCGCGGCGGCCGCGCCGTAATCCATCTGGTACGCGTGCTCGTACATGTCGAGCACTAGAATGGGTACGCTCATGTTCGGCCCGTTAGAGTGATCGGCAAGCCAGTAGTTGTGGAGCTGCTTAGTGTGAAGATTGAATGCGAGGACCGTCCATCCCGAGCCGCCTGAGAGCGCGTTCCCCACGCGCTTGAATTCGGCCTCCCACACCTCGTACGAGCCGAACCACTGGTTGATCATCGCGAGAGCGTTGCCGCTCGCCTTCCCATTGCCGCCAAGATTCGCGAAATACTTCTCGTGCAGCACGACGGAGCCCGTGCGGATCAATTCCTGGCGCTTGAGGTCGCCATAGAGATATGCCGGAAGGTCCTTATCACGCATCGCCGCGGCGAGCCTTTGCTCGACGACATTCAGAGCCTTTACCGCGCCGACATAATTGTTGTCATGATGCGAAACGATCAGCTTCTCAGAGATCCCGGTGAGCTTTGCGGGATCGAAAGGCAGCGGTTTCGGCTCGTGCTTGCCGGCGAAAACCAGCGGATCGACGGTCTGCAACTCTTCAGCAGTCGCGTGGCCGGCTAACACAGCGGCCGCTCCCGCGGAAAACACACCCTTGATCGCGTCTCTGCGAGTAAGATCTGTCATATTATTTCCCCCAAAAGATCTATTTCGGTAGGACTCAATGATACACCAGGACGGGACCCCCGAAGGCCGGAACCTATAGACCGATACGCTTGACCAGCTCAGCGTAGCGGGGATCGCTCCGGAGGGATCCAAGACGGCGGTCCTCATTCAGCAGCACGAGGTAATAGGCATGTTCATCAAAAAGGCGGTCAAGCTCGGCAAAAGCCCTGTCCTTATCACCCAGCTGGGCGTAATACGGCACGAGGATCGGGTCACACTTTTGATCAACGACAGCCTGCAGGAAGGCCCGCCATCCGCCACGGGCGAAACTATCCTTTAGAGCCGCGGCGATATCTGTTTTGCCCGACAGCTCCATACCTTTGGCGAATTCTTCGACACTCTTCGCTTGATCCCCCATCGCGTTATACACCTCGGAAAAAGAGAAGCGCGTGCCAGCCGAATTAGTATCAAGGTCGAGAGTCTTATTCAACTGGTCGAGGGCCTCGCGGTCTTTGCCTGCGGCGCTGAGCTTTTCGCCGTATACCCGATTGATGAGGAGCGAAAATGGTTCGAGCTCGACAGCACGCCGTATTTCTGCGAGGCCCTCGTCATATTTTCCGAGGTGCGCATACATATTTCCCAGATAGAAATGACTCGTCGCATTGTCCGCGTCCAGTTCGAGGGCACGCTTAAATTCACGCTCGGCGCCCACAAAATCATGATCGTAGATCGCGGCGATCAGTCCGAGCGAATTATGAGCGTCCGCCAAATTGCTGTCCAAAGCAATGGCCATGGTGGCGGCTCGGCGCGCTTTTGGCATTGAATCACGCGGCACTCCCGTCAGCGCGTATGTGTCGGCCAGGCCGCTGTATGCCAGAGCGAAGTTCGAATCGGACGCGATGGCCTGCGAGAAATAATCCGCGGCCTCCGCCATGTCATTGGGCAATCGGCGGTAGAAATGGTATTTCCCGCGAAGGTAAAGCTCGTAGGCTTGCGAACTGGTTGTATATGGCTTCGCGATCCTTGCCTGGTCCTCTCCCGATAACCGCGACAGCAGTCTTGCAGCGACATCCCTGGCTATCTCAGTTTGCAAGGCGATGAGATCCGTCTGCCTGCGGTCGTATTTTTCCGACCAAAGCACGTTCTCTGTCTGGGGGTCGATGAGTTCTACCGCGATCGTGAATTCGTCACCCCGTTTCAGCACCCTGCCATTGAGGATCGCTTGTGCCGACAACTCTGACGCGACTGTTCGGGGAAGTACGTTCATTCCCTTGTACCTGAAGACGGAGCTGTGTGCTTTGACAGTAAGGTTCGGCAGGCGGGCGAGGCTGTTTATCAGAGTGTCCGTGATCCCGTCGGACAAATAGTCCAGGTCGGCATTTCCGCTTTCATTCAGGAAGGGCATCACCGCGATCGAATCGATTTGCCTGACCTTCCCTGAAAGCTGGCGATATCCCAGATATCCAGCGGCTAGAATGATCATGGCGCACGCGATCATTATGATGAAAGAGCGAAGGCCAGCGGCAAGATTCTTTTCGACGGTGCCAGCGCCGTGCGAGCTGTCCAGGGCATGGTTAGGAGCTTTGCTCGGCGCGACCAACTCCGGCAAAGTCGTTATCCGCTGTTCGGCATTTTGCCTTCGAAGGTTCTGCTCTTCCGACTTGTCCAGGTCCCCCACGAGGCTTGTTGACGTAGCGACTGATCCATCGGACGGCTCGGGTCGATACTGAACGGCGCCCGCGAACCGGTACCCGCGCCCCGGTACGGTAATGATGTATTTGTGTTCGGCCTTGCTGTCGCCAAGAGCCTTGCGAAGCACCGCAATGTTCTGAGCCAGATTGGCTTCCTCGACAAAACTGTCAGCCCATAGCAGTTCCATCATGGTCTCCTTTTCGAGAACCTCGTTTGGCCTTTCGAGGAAGACAAGGAGGGTATCGAAGACCTTGGGCGTAAGCGCGATGCGCCCGGCACCACTAAAAAGAAGGCGCCTCGAAACATCTACGCGGAAGTCTCCGAATGAGTATTCCCCTTTATTTACGGGTTCCTCAGCCATTTTTTAAAAACTCTTAGAAACTCTTAGTCCAATTCTTAAGACTTTTATAAGCCGAAGAAGCGAAAGTGATGGTGCACGGAACGATCCGGCAAGAACACAGGGTCGCCAGTATTTTAGGGGAAACCAAACCAATTTGAAAGGAGATAAGAAAATGAAAAAGAACATCGTCACCACAATCGTTATTGCAACCTTCGTCGCTCTCGTTTCGGTTATGGCCGTTAGTGCTCAGGTGAGCAGCCGGCTAAAGGTAAATGTACCGTTCGACTTTTATGCCAACGGCAAATTGTTTGCCGCAGGCTCTTACACTCTTGAGTCGATCTCGCCTCGAAGCAGCACCGCAACGCTCAAGCTGAGTGGTCAGAAGAATACCGACGTCGCCATTCTGATGCTCCAGAGGGAGGCCGATACTACGGTCTTCGGACAAGCGGTCGTTAGTTTTGATCGCTACGGCGACACGTACTATTTGGCAGGCGTAAGCAACCCGAATGAGCGTTTCGCCGCACACGCCATCCAATCACGTTCCGAGAAAAACTTGGCCAGAGCGGCCCTCGCACCAAAGGCCACCGTAGCCGTCAAGATAGAAAGTAAATAAGGCTTCGCGGAGACAGCTCCGCATCCCCGAGACGGGCATCCTCTTTTGACCTCTGGAGGCTGCCCGTTCTTTTTTGTTCTTACCTCAGATCGACAACAATTCATTCTGTGTACCGATGTCCCTCCAAAAGAGGATCGCCGCGAGATCCTTGACTTGCTCTAAGCGGAATCGTTTAAGACGCTGCTCCGTCGTCCAGACAGAACATCATCGTGTTGTCGTACTCACGGCCGCATTGAGGACACCGCTTCATAGGCCCAGGTTTGTGGGAACGAATGAGCGGAATATAGCATGGAACGCCCTATTTTGTTAGCCATCTAGTTCCTCGACCCACCTCAGGAACGAATCTTCATAGACGAGCCATGGGGAGCGTTCGTTAGGCCGGGGAGCCGTTTCGAAGGTACCGTCCTCGCACATCGCGATGAGCGTGTTCCTCGCGGGCGGCGGTATGAGAATGCGATGGATGCGGATCAGCCGATCTATCTCAGACAGGCGGAGTTTCGGCCGCGGTGATAAATCCATGATGCGTTGCGTGGTTTTCATAATTCTCTTGTGTGTAATTGGCTGAATTTATCCCGCTGGTCGGCGGGAGTTTGAATTCGTTAAGAAGTGGCGAAAAAAGCGCGCAACTTGCGCGTTTTGAGCAATCTCTCCATTCCTCACATTTTGCGATCAACTTCCTCACGCGGCTTCTTTAGTCTTGGAATTGCCGGGCGATATGTAAGCGGCGTCGGAACCCTCGGTAATCCAAAAAGATGCGCCCAATATCGTCCGAGCGTTTTACTCTATCAAATGTGTATTAGAAATGCAAGATAGTTGCTGAGATGAAACAAAAGAATGGAATTTACTGAAACAGACAAAGCAAAGGCGATAGCTATATGCAACGTATTCGAGACATCGCGGCCGCAGGGAGATTATACGGCCGTTGCTGTGCTCAATGACGGAGCAGGGATCTCTTACGGAACCAACCAGTTCACACATAAGGCAGGATCGCTCATCGCGGTCCTGACGAAGTATCTTGCCACTGATTCTCAGGTCGGGCGGGCGGTGATAGAGGCAAGCATGCCTATCGTGAGGCTTACGACAAAGCGGGCGATCGAGACACTTGCCGCGAACCAGACATTCAAGAAGGCTCTCAGAGCCGCGGGCGTCACGCGAGAAATGAAAGAAGCGCAGGATGAGGTCCGTGACGATCTCTACCTCGATCCGACACTTCGCTTTTGTACAAAACGCGGTTTCACGCTGCCGCTTTCGCTTGCGGCGGTCTACGACTCGATCAATCACGGCAACTTCGCGTCGATCGCCGCCCGCGCACGCGGTGCGGAGGAAAAGGAATGGATCACTTCGTACCTTAAGCTGCGTGATCAGTGGTTTGCGAGCGTGCCTCGTCTCCATGTCGCGCGTGTACGGACGAAGTTCTTCCTTGACCAGATCGGACGCGGAAACTGGGACCTTCGCCTCCCAGTCATCGTGCACGGACTGCGGCTGACGGAGGCAATGCTGCCGCGGATCAAAACCGCGGCCGTCACAGCCCCCGCAGCCGAACCGAACACGACACTGGCCGCTCGCGCGTCGGAGGTCCTTCAGGATTCGATGACAAAATTCGATCGCGCCGACGTGGCGTTGAGCGAACTGGCGGCGCGCACAGACCGCGCGAAATCGCTTTGGACGACGGTCGCAGGAACATTCGGCCAAGCAATGTGGGCCATATTCGGATTTTTTGCCGGCCTACCGCCTGAGGTTTGGCTCGTCGTCGCGATCATCGCGGCTGCGCTAACTCTTCTTTATCTGTACAGGCAGATCGTGCTCGGCAAGATCCGTGAGGAATTTTTTAACGCAGGGATCGCTAAGGACGCAGAGGCCGGAAAGTAAATGAGAAGTGAGAAGTGAGACATGAGAGGAAGTTAAACGCAAAAGACGCGATAGAGCGTCAAGGCACGGAGGTGAAGAAATATGAACGATACGAAGAACATTTTACTCGCATGGATATCGAGCCTTGGCTCGCTTTTCGAGGCAGTCCAGGGACGAACGCTGCTCTCGGTCATCTCGGCGGTCGTGCTGCCCGTCGTCTTTTTCACGATCGGCAAGAGCGTTGACGTGATGCTGCAGATCTATTTCAGAGAGAGGGACAGAAAGTAAGGAAGGGGCGGGGCATCCGATGAAAACAAAAAAGGTATGAGATCACGAACACAGATATACATCGCAGCGGCGATGATCGCCATTCTCACTATCGGCATTCTCGGCGGCGCGGCCATCTCGAACTACCGCATGGCGAAACTCGAGCGGCAGGCAAATGACTTGAAAGAGAAAGCTGCCGAGATGGAAGCGCAGGCCGCACAAAAAGAAACCGAGGCCGCGGAATATAAACAAAAGATCGATTCCCTCGAGTCGCAGGTATCCACTCTCGAGAACACAAGGAAACAACAAGATGAAAGGTTACAAGCGTTACAAATTCGCACTCATGATGCTCGCACTGGCGTCGCTCGCGCACGCGGGACGCGCGCAAACAACGACACCACCGTCGACGAACTCTGCCATAAGCTCGCCGTCACGGGGCACGGCTGTAATTAACGCGTGTTCGGCGGCGGTAGATGAGCTGATCGCGAGCCGCAAGCTGATCGAGGCGCTCGACGCGGAGAATTCGGGACTCAAAACCAGCGTCGAAACAGAGCGGCGATTGAACGCCGTATTGATTGAGTTGAATGCGACGCGAAAGAGCGAAAGCGATGCATTGCGTAACGCGCTGTCTGCAAAGAATGAGGCTCTTGCGGCAAAGGAATTGGTGATCGCTTCGCAGGACAAACTCATTGCCGAACTGAAACGCAAGAAGTCGTCAGTGTGGCGGCGGCTGGGCGACGTCTTGGTCGGAGCGGGGCTCGGCGCCGGCGTGATCGCGATCTTGAAATAACAAAAACGCTGGCTGGCAGCCTGCGTTCCGACCTTATGAATACAGAAAGTGACGAGGGACAAGTGACGAGAAAAAGGCAGCAGCGTTAAGCGGAAAGCTACCACCCCGGCCTCTGGCCACCCCTCCTAGCCAAAGACGGAAGCCTGAATACAAAAAATATGAATGAAGACATTGAAGAAGCATTTGCGGAAGTGACGAGTGACAAGTGACGAGTGACAAGGAAGAAAAATGAACAAGCATATTGAAGAAGCACTAGATATTTTTAGATTGCAGGATGCGGGGTATGCGCGGGCTGAGCGGTATTACGACGGGCAGCACGACTTGCGCTTTGCGAGCGATCAATTTGAGAACACATTTGGGGCGCTCTTCAGAGAATTCGCGTTGAATCTCTGTCCGGTGGTTTGCGATGCGGTGAGGGACAAACTACGCATTGTCGCCTTTGGCGTCGATGGCGTGAGTCCAAAGTCCCAAGTCCAAGGTCCAAGGTCGGCCTCCGGCCATCCTGACGAGAAGATGCACGCGAGCCGTGCCACCCCGCTCAAGGATGCCGTGGCGAGGACCCCGGTCGTGCGTTCCGACACAAGACAGATCTGGCAGTCCAATCGCGGGGCGCTGCTCGCGGGTGATATCCACAAAGAGGCGCTGAAGACGGGGGATGCGTATGCGCTTGTGTGGCCGGATGAGAATGGCGTGCCGCGGATCTATCCGAACCGCGCGCGTTCGGTGGCGGTCGTTTATGACGATGAGCGGCCGGGCGAGATCGTTCGCGCGGCGAAGGTTTGGCGGGATGCAGCAAAGCACGTTCGGCTGAATATGTATTACGCGGATCGCATCGAGCGATACATCTCGCGGAACACGGCGGAGTTGACGTATCCGGACGCGGGTGGATTTGAGCCGCTCACTCGCCGGAACGCAGGCAGCTTGCCTGCGTACAGCTCCGACAACACGCAGGCTGGCAGCCTGCGTTCCGACGATGTAATTCCCAATCCTTATGGCCGGGTGCCGGTGTTTCACTTTGCGAATAACGCTGACCTTGGCGCGCCGGGGCGTTCGGAGCTGGCGGATGCGATCCCGATCCAGGATGGGCTGAACAAGTCCGTGCTCGACATGCTGGTGGCGATGGAGTTCTCCGCCTTCAGGCAGCGTTGGGTCGCCGGGATCGAGATCAAGTACGACGATGCGGGTAAACCGATCCCGCCATTCAAGGCGGGCGTCGACCACCTTTGGATCGCTGAAGACTCCTCGGCGAGGTTCGGTGACCTTGACGCGGCGGAGCTGGACCAATTTTTGAAGGTCAAGGATTCGTTCCGGGTAGATATCGCATCGGTGACCGGCACGCCGTTGCATTACTTCTTGCAGAACACGCAGGGCTTCCCATCGGGTGAGTCGCTAAAGCGGGCCGAGTCGCGCTTCATCGCAAAGGTGCGCGACCGACAGGAGAGTTTTGGCCAGGTGTGGGCCGAGGTAATGGAGTTCGCCTTGCGGATCCAGGGGATCCCGGATGTGGGCCTCATCACTGAGTGGGAGGACCCGGCACCGGCGTCCGAGCGAGAGCTGCTCGAGAACCTGATCCTGAAAAAGCAGCTTGGCTTGACAAGCGAAAAGGCGCTGATCGAAGCGGGTTATGGCGCGGAGGACGTGAAGAATATTTTAGCCACTGAGAACACAGAGGATACTGAGAAATACACAATATGAACACACACGAAACACAATCTATTGAACAGCCTTCGCTTCCATTTGCGGAGCCAAAGGCGAGCGTTCAACCACCCGTCCCGACGAGTCGGGATACTGACAAAGCAGGCGCCTCCGGCGCTGACTTAATACAACTTCAAACCGAGAATGCGGATCTCAAGGCGGCGATACGTCTGAGGGATGTGCGTGATGCGGTGACCAAAGAGCTTAGCACGAGAGGAGCACGTTCGCCGGAACTGCTCTTTGACGCGGTGAAGGGCGAACTGCAGTTCGATGAGGAAGGCAGGCTGGTCAATCAGAACGCGCTCGTCGCGAAACTGACTGGCGGGTTTCCGGAGCAGTTCGCAAGAGAAACTCCTGTGGGGATCGACGGCGGAGCCGGGCGCTTTCGCACACCGACCCTGACGAAAGAAACGCTCTCGAGAATGAGCGCAGAAGAAATAGCAAAGATGGACTGGAACGAAGTGCGAAAAGTACTCGCTCAAGGGTGAGTTGGGATAAAGCCCAGGAATCAGGTGCAAAGAACAACCGGTTGGCTAAAGCCAACGGCAATTCGAAACCAACGGTCAAAGGCCAAAAAACAAAACACTAACTAACACACAACACACAAAATTATGTCACTAGATTTTATTCCTACAGTTTGGGCGGCGAGATTGCTTGTCGCTTTAGAGGGCTCGCTTGTTTACGGCCAGACAAATGTCTGCAACCGAGATTACGAGGGAGAAATTCGGGCGCAGGGCAATACTGTAAAGATCGGCTCGATATCCGACGTCACGATCGGCGATTACGTGAAGGACACGGATATTGACGAGGCCGCGATACTTACAGACACCGACCAGTCGCTCAACATCGACAACGCGAAGTACTTTCATTTTTATGTGGACTCGATCGACCGTGCACAGCAGAACGTAAAAACGCTCGACACGGCTATGCGGCGTTCAGCCTGGAAGCTTCGCGAGGCGGCTGACACCTACCTCGCGACCACAATGGATCTTGCCATTCCGTCCGGCAACAAGATCGGGTCGATCGGAACGCCAAAGGTGCCGACAAAGGATGATGCCTACGAGTACCTCGTCGACCTTGGCGTGCTGCTTGACGAAAAGGACACACCGATCGAGGGCCGATTCGTGATCGTACCCGCGTGGTTCCACGGGCTACTCCTGAAGGACGAGCGGTTTATCAAGGTCGGCTCCGTAGGCTCGGACCGCCGACTCGCTAACGGCCAGGTCGGCGAAGCCGCGGGCTTTACGATCCTGAAATCCAACAACGTTCCCAACACTACCGGTGCGAAGTACAAGATCCTCGCGGGCCACTCGATCGCCACGACATACGCCGAGCAGATCGTCGACCTGCAGACCTACCAGCCAGAGAAACGCTTCGGCGACGCGGTCAAGGGGCTTCACGTCTACGGCGCTAAGGTCGTCAGGCCGGATAACCTAGCGGTTTTGATCGCTAGCAAAAGTTAACTGAGTTGACGGAGTTTGCAGAGTTGCAGGAAATTCGCTTTCCGTAACTCTGCAACTTCTGCAACTCCCCGGAGTTTGGAGAAATTATGGATGCTATTGACCAACTAAAACTAATGACCGCGTGGGACACCGAGCCCGCGCTCACCCTGGGCGAGCTCGAGAATGTTCTCTCGGCTGCATCGCTCGATGATAGCGGCGGCCACGCTCCCGCGGACGACGACTGGGAACCGACCTACGACCTCGATGCCGCCGCGGCCGCAGCCTGGCTAATAAAGGCCGCCCGTGCCGCCGCTACCGTGGACGAACCAACCGCCGGCGTCGTCACTTCGAAGATATTCGACAACTGCCGAAAGATGGCCGCGAGCTATTCAAACCGGCGAAATACGACGGTGTTGGTGAGATAAATATACGGCTAAACAGATATATGAATGGACCGCGCCTCTATTATTCCGTTGTCTGGATCGGCGACTTGATCACATACCCGGTCTTCGAGCGGACGACAGCGCCGGGGCGGGTGACTTTGACCTTGAGGGTGCGGTGTTCGCCGGGCTGCTTGTCGCCCTCGGGCGGGTAGTAGCCGATCGAGTACTGCTTGCGGAGCTCATCGGCGACATTTGAAAAGGCAGAGCCCATGTCCTTGATATCCGCCGCCTCGAATATTCGGCCTCCGCTGTTTTGCGAGAGCTGCGTGAGGTACGAAAGCCCGCGGGCGGCCTCGGCCTGGCTGGTACCTGCACCGAGATTCTGGATCCGAGTTATCGGCTGTTGGGGCGGGGCCTGGGCGAGGATCATCCCGCGGGACTGCAGCTCCTTCTTTATATCAGGCGGCATCGGTACCACCGCTCCGGTCGCCTTGTTGATGATGGCGGGCGCCGTGGACGATCCGCCGCCTGCATTCGTGTTGAAAGCCTGCCCAACCCCAAGCCCGCGAGAGGCCAGCACCTGCGCAATATCACCCGGCATCGGCATCAATGTTCCACTTGCCGTGTTAAAGACATACGGTGTAGAACCACCTCCACCAGGCGAGCTCATACCTGGAAAGCCGAGCAGCCCAGGAAGTCCGCCTCCCACATCAGCGGCGGTATTGTAGTGGATAGGGTAAACAAGCGCGTCCACCTCGGTGACCCCCTGCACAGTGCTGTCAAAAGTCGCATATTGCCGCCGAGACGTCGTGTCGACCCCGTCCGAAAAGATCACGATCGCCTTTCGCCCGGTTTGTTTGACGAGATCCATTTCGGTCACATATCGGACCGCTTCGTAAATACTCGTGCCGCTGCCAACTATGGCGCGATCGATCGCGGCATACAGCGCTTGTTTATCCGAGGTCGGGTCAGGGGTAAGCAGCCGGATCCGCTGATCGAATGCGATCACCATTACCTTATCGGTCGGCCTCAGCTGGTCTACGAACGTTCTCGCCGCGAGGTGGATGTCATCGATCTTGTACTTGGTCGACGGACTGACATCGAGCAGGAGGAAGACCGTAAAAGGCGAATCCTCGGATTGGAAGTATTGGATCTCCTGCTGGATCCCATTGTCGAACACCTGAAAATCCTTCTTCTTCAATCCGGCGATGAATCTTCCGTTGCGGTCGAGCACCGAAACCGGTGTAGTGATCAGATTTGTCTCTACCTTTATTATCTCGTCGTCAGGCGTCGGCGACGGCTTTGCCGAAGGCGTTCCCGAGGACTGCGGCGTGGCGGTTGAAATATT
>JAFAOW010000087.1 GCA_019247455.1 Acidobacteriota bacterium | reverse complement strand
GCTGCTCGGAAACGGCGACAGTGAAAGCAAAATTGTGACAAGAATTATCTAGACCCAGGGGAGCGTATCTTTTTTAGAAATCCGTCTCGTGGTATCCCTGCGATCTGTGAAAAGGAGCCTTATACGACTAGCGACTACCCAGCTCGTCGGCTCGAGACGCTTGATTAAGAATGAAGGTCGCAAAATACCAACCGATTCTGTGCCTCAGAACCACGCAGTTCGCATTTGGGGCGGCCGAAGTTCAAGTCAAAGTGCAAGAGCTTCGTAAGCTTAAGAAAAGGAAGCTTAAGAAGGAAATTAAGAAAAATCCGGTGCCTGTTGTGATCTCGCCATGGGGAGAACTTTGTATCATTGATTGTCATCACTTTGTTTTTAGTTGCTGGCATGCGGGGGTGCGCAAGATGCGGGTTCAAGTCGTAAGTGACTTGTCTCGGCGCAAGTTTAGTTACCCTGGATTTTGGAAATACATGGCGAAGCGTGGGCTGGCGCATCTCTATGACCAGTTCGGCGATGGGCCGAGAAGCCCCCTTTATCTACCAAACGATATTCGCGGGATGGCAGACGATCCTTATCGAAGTCTTGCCTGGCTAGTGCGTAAAGCTGGGGCAGATGAAAAGAGCAAGAAGAAGTTCGCTGATTTCAAGTGGGCTGAGTTTTTTCGTAGGCGTCGTTTACTTCATAAAGATGGTAGAAGAGGCCTGAAAAAGGCTGCGAAACGCGCAGCACAACTTGCAATGTCCAGCGCGGCTCGCTCCCTTCCCGGATATTCTGGGGGAAAACACTTCTCTGGGAAAATTAAATTCCTCCCCAAAAGACAAATAAAGGGTCGTCTGGTGACAGTTCCAAAGATTAAAGGAACATAAACTATCTCAAAACAAAGGCCCCAGCCGACTGTTAGAGTCTCGGCTGCGCATCTTAACTAATACATCCGAAGATTCGTCGCGCGGCGTTTCGTTTTGGTGAAAGGGATTCAAGGGGCGCCCACTTCGGGTGGAAAACGCAAAGAAAATCTTTTTAAACGATTTTTTCGTGTCCTTGGGCCAGGTCTGATCACGGGTGCTGCAGACGATGATCCTTCGGGCATCGCGACGTATTCGATAGCGGGCGCAGCGCTTGGCACGTCTCTTCTCTGGACAGCGTTTATTACGTGGCCGCTCATGGGTTGCGTCCAGTTTATGTGCGCGCGAATCGGAATGGTCACGGGTCGCGGTCTCGCCGGGGCCTTGCGCCAGAAATCTCCGCACTGGCTGCTCTGTCCTGCGGCAATCGCGCTACTTATCGCTAACACGATCAATGTTGGCGCGGACCTCGCCGGTATGGCCGACGCCGCCGCGATGTGGACTGGGGTCCCATCGCACTTCTTCGTGCTGATCTTCGGTGTTGCGATCGGCTGGGCGACGGTCCGATTCAGATATTATCAAATCGCCGCCGTCTTGAAATGGCTGGCCGCAGTCCTCTTTGCTTATGTCATCACGGCTTTCATCGTCGGGGGGGATTGGCGGACCGTCATCTACGATACTTTTGTGCCGAGGTGGCCGCGGGATCATACCACTTGGCAAAATCTCGTCGCTATTCTTGGGACGACCATCAGTCCCTATCTGTTTTTCTGGCAGGCATCTCAGGAAGTTGAAGAGAAAAAAGCGGTTGGCCGGACCAGGCTTGAACAACGCCGCGGTGCCACTCCGGGAGAGATTGTTGATCGCAAGCTGGATGTCGGGGTAGGCACATTTTTTTCCAACCTTGTGATGTATTTCATTATCCTGACGACCGCGGTGACGCTGCACACTCACGGCGCTACAGAAATTACGTCATCGCGCCAAGCCGCAGAAGCATTAAAGCCACTCGCTGGCGTTTTTGCCACTGGCCTCTACACCATTGGATTGATTGGTGTCGGATTTCTCGCTATCCCAACACTGACTGGGTCTTCAGCCTACGCTTTCGCCGAAATTCGGAAGTGGCGACACGGATTGGACGAATCATTTAGTTCCGCGCGTTATTTTTATTGGATCATAATTGGCGCAACCTTCGTCGGCATCTTAATTGATTTTGCCAATATTAATCCGGTCAAGGCGCTTTTCTGGACGGCAGTGATAAACGGACTTCTCGCACCCTTCCTTTTGGTGGCGATATTGGTTGTGGCCTGCGATCGCAAGCTCATGCAGTCTCAACCCAGTTCCTGGTTGTCGCGGATCGTAGTGGGTATTGCTATCTTAGTAATGTTTGGCGCCGCGATCGGCATGTTCGTGTTCTAGTGAGCCGCGAAAAGGAACACGGACGTGGTTCGACAGGCTCATTGTTGAATCGGCGCTAAAGCGGCTGCGGTTGTGATTCCCGCTGCGCGGCAGTTGCGATAAAGTTGGAAAGCGATGAACTCGAACAATACAACGCCGAAAGATTCGCAGAATCAGGACAACGGTTCGCCACAGAACCGGGAGCCAAAGGTCCTATTGTCCATCAAATCCGGGGAGTCGTGGGACGAGTTTAAGAAACGTGTGATCGAGAAGTCTTTGCCATGAAACGCAAAATCCCGCTCTCACTCAAAGACCTCGTGAAAATCGTCATCGAAACCGCAGTTCCAGTCGTCATCGGTTTGGTCGCTGAAAAGATTACGGAGCGTTTACACAAGCCCGGTGCGGGAAAGTCTCGGCGCAAGAAAGCGCGGAAGAAAGAAGCTGGAAAGACGAAACCAAAGTAAGAGTTCGTCAAGGCGGTTAACTCGCCGATAGATTCATTCGCGGCTGTCGATCTGAATGCGAGATTCGTTACCGATACGCAAGCTCTTTGACTGCGGATCGCAGTGCTTCAACGTCAAACGGCTTCTCCATCACGACCCGCACATTCATTCGCTCGTAGGCTTTTCGGATCGGCGGCGATAGGTGCGCTGATAAGACAATAACCTTGCTGTCAATTCCTCGTCGTCGAATGCCCGCGACCAGTTCAACGCCCCTCAAACGCGGCATCTTTTCGTCGACAATAATTACATCATAGGCCCATGAAGTTGCGTCTAGTTTAGCCAGTGCCTCAATTCCGTCTGATGCCGCTGTTACTTCGTAACGAGGACTCGCAAAGATAAAGGGCATTGAGTGCGTAATCGAAGGATTGTCGTCGACCGCTAAAATTCTGAACGGAGTGTCCATCCAAATTCGGGTAAAGCACTGCCTGTGCCTCAACGTTGTGTGGCTTGGGATTTAAGGAAAGCCTGATCGAGGCGCTGAAGGCGAATGGGATGTTAAAGCAACAGTCTCGGAGCGAGAGAAATGCGTGAGCTTGGGCTTACATCGAGCACTCTGGCTCAGGAAGGCGGGTCTTTTTGAGGCAGCAGCTATCTCGTCGACGAGGCTAAAGCACGCCTCCGCCGTAATTCGACGCTTTCGAGTCGCACAACCCTCTCTTCGGGTATTCGCGCAAGGTTCGCCCGGTATCGAGCCCAAAGTCTCACGGTCGCCTGGCTTGATGTCAAAGAGCGGAGCATTTCGGCTAGCACGGCGGGCTCTTATCCCGCATAGTCACAACGTAGATGTGCGAAATTCTGCCAGAATGCGGGCAAAGTGCGCACGCGCCGGCGAGCCCGGCGAGTCCAACGGACTTTTCACCCCAAGTCCTGGTTTATTTAAAACGTGCGTGTAGATCATTGTTGTCGTCACGTCCTTGTGCCCGAGCAATTCCTGGACGGTGCGAATGTCGTAACCGTTTTCCAGTAGATGGGTTGCAAACGAATGTCGAAACGTGTGGCAACTTGCCGGCTTATTTATTCCGGCTTCGCGAATCGCTTCTTTTACCGCCCGCTGCAAAAATCTCTCATCTATATGATGTCGTTGCTCCCACGTTCTTCCGTTTAGATAGTCAGTCGCGTCAACGCCATGAAAGGATCAGTAATACTACTAATAACCATCGGAATAGCGATGGGGATGTCTTCACAAACTTCGGCTCAGATCAACATAGGGGGCGCAACCGGTTATTTTGCTATAGTGATCGACGGGAAAACCAGGAATATCGAGCTTGTCAGAGTCGACCCAATAGCTAATCCGGACTTTGACCTTAAACACATGCAGTATGTCGGGGTACATTCGTCTATGGGTATTTATGCACCTTACAACAGTGGATTTGTGTCCAAGGGGCATAGTAATCTTCGACCAAATGCCTCTATAGCCGAATGCCGTCTTAACGCCCTGGGTTTCGTGGCAAGGGAAGTCCAGAAAGAGGACGAGTTCCAAAAAAGAAAATCATCGGTTGCTACAAAATTAGATGAGATACGAAGAGACGGAAC
Organism: Acidobacteriota bacterium; assembly: GCA_019247455.1. Taxonomy (GTDB): domain Bacteria; phylum Acidobacteriota; class Blastocatellia; order Pyrinomonadales; family Pyrinomonadaceae; genus OLB17. The sequence goes on along the minus strand of JAFAOW010000087.1, from coordinate 924 downwards.
GTACGTCGCATCATTGAACGGACCACGATAGGTTCCCGTCGGTAAACAAGCCCAAAAGGCGAAGACCTAACCAACCGATGAAGCGAATCGCCACCGACTAGAAATTCATCTTTTTGTGATTACATACGTTCACTCCGAATCAGCCTCGCTCCCTGTGGCGATTCGCTTATCTTATTCTCGTTAGGCCAAGCGGAGATCTTGGCATAGTTCGCGTGAGACTGTAAAAACTGCACGATGCCTGCAAGACAGACAGGAAACCGGACATTCCTTGGGCATCCCAAGGGTCTTTTTTTCCTTGCCGCCACCGAAGCCTGGGAGCGTTTCTCCTTTTACGGGATGACGGCCCTGGTGGTCCTCTACATGGTGAACCAGTTGTTGTTGCCCGCGCATGCAGAGCATATTGCTGGACTAGCAAAGTTCCGAGCTGCCATGGAATGGGTTGTCGGGCCGCTCTCAACGCAGGCGCTTGCGTCTCAAATATACGGTCTCTACTCCGGTTTCGTTTACTTCACACCATTGCTCGGAGGCATGATTGCCGATCGCTGGATCGGACAGCGCAACGCCGTTGTAATTGGCGCCGTCTCCATGGCGTCGGGTCATCTGGCGATGGCTTTTGATCAGACGTTTCTGCTTGCTCTGCTGCTGCTCGTCGTGGGTTCTGGTTTTCTCAAGGGCAACATATCCGCACAGGTGGGCGCCCTTTATCCCGCCGCAGATGAAGCGCAGCGAACGCGTGGTTTCGTCATCTTCAGCACAGGAATCAACGTTGGTGCAGTCTTAGGACCTTTGCTGTGTGGTCTGCTCGCCCAAGTCTGTGGCTGGCACTACGGATTTGGTGTGGCCGCAATCTTTATGTTCCTAGGCCTTGCTACCTACCTCTACGGTTATCATTATCTTCCCGCGAGAGTGCCAAGGCGCCGGCAT
>JAFAOW010000086.1 GCA_019247455.1 Acidobacteriota bacterium | reverse complement strand
CACCGAGAAAGGATTCTCGCCCGCTTACGGAGCACGATTCCTCAAGCGCCACATCGATCAAAAGGTCAAGCTGCCCATCACTAACGAGTGGAAAGCCGCGATGAAGTTCACCGTCGACGCAAAAGACGGCGAGGTTACCGTGACGCCGGGGGATGCGTTTAGCCTAAACTAAACTTGGCGGCAATTTCCTGCATCAAAAGGCTTCGATGATAAGATTCATCGAGGCCCTTTTATATGGTGAGAGCAGTAACACTCTTCTTCATGGTCTTTTTGGTTAGCACTGTGTTTTCGCAGGGCGGCCCCACCTGCCTAGTAAAGCTAGAGGTAGAGATATCGGCAACGGGCAAGGTCGGCAATATTGAGAACACTACGGAAAGTACCTGTACAGACTCGAATTTGATAGAGAAGGCTAGGGAAGCCGCGAGAAAGATCACCTTCGAGCCTAACATCGTTGACGGAAAGGCTGTGGCAGCCTCCAAACATGTCGAATACACATTTACTCCTATTTCCCAACCGGTTGATGAGAAGGCCGCGGCGGTCATTGCCAAGGCCATCCAGGCGCTTGGCGGAGACAAATACCTCCAGGCGAGATCGCAGGTTTCACGCGGCAGCTACACGATCCTCAAGGCGGGCACCGTGGTCTCGTTCCAGACATTTACCGACGCCATCGTTTATCCCGATCGAGAACGCACCGATTTCAAGAATGGCGGCGTCAAGACAGTGCAGGTTAATACCGGCAACACCGGTTGGGTTTACGACGGTGATCAGGATAAGCTTCGAAACCAGACCGAACGGCAGATCGCGAATTTCAAAGAGGGTCTACGGACGAGCATCGACTACCTTCTCCGCGGAGGATGGAAGGAGGGTGAGCTGACCTATGTCGGTAAACGCCCGTCGACGCTCGGCAAACGCAATGATGTCATTCGCCTGAAATTCCCTGACGGCTTTACAGTGGAGTTCGAGTTCGCGGACGACGGCACGCCCGCCAAAGCGATCTACAAGACAAAAAATATCGACGGCGATGAGCTGACCGAGGAGGATCGCTACGCGCAGTTCGTTGATGTAAACGGCATCAAGGCCCCGTTCATCATCGACCGGTTTACTAACGGAGCCCAGACCTCGCGGCTTAATTTCGACTCGGTCGAATTCAACAAAGAGATCGCGGCAAGCGCTTTCGTGATGCCCTCGAATCCTAAGGATGCAAAAAAGGACATCAAGTACTAACCGCTTCAGGTGCTATCACGTAGAATCCAGTTCATTTTAAGCGGACGAAGTAAACGAGCACATCTGATCCTCCTCGGCCTGGTTTGCGCCCTTTTATTCTTCTGGAACATGAACGCTGCCCCCCTCTTCGACCGCGATGAGGGGTTTTACAGCGAAGTGACTCGCGAGATGTTGGAGAGGTCTGACTTCATTTCGCCCTACCTCAATGGCCAGGCAGTGAGCGACAAGCCGATCTTCCTATACTGGATGCAGGCGGCGGGCGTCGAGGCCTTCGGCCTAAATGAGATCGGCATTCGCGTTTCGTCTGCAATAGCAGCGTCGATATGGGTATTTGCGACCTACTTCTTCGCCCGCAGGTACTTTTCGCCGGTCATAGGACTGACTGCCGCGCTCACACAAGCGACATCGGTATTTGTGATCATCATTGGACGCCAAGCCACCGCCGAGGCGTGGCTCAACCTCTTTCTCGCACTCGCATTCTTTGACATCTATCGATCTTTTGTTTCGGAGGATGGTTCCGCCGAATGGAAGTGGGCTGCCTATCGGGTTTACTTGTGGGTCGGGCTCGGTTTCCTGACAAAAGGTCCGGTCGCCCTTGTGCTGCCGTTCGGAGCGGCATTGCTTTTTGCAATATTCCGACGGAACTGGCGGCCTCTTTTGCAACTCGCGTTTCAACCTCTCGGATGGCTCATTTTTCTCGCTTCCGCGGCCCCGTGGTATGTGGCCCAGACAATGAGAGATGGCGGAAAATTCGTAAGCGAATTCTTCCTTCAGCACAACCTCGGCCGCTTTGAGCAGCCCTTTGACAGCCATGCCGGCTCGTTCCTCTATTACGTTCCGATGGCTTTCCTCCTTGTACTCCCGTACACGACCGGCCTTTTGCGGGCAGCGGCCTCGGTCGGCGCGGCGCGGCGCGACCCTCTCGCTCTTTATCTCTGGCTTTGGTTCGCGTTCACGTTCGTTTTCTTTTCGCTGTCGAGCAGCAAGCTGCCGCATTATCTGTTGTACGGCATGACCCCGATCTTTATTTTGATAGCCGCCAAACAGGAGGAATTCCGTGGGTCCCGCATTGCCTCGGTCGCGCCCGTGATAGCCACCCTCGCGCTTCTCTTCGCCCTACGCTGGATACTCCCCTTGGCCGAGAGGTACACGACAAAGGCGAGTATCTTAGCGCGAATAGCGGATGCTGAGGCTGCATTTGGACTGCAGGCGCAGGTTCTTTTGGGAATAGCGCTCCTTGCTGTTATAGCACTCTTGTTTGTGAAGCGGGTGAAGACCTGGCGATTATTGCCGATCGCGGCACTCATTCAAGCGGCGGCATTGATCGGCGTCGTTCTGCCGCGTGTTGGAGCAATTCTGCAAAAGCCCACCGTCGACACCGCGCAATACCTAACGGCGAGCGGCCTTCCGGATGCGGTCTTATGGGACCTTGACGCTCCTAGTCTAAGTTTCTATCGAAAGCAGGTTACACCTTCGCGCCCACCACGCTCGGGGGAGGCGGCGGTCATCAGCATCGACAAATTAAGAGATATCGGACAAAGCCGTATCCTTTTTCAGGAAGGCGCGGTCGCTGTCATTCGGGTCGATGCGACCGAGGATGGGGCGGCGACAAAATAAGAAGGCCGGTCGATATTATCGACACGGCTTGTGCGCTAAAGCGTTCAAAACTAATTTGTCCGATACGTAATATTTAGGAACGTAAGGCTGATCGACGCTGGCGTCGGCGTGGTCAAACAAGCCAGAAAATTCACAGGGAGCGGCGGACTCGCTGAGCCGTACAAAGTCTTCATCTGATCGGCGGTCATTGAAGCACGCGGCCCCACAGCCACGGTCGCCATAGGATCGGAACAGTCCGTTGTCGACTTCCCCGGCTTTATGAACAAAAGCGTCGCGGTCTGACTCGCATTCTGGACGCTTAAGAGATGCCCGGGGCCGCCCATACTGCCGAGATAAGGAACCCAACCGTTAACCACCTGCTGCGCGCTCATAGCTACGCTGAAGGATCTTGTTTCGCCGCCGGGACCCGAAAGCCAGCCTAGATTGATACCGTAATTCTTTACTTGATAGACGAGATATTTCTTTACCTTGGTGTTATAGAGCGCGAAATACACACGTCCGCTTGACGGGGTCTGGGCCTGGATCTGCCATTCGTAGCTCGGAGCGCCGCTCCATCCGAGTTCCGCCTCGGTATCACCTCGTATTTGATAAACGAGATATTTCTGACTTTTCGAATTGTAGATCGATACGTTTTCGGTCGGACCTATCGGTCCTTTGCGGTGATCGGTAGTGTTCGCAGGTGCCTGTCTCCTGAACTCGAACGTTCCGCCGCTGTGGCCGACCCAGTCGAGATTCACACCAAACGTCCGCTCGCCATAACCGATCTGAGAAGTTTTGTCATAAAGCTCGTACGGCTCGCCGTAACTGATCTGGCTGGTGTTGTTGACGTTCCATTCCTTGGCGGCCGACGCATCCTGTGCGCGGACCGCGGCTGTCATTAATAGGCCGACGAGTAAAAGGCTGGAAAAGCGTGCGAGTGATCTTTTCATCTGGTCCCCCTGGGTTGATGCATGCGGGTCGACGAATTTCCCCGCGAAAATGTTTCGATTATCCGTAAAACTATCACAGAACATTCCCTTTTGCTCAAGAAAAATGCGCGTTCGACTAAAAGGGCGGCACGGGGCCGCCCTTGTTGCTTATCAGTTCCGAATCAGTTTCTAGATAAACGCAAAATCGAACTGCCCCTGATGGGTCGACTTATCTGCATCTATGTCGACGGCCCCAAGGTAATGCTCGATCTCCTCCATTACGTCCCGCTCTGAGTTGCGGAGCGCGTTCGAGACCTCTGGATGAACACGCAGCGTCGTCTGCCTGACGTCGTCCAGCTGCTTCGAGAGCCGCCGCGCTTCGGCAAGGATCTCATAGCAGACTGTCGTCGGCGATTTGACCCAGCCTGCGCCCTCGCAGTTATCGCACGGAGCGCACATCGTGCGTTCGAGAGACTGCTTCACGCGCTTGCGCGTCATGATGATCAGCCCGAAATCGTTGAAGGACAGTACCTTTGTCGGCGACTTGTCGTGCTGAAGTGCCTCCTGCAGGGCTTGCGAAACTTTGTGCCGGTTTCGCCTGTCCTCCATATCGATCAAATCGAGAACAATAATTCCGCCGAGGTCGCGCAGACGGATCTGCCGGGCGATCTCATCGACGGCCTCCATGTTCGTACGGGTGATCGTGTCCTCAAGACGCTGATTTCCCTTACCCACGAATTTACCTGTATTGACATCGATCGAGACCAGCGCCTCGGTCTGGTTGATGACGAGGTAACCGCCCGACTTCAGCCAAACGCGCGGTTTCAGCGCCTTATCGATCTCCTCCTGCACGTTGTAAGCGTCCAGGATCGGCTCATCGCGCGTGTAAAGCTTTACGCGGTTGACCATTTTCGGGGCCATCCGCTGCATGAACTCGACCGTGCGCAGATACTCCTCTTCGCTGTCTACGCGGATCGCGGTGAAATCATCCGACAACTGATCGCGCAGTAGACGCTGAACAAGATCAAGGTCCTGATGGACCAGGGCCGGAGATTTCTTCTTCTCTGATCCCTTCTTTGCATCCTGCCACGAACGAGCCAGGAATTTCGCGTCATTCCGCAGGTCCTCTTCGGAAATACCGATGCCTGCTGTCCTCACGATAAATCCGCCGGAAGGGATCTCCGGGTCCTGTCTGATCTTCTGAAGCATCGTGCGGAGCCGCCCACGCTCATTCGACGACTCGATCTTTCGCGACACGCCAAGATGTTCGATCGTCGGCATGTAAACGAGATACCGGCCTGGAAGGGCGATGTGCGAAGTGATCCTCGCGCCTTTCTTCGCGATCGGCTCTTTTGCTATCTGAACAAGTATCTCCTGCCCCTCCTTTAGAAGATCTGAAATAGCGGGCTGCGGGCCGCGGTCACGTCGATCATTGCGACCACCGCCCCCCCGGGCATTTCGATCGCGATTATTCTCACGATTGTTGTCCTGGCCCTCACCGCCGGTCCGATTCGCTCCGTCACGGCCGCCGCGTCCACGGCCGCCGCGTCCTCCTCTTTCGCGCCCGCGATTTTCGCTCCGTTCGTTTCGTTCCGCCTTTTCTTCTTTCGCTTCCGGAGCTTTTTCTTCACGAGACTGTTCCCCCGGCCGCTCGACGTTATCCCCGGATCCGTTGTCACCCTCCATTTCATCAGGGCCGTTCGCTTCACGGATCGCTGCTTCAGCGGCGGCTATTCCGGCGGGGTCGAGGTCGGCATGGATCTCGCTGCCGTTGTCGTCACCATGCCCTTTCCCTTTGGGCTTTGCCCCGCCTCGGCGGCGCCCACGTCCGCCCCGGCGAACGGCCATTTCCGACACTTCGTCGGGAGCCGAAACACTGGCCTCCGCATCACCAAGCGGCTCTTCTTCGGCAGCAGCTTTTTTGCTCTTTCGCGGCGCTTTTGGTTTAGCTTCCTTTTTGGCGGCCGGCTTTTTCTCAACTTTTGCCTTTTGAGGTTTTTTCGCCGCGGGCTCCTTTTTGGCCCGGCCTTTCTTCGCCGGAGCCGGTGCTTCCTCTTCCTCGTCGGCTATTCGTTCGAACCCCGAAGCCTCACCGCCAACCTCGGCCAGCAGCGAACCCACTTCGGCCTCAGCGATCGGATCGTCCTGAAACTCGGCCGCACGAACCCTATCGACGATCGCTTCCTGCACGTAGGCGTCCTTGAACATCTCGCCGGTATCGTCTGCCTCGCCGTCATCACTGATCCTCTCGAATCCCGAGTTGTCGAACTCGATCTCGAATACGGGTGCGGGTTCGTAAGACGGCTCGAACCTCTGCTCCTCCGCCTTGTCTTCCTTGCCCTTTCTGCCGCGGGAGCCGCGTCCGCGCTTGGGCTTCTCTTCGGCAGATTCTTCCGCGGTTCCTTCTTCGGTAACGGGCGAGGCGATAAGCGGCTCGGCCACCTCCTGAACGGCCTCCATCTGCTTCTCGCGCTCAATGCGTTGCCGTTCTATCTGCTCGTTCGCCTCACGTTTTGCGTCCTCGGGCGAGCCCTTCTTGCCCTTTTCCATCACGATGCGCTCGATCTCTTCCTCTTCATCGAAGAAGTCCGATACATACAGGAACGCATCGCGCTCCAGTCCGATATCGACGAACGCCGACTGCATACCCGGCAGCACGCGCATCACCTTGCCTTTGTAGACGTTGCCGACCACGCCGCTGTTCTCTTCACCGCGCTCGATATAGAACTCGGTGACCTTCCCGTTATCAAGGATCGCGATCTTTTTCTCGCGTCCGTTAACGGAAACTATCATTTCTTTTGACATACAAATATCTTGTCTTGAGCGGTTTGCTCGAAGCAGGCGAGAGTTGAATTTTGATGAATAGACTGTTCGGTCCTACCGCTGGAAGGAGACCATGCCGGAACGCGCGCCTTAAGCCCGCAAACCTCGCAGACAATTAGTCGAAGCTCGCACTTCGAGTAAACAACTGTCGAGAGGTAAATTCACTTATGGAAACTCTTTTCCCGCGAGAATCACGCTGTACGCCATTCTCGCCAGTTCGCGGGGAGCACTCGTCCTGACCCAAGTCAGGAGTGCTCGACCCAAAATCTCAAAAGATACGACCCTTTAGGCCTATTCAAAAGATCTCACCGTTCGCTTCAAATGACCGCACATCACGCCAGCCACGCAAACCTAAGCAAAGTATAACCAACACTTATCGGATAGTAAATACAAAAGTACAACCAACTGAATCAACAAAAAACTTCCAGCGACGTTCAGTAAGTAACATTGGACTGTGTGTTCTCTCCAACGGAAGCTAGCTTCGTTCACTGCACGGCGTTACAATGACATTTCCGTTCCCGTATGGAGATCTATTTTCAGCTTGTCAGGGACCCCGATTCGCTCAAAAAGGCTTGTGAGGAGCTAAAAAATGAGCCCGATCTGGGCTTCGACGTCGAGACGACGGAGCTTGACCCGTACAAAGGGGACCTGCGGCTGATACAGCTCTCTAACGGGGTGAATACAAAGGTAATTGACCTCAGGGCTTTCGGCGACGGCAACGGATCGCTGAAGACCAATCCCGACCTAGCACCGCTGAGAGACCTGCTCGCGTCAACGAAGCAGACCAAGATCGCCCACAACGCGAAATTCGACACAAAATGGGTAAGGCAGAAGCTGGGCGTAGAGGTCGGAAATGTCTATGACACCTACCTTGCGAGCATCCTGATCGCGGCGGGCGATGGCGAGCGGCGTCACGGACTTGCGGATGTCGTGCAAGTGTTCCTGCAACGGACGCTTGATAAGACCGAGCAGGTCAGCGACTGGGGCGCAGATGAGTTGAGCGACGCACAGATCGAGTATGCGGCCCGCGACGCAGCGATCATGCCCGAGGTCAAGGCCAAGCTTGAGGAACGCATTCAGTCTGACGGCCTTACTCGGGTGCTTGCCCTCGAGAATGAATGCGTCGTTCCCATCGCCGAGATGGAGCTGAACGGGATCTACCTCGACGAGCCTCGTTGGCGAGAGCAGCTCGAGAAACAGACCACGATCCAATCGCGCACGGCCGAGGAACTGCAGGATATGCTTGCCGCGGGCGTCGCCCAGGCGTCGCTTTTCGGCCGGCCGGAGATCAATCTCGACTCGCAGCAGCAGGTCACCGACGCACTTTTGAATCTTGGCGTCCCGATGCCCAACACGACCCGTGCATGGGAACTGCAGCCGCTCGCGGACGAATATCCGCAGGTCGCAAAGCTCCTCGAATACCGCGCTGCCGCAAAGGCGACATCGAGCTTTGGGCAAAACATCCTGGATTTCATCGAACCTGCCACCGGGCGCATTCACGCGGACTTTCGCCAGATCGGAGCGCCTACGGGACGCTTCGCCTGCTCGAGCCCGAATCTGCAGCAGATACCGGCCGAGCACGAATACCGCCGCTGCTTTGTCGCTCCCGAGGGGAAGAAGCTCGTCGTAGCAGATTACTCGCAGATCGAGCTGCGGATACTTGCCGATTTTTCAGAGGATCCGAACTTCATTAACGCGTTCGTCTCAGGCGCCGACTTTCACAAGGCGACGGCGGCACAGGTCTTCGGCATCAAGCCCGAGGACGTATCCGCCGATCAGCGTTCATTCGCAAAGCGGCTGAATTTTGGCGTGGTGTATGGAATTGGCGCTTCAAGGTTCGCGTTGATGACTGGGCTGACGCAGACGCAGGCCGAGGACGTGCTCAAACGGTATTTCAACACCTATCCGAAGATGGACGCATGGCTTCGCAATGCCGCCCGCGGAGTAATGACCGAGCGAATGACGCGTTCCGGATCGGGTCGCATCGCGAGATTTCACTTCGATCCGGAGGACAGATCATCCGTTGGGGCCGCGCAACGATACGCCAAGAACATGCCCATCCAGGGCACCTCGGCCGACATCCTCAAACGCAGCCTCCGCCTCCTGCACAACGACATTCAGGGCACCTCGATCCGCCTCGTCAACATCGTCCACGACGAGATCGTCCTCGAATGCGACGCCGCCGACGCTCCCGAGGCCGCAGCCAAACTCGAATCCGCGATGACCCGCGCCGGCTCGGAATTCGTTCAAAAGGTCCCCATCAAAGTCGACGTCCACATCGCCGAAGAGTGGACGAAGTAACGTTCCTAATGCCGGATCAGTTTTGGCGGCTCGTCTTTTTTGAGCTCGCTGGCGTTTGGCGAGATCACCTCGATCAACCCCAGAATTTTGCCCAGAAGATCGAAGAGTCCTTTTTCTGTCTTTAGGTCGGAGGTGGGGGTTCGCCCAAAGATCGTCAGCGCCGTAAGTAAGCCGTGCGGGAAATCTCTTGGGGGAGCCGCTGCCAGAGAGCGTATCGCCGAGAGATGAGATCTGACCTTCGCTACGTTGAGCTTTCCGGGCTGAGCGGGTTCATCGCCAACTTGGGTGACAAAAATTTGGCCGCATGTGCCCCCCAATTCCATACCGACCCTGAACTGCCACTTTTCTGACGGAGTTAGCCCTCGCTGCAATGCCGCGGCATTCTTGTCGATCTCAACGAGACGCTTCGCAGCGGGCAGCTTTTCCAGCTCACCTAACGGCCGTACAAACTTTGCAAACTTCGGAAATTCTTCTGCTGTTTCGGAAAATATATCCCCTTCCCCAGCCAGTGAATCTTTTACGACGGTAAGATCCTGATAGGACGCCCGAACTATACCGAAGAACGCTGCTATAGCCAGTACATCTGACTTGTAGTCCTGTGGTAGTCGCCGAACCTGGTCCTTCACTGTGAATGTGACCTTTGGCGGTTCCTGAGAGTGAAGGGCGCCGACGGAGAGTAATACTAAGATGAGCGAAAGCGTGAGAGAAAACCTCATAAGTGCTCCTTTATACCACGAAGTGGCCCGACATTCTAAAATTAAACTTGACAATAACACACTCAACCTTTATCATAACTTTATGCTCAAGCAGCATTTATTTCGTTTTACTGAGCAATCATAAGGTTTGGAGATAAAAACATGGGAAAAATAATCGGTATCGATCTTGGAACGACCAACTCGGTCGTTGCCGTAATGGAGGGAGGCGAGCCGGTCGTTATCACAAATAGTGAGGGCGGCAGGACGACCCCTTCGGTCGTTGCGTTCACAAAAGACGGCAATCGACTGGTCGGCCAGGTCGCAAAACGCCAGGCCGTTACCAACCCCGAGAACACGCTTTATTCGATCAAGCGGTTCATGGGTAGAAAGTTCGATGAGGTAGCCGACGAGATCAAGCAGGTGCCTTACAAGGTCGAAAAGGCCTCGAATGGCGATGTCGTCATCGATGCCGAAAACAAGAAGTACAGCCCGCCCGAGATCTCGGCGATGGTTCTGCAAAAGCTGAAGCAGTCGGCCGAGGACTATCTCGGGCAAAAGGTCGAGCAGGCGGTCATTACCGTACCGGCCTATTTTAACGACGCTCAGCGTCAGGCCACCAAAGACGCCGGCAAGATCGCCGGTCTTGAGGTCCTGCGTATCGTCAATGAGCCGACCGCGGCCGCTCTTGCCTATGGCCTTGATAAGAAAAAGGACGAGGTAATTGCTGTGTTCGATTTCGGCGGCGGTACTTTCGACATCTCGATCCTCGAGGTTGGCGAGGGCGTTGTCGAAGTTAAATCTACCAACGGCGACACTCACCTCGGCGGTGATGACGTCGACGAAGTTCTCGTAGGATGGATCATAGACGAGTTCAAGAAGGACCAGGGCATCGACCTTCACAACGACAAAATGGCCCTGCAACGTCTGAAAGAAGCAGGTGAAAAGGCCAAGGTCGAGCTCTCAAGCGCGATGGAGACCGAGATCAATCTGCCATTTATCACGGCAGATGCGAGCGGCCCGAAGCATCTCGTAATGAAGCTCACGCGAGCGAAATTCGAGCAGCTTGTCGAGCCGATCCTCAAGCGGCTGATGCCGCCGGTCGAGCAGGCGATCAAAGATGCCGGCCTCGAGGCGAAGGACATTGAGGAGATCGTGCTTGTCGGCGGTTCGACCCGTATCCCGAAGGTCCAGGAAATGGTCAAGGACTATTTTGGCAAGGAGCCGAACAAGTCAGTGAACCCGGACGAGGTGGTCGCCCTCGGTGCGGCCGTTCAGGCCGGCGTTCTCGGCGGAGAGAAGACGGACATTCTTCTTCTCGATGTGACGCCGCTTACACTTGGGATCGAGACGCTTGGCGGTGTCATGACGCCGATGATCCAGAAGAACACGACGATCCCGACCCGCAAGTCGGAGATCTTCTCGACGGCGTCGGATAATCAGACGTCGGTCGAGGTCCACGTTCTGCAGGGTGAAAGGCCGATGGCGGGCGATAACAAGACGCTCGGTAAATTTCACCTCGTTGGTATCCCGCCCGCACCGCGCGGAGTGCCGCAGGTTGAGGTGACCTTTGACATTGACGCCAACGGTATCGTGAACGTGTCCGCAAAGGATGTCGGCACGGGGCGTGAGCAGAAGATAACGATCACCGCTTCGTCGGGCCTTTCCAAGGACGAGATCGATCGCATGATGAAGGATGCTGAATCGCACTCGGCTGAGGACGAAAAGAAGAAAGCTTCGATCGAGGCGCGCAACCGCTTGGACGGTCTTGTTTACAGCGTCGAGAAAACAATGGCCGAAAACAAAGATAAGCTGGATGCCGCCGCGTCGAGCGAGATCGAAGCGGCGATCGCGGAGTCGAAGACCGCCCTTGCAGGCGACGACGCAGAGGCGATGAACAACGCCTTCGAGAAGCTTCAGACCTCTTCGCACAAGCTGGCTGAAGTGCTTTACAGCCAAACCGCTCAGAGTGGCGAACCGGCTGGCGCTGAAGAGCAGGCATCATCCGCCTCGGCGGGCGCCGAAAGCTCAGCGAGCGCTTCCTCGGATGCGGAGGGTGACGTCATCGACGCCGAATATGTGGACGTCGAAGACGAAGGCAAAAAGTAAGCTGTAAGCAGTGAGCGGCGAGCAGTGGGTGTTTTTTCGTTCACTGCCGCCGCTTATTGCGCGAGCGTTAGAAGCCCGCGGCAAGCTTCGGGTAAACTGCTCGCTGCTCACCGCTAAGTTCAAGAATGGCGAAAAAGGATTACTACAACATTCTCGGTGTAAAAAAGGACGCAAAGGCCGACGACATAAAGAAGGCCTACCGCCGCCTTGCGCGAAAATTCCATCCGGACGTAAATCCGGGAGATAAAGCGGCCGAGGATAAGTTCAAAGAGGTGCAAGAAGCTTATGATGTCTTGTCCGATGACAAGAAGCGCAAGGTTTTTGACCGCTTTGGATACTACGCCGACAACCTTGATCCTGAATCTCCGTTTGCTGGGGCGGGCGGGACCCGGGCGGGCGGCGGCACGCCGCCAGGTTTTGATTTTTCCGGATTCAGCTGGGACACGGGTTCCGCGGGAGGCGGATCGAACAGCTTCAGGGATATTTTCTCAGATCTATTTGGTGGCGGGGGGCGTGCGGCAGAGCCTGAGCCTCCAAAACCAATGCCGAAGAAGGGCCGCGATATCGAGATGCCTTTGGCTCTCAGCTTCGAGGAAGCCTTCAAAGGACTCACGACGAATATCACGGTCAACCGTTCAGAACAATGCTCGCGCTGTCAGGGCGCCGGCGATACGGGCGGACCTGTGGTAACGTGTCCTACCTGCAAGGGTTCGGGCCAGGTGATGCGAACGGGCGGGAGACTGCAGTTCTCGCAAGCCTGCCCGGATTGCGAGGGAACCGGCCGGCGACGCGAGCCCTGTTCTCTTTGCAACGGCAAGGGTGTCACCCCCAAGACAGAACAGGTAAAGGTCAAGATCCCGGCCGGTGTGGACACCGGTGCACGCGTCCGCGTTCCGAAGAAGGGGCACGGCGGCCGGCTTGGAGCCGAGCCGGGCGATCTCTTTATTATTACGAATGTTGGCAAACATCCCTTCCTGACTCGCAAGGGAGACAATGTCTATATCACCGTGCCTGTCACCGTTCCCGAGGCGGCCTTAGGAACAAAGATCGAGGTCCCGACGGTCGAAGGTACCGCGCATCTGAAGGTGCCGCCCGGGACTGAATCTGGCCAGAAGATCCGGCTTCGTGAGCGCGGTTTCCCTTCTTTGAGAAATCCAAGCTTGCGCGGCGATCAGTTCGTTGAGGTCAAGGTAACACTGCCAAGAGTGCTTTCCGAAGAAACAAAGGAGTTGCTGCGGCAGTTTGAAAAACTTAACCCCGAGAATCCCCGGAAGGCCATAGGACTCGAATGACGACCAAAAAGCGTGTCAAAACATATACGATCAGTGCCGTTGCGGAGCTCTACGACATTCATCCGCAAACACTGAGGCTGTACGAACGCGAAGGCCTTCTTGCACCATCCCGTTCGGTCGGCAACACGAGGCTCTATGAAGACTCCGATCTAGAGAGGCTCGAGGTCATTCTTTCGCTCACGCGCGATCTCGGCGTAAATCTGGCCGGTGTAGAGATCATCCTCAATATGAGGGCAAAAATGGATGAGATGCAGCGCGAATTCGAGCGATTCTTTGAATATCTGCGGAACCACGCGGGCGAATTCGGCAAGGTGGGAACCGAATCGGCGTCCGAGGCCCTAATTCCCGTCTCGCATTACCGTTCAGTGCGTCTCCGAGCCGAATCCAGATACGACGATCAGTGAACGCGCGTTAAGTTGCGGCAGGCACATGGTTTGAGTTAGGATTCTCCCAACTCGATCTTCCATATTTCTATCAAGGAGAACTGATTCATGCCTTCCACACGGCGCCTCTTTGCGCTTTTCGTCGTTATACTTGTATCTGTCGCCTTCGGTCTTTCACAGGACCTCGATGATGTTACCGTCAGCGGTAAGATCACGGACGCCAATGGCCTTGCAGTTGTCGGCGCAACGGTCACCGCGAAGTCGGTTGAGACCGGCGTTGAAAGGTCGGTCACAACGGATGGCGAAGGCCGCTATAGGATCGTTAAGTTGAAGCCCGGGGTCTACAAGATCCGAGCCGAACAGCAGGGATTCGAAGCGATCGAAACGACCGAGATCAAAACCATTTCCGGGCAAAACGTCGATCAGCCATTCAAGCTTTTGCCTGCGGGGGTCAAGGCTGAGACTGTCATTGCTGCAGATGAAAACGGCCCGGTCATCGATCCATCCAGAACCGTTGTCGGCGGAACAATTACGGAAAAAGAACTGGAAGAAATTCCAAATGTTGGCCGCAGTCCTCTCGACCTCGTACTTACGCTTGGCGGCACGTCTGAGGAGCAGTTGTCCGTAAAAGGTCTGGCCGAGGATCGCGGGCAGGCCTCAGCTTCGCCTCCTCTGGAGCAGGGAAACTTCGCCATCTCAGGCGGGGTGGCTTATTCCAATAACCTAACAATAGACGGTCTTGATAATAACGACGACCGCTCATCGCGCGAGCGGTTTCAGCCATCGCTCGAGGGCATCGCTGAAGTCCAAGTGATCCAGAACCAATTCTCAGCGGAGTATGGCCGCGCATCTGGCGGGCGCATCAATCTTCGCACCCGATCGGGCACGAATAAATTGCGCGGGCGGGCATTCTTTTTCTTTCGCGATGCTCGGCTGAACGCGAACACCTGGTACAACAACAGCCGTGGTATCGACCGGCTTCCCTTAACAGAGTACGATCCCGGGTTTACGCTAAGCGGTCCCGTCCGGCTTCCCTTTTATAATGGCCATGACCGGACGTT
>JAFAOW010000067.1 GCA_019247455.1 Acidobacteriota bacterium | reverse complement strand
TCGGCATCGGCTTTGTTCTTGGCCGATATCGAAATCGCTATCGAACGCGTGCCATTCAGAACACAGGGGAAGCGAGGGTGTCCCGCGCATTGACGGCGAAGTTTCGCCCCCCAAACTATCATCTCCTAAACCATTTAACTCTTCGCGTCGGGAACGAAACAACGCAGATCGATCACGTCTTAGTCTCTCGCTTTGGAGTTTTTGTAATCGAGACCAAAGATCACGCGGGCTGGATATTCGCTGGTGCGCGCGACCGCTTTTGGACACAGGTGCTATATCGCGCTCGGTTTAGAATTCGGAATCCGATTCATCAGAACCACAAGCACGTTCTTGCGATACGGAAGCTTCTTGAATTCCTCCCGGCTGAAGCGATTCGTAACGTGGTTGTCTTCACCGGCCACGGGGAGTTCAAGACCGCAATGCCAGATGAGGTGTTTAATCTGCCGCGCCTCGTAACCTTCATTGACGGCCACACGGCGGAGGTGATGTCACTCAACCGGCTCCAGTTTTGCGTGGGACGCCTGGAGACTGCCCGCCTTTCTATTACCAAGGCCACTGATATCGAGCATATCCAAGAATTGCGACGTAGGTTTCATAACGATGAATAGGGTAGCGCCATTCACAACAGGGAACGCGCGACTCCCCTGGAAGACGAGCAAGTGCTCAAATGCGCTCATGTGTGGACGTTACTCGCTTGTCAGACTTCAAGGAATCACGAAGCGGTTCCTCGTCGAGAAAGACCGGGCCAACGTTGAAAAGCTCGCCTCCCTTTTCAATCTGGCGCCCACCGAACCAGCTCCTGTCGTAATTGAAGAAGGCGAAACCAGAATCGCAATAAGCGCGCTGTTCGGCCTCATTCCGTTCTGGGCCAAGGACGCCAAGATCGCATCGCAATGCATCAATGCTCGCGCGGAATCGGTCGCCGAGAGGCCGGCGTTTCGAGAATCGTTTCGCCGAAGGCGGTGCTTGGTTCCTTCCGACGGATATTTCGAGTGGCAGACCGAAGGTAAATCGCGGTTGCCCTGGCGCGTGGTACGAAAGGACGGCGACCTATTCGCGTTCGCGGGATTGTGGGACAAGTCGAACGGGTCGAAAGGCGAGACTCATTCCTTCACGATTATCACGACTGAGACGAACGGGCTGACGAAGCAGTTCCACGACCGAATGCCCGTGATCCTGTCCCGCGAGAATGAATCTCTCTGGCTCGCGCCCTACGTCACCGAACCGAGAACATTGACGCCGCTCCTTAAGCCTTATCCGGCGGACGAGATGGACTTGTACCGAGTGACACCCGACATGAATAAGGCAGTGTTTAAGGATGCTCGCGCTGTGGAGAGAATCTTGCAGCCGTCGCCCTCTTCCGATCTCTTCGACTGAAACTCAGGCTAGGCGCTTCTTAAGTTCGCACTATCCAGCGAGCGACATTCTCACTGACGTGGTTAGCTCATGGGAAAGAGCTGAAGGTTAGCGAGGCGATACGTCATTGCCTGTTCGCTTACACCAAATGTCTTTGCTAGTTCTGAAACCTTGGAAACCACTTCATCCGCAGAAAGCTTGAGCACAGCATTTTCAATCGCCTGCTTTGGCATAAGAAGTTCAGCCGCAAAGGCGTTCGCTTCCATCTCACGGAAATCTCCAGACGCAGGTTTGCGAAAGAGCCGCTGAGAAGTAACACAAAGGTCGCGCTCACGATGAAGCACAAAGTGGCCGATTTCGTGGCTCAGAGTAAACCGCTGGCGTTCCGGAGGCTCGCCTTCATTAATGCCGATAACGGTCTCGGTACCTTCCTTAAAGATAACTCCTGAAACATCATTGTTGATCTTTCCGTGACGGACCAAGATGCCAAGTTCTTCGGCAATCAATTCCAGATTCACCGGAATATTGCCCTTGTTGTATGCCGACTCAAGGTCGCGGGCCATCGCCGCAATCTTGGCTTTGTTCATGCATCCTCCTTACTCAACGGATGTGGTCGCGGGGAGAGAGAATCTTAACGATTTGATTGAGAGACTGGGTATCCAGCTCTTCGTTCTGTAAGCGAGCAGCATTCTGGACTCTTACGGCAATTCTCTCGGCTCTGGAGTCAGTTCGCTCAGGTAAAAGTTCAGAAATATCTGTTTCTAACGCCGAACCCAATTCGAACAACGTGTGCAAATAGATGCGTTGCTTTCCACGTTCGAGATTGGAGATCGAGGCACGCGTCACACCCAGGCGGGTTGCAAGAACTTCCTGTGAAACACCTTGGATGTCTCGTATTTCTTTGACCTTTTGACCCACTTTTGGATAGAGGTCGACGGGGATCACGCACTACTTATACGAGGCCGGCCGGGATTTGTCAAGAGCTAATTGACAAATCGGCGAAAGCAGCATTTTCTGTGTTTCCGGCGAAATATTTTTCTTGATT
>JAFAOW010000038.1 GCA_019247455.1 Acidobacteriota bacterium | reverse complement strand
TTTGCGCGTCATCAAGCCAGTACTCCTCGAGTAGCGGTTGAATCTCCGAAGCGATCACCTGTTGAAACCAAGCCTCATCCGGAGTGACATCATCTGGTGGGCAGAAGTAGCTGTGTCCTATGCAGAATCCCGCACCGAGGTTCTTGTCGTCAGAGGCGATATCGGCATTTAGCGCCACCATCCCGTTGACAATCCTGTCGGCCAACTCGGCAGCTGTGCCCTTTCTTGTCAATTCATTCCGAAACTTTGGGCTCTCAAATTCGGCCTCAAGGTCAACAAACGCGAAGCGCCTCCGCAACGCGTAATCGACAAGCGAGAGCGAGCGATCGGCGGTATTCATCGTCCCGATAATGAAGACGTTCTCGGGTACGTAGAATCGTTCATTGGCTGACTGTGAGTACGTGAGTGGAACATCGAAGTCTGGCCCGCGTTTGTCATGCTCTATAAGCATCATCAGCTCGCCGAAGATCTTGCTCAAATTTCCCCTATTGATTTCATCTATAACGAAAAAGTAGTTCTTAGATGGATCTTCTTGTGCGCGGCGGCAGAATTCGTAAAAAATGCCAGACTTGATCACAAATGAACCGTTCGCGTCGAGTCGATAGCCTTGTATGAAGTCCTCGTAGGTGTAGGACTGGTGGAACTGGATCATCTCCACCCGCGAAGAATCTCGTTTGCCCATCTCCAGGAATGCCAAACGCTTTGCTACAAAAGTTTTGCCTACACCCGGCGGTCCTTTGAGAATGATGTTCTTCTTGCGTCGCAACCGCGCCAGCATCTGATCTAATTTCTCTTCGGAGAAGAAGAGCTCGCGCAGGGCTTCCTCACGCGTGTATTCCGGTAGCTCCTCTACGGTTGCTATGGGGTGATCGACCTTGTCAATGAGCGTCCGGATCGTCTCAAACTGCTGTTTCGTGGCGGAGAAAACGGTCCCTTGTGTTCCTGCTTTCAAGTTTTCCAATCCAGGTGTCAAGCGAACCGTCGCTTGTAAGAGGGGAGCGTCGACGAGATTATCGGTGACATCTATTCCGACATAGGTCCGCCCATTACCATCCTTCCGAGCCTCATGCGTGATCTTTGCCAGTGCATAGCAGCCGGAGTGTGGGCCGGTGGACCAAAGGATCACCTTGTCACCGGCTTTGATCTTCTTTAGGTGCTTTGTTACGGTCCAATCCTCAATGCCCTCGCCCGTGCGTAGACCTTCGGCCAGATCATAGTGGTTCGGGTTCGCCTGCATCACCCAATAGTTCGTATCGGCGTTCTTGTCGAGCATCTGATAGAGAATGTCCTGAGCGAGTAGTCTGCGGGTGTTGTCCGGATAGCAGTCCGGGGTTAGGAAGGAATCTACGAGAGTAAGCAGCTCAGAGTCCTCCAAAACATAGTCGTCGATGAATCCATCAAGCAGTTGGAGGTAATGGAGATACTTCGCTCCCGTCTTCGCCACCGGTACCCCGAGCAGAGCGCAGAACTCCTGGTAGAAAGCATTTTTGTACGGAGCGTATCGGCCCGGGTACTTGAAGCTTAAGAGTATCGAGATTGTTCGCTCGTCGTGATGATGGCCGAGAGTCTTGTTTGGCTGGATCTCTCTGTAAACGGACTCGATCCGCTGCTGGAATTGGCTGATACGTTCCGGCAAATCAATACTCTCATCGAACAACACACGAAGAGCTGCCCGATATTGCTCAGGCCGTTCCGTCAATATGTGTTTTGCTACCCCGCGAGCCAGCTGATACGCAAGATTGCCGTAATTGACGCTCAGGACCTCAGCCTTTATATCCGGAGCGTCTACATTGGGCCTGCCCTTGAATTTTTCAATGAGTCGCCACTTATAGATCTCGTCCTCAAGGTGAGATTCCCGAATGCGCTCTTTATATCGGTCGATCAGGTCAACAAGCGGATCGCCATTTTCACTCTTCTTCCGCACCTCAAAGCCTAACCGTTCGAAGTGCCGATTGGTCGCATCGCCTCCACCTAGCTCCCACACCCGCTCGCCGTTCATCTGCTCATGCGCATATCGCATGACCTCTTTCGGTGGATAAGCAGCACCATCAATCACGACGTCATAACGAGTCGAAGGGATCAACGAGATCTTCTCGTTCTTGATCTTCTCGATAGCAGCTACAACGTGCTCACGAGTGATCGCATCAGGATTGAACGGCATAGGGTTTCTCCGTCAGTATTTGGCTGATATATTTGTCGCGATCATCGACCTGAAAGACGATATTCCTCGTCATCATAGCGGTTTTATCGATGCCCCACAGGCCCTGCATTGTGGCAACTGGCGTGTTAGAAATTATGAATGAGTCCAGAGTTATAGTCGGATCGCTACCACGAAGCCTCGCCTCGATTTCCTTTACAGTTTCACAGAACCTGATCTTTGGATCGTCGAAGCCGATGTTCCGAATACCCTTTGGATCGATAAATATGATCCGCTGCCGACCGTCATGCATTAGCCACAGCAGAAAGTCGGGATGAAAATTACCGGCCTCAAAGAAGCCAATACCACGCCCTTTGCTTAAGTTGCGCAGCAGGTAGAGCTCGTGATCCGCGAAGAACGCGGTATTGTTGTTGTAATACTCTCTCAGATCCTCAACAAAAAGCTTTTCCCCACGGTTGAGCGGCGCCGGGCTGATCTCGACGT
>JAFAOW010000025.1 GCA_019247455.1 Acidobacteriota bacterium | reverse complement strand
AGCGCGAGAAGAATATTTGAAAAGTCTGAGAAGTAAGGCCGTCATTACCGTCGCCGACAACTATCGAGCGGCTCTCGCAAAATATCTAAACTAAGACTTTCCGCTTTTTTCTAAAAATCGACCGACCGCGCTTGCATATGCAACCGTTTGGTTGCATAATGTGTTTCGAGGTTATGAAACGGGATGTTTTTCAGGCAATTGCGGATCCGACGAGGCGGGCGATCATTGCGCTGGTGGCGCTGCAGGCGATGACGCCGAACGCGATCGCGGAGCATTTCGATACTTCGCGGCAGGCAGTGTCGAAACACCTTCGCATCCTCACCGAATGCGAGCTCGTCCAGCAGGAACAGCGTGGGCGTGAGATCTATTACTCGCTCGAGATCGACAAGATGAAGGAGATAGACACGTGGCTCGAACAATACCGAAAGATCTGGGAGACCCGCTACAAACAACTCGGCGAGGTGCTCGAGGTGATGAAGAAAGAGAAGGAGAAATAAACCTTCTTTGCTTTCCTTATGCGGCCTTGCGACTTGGCGGGAAACTTCTCCCGCAAAGACGCAAAGACCCAAAAGGCCCGAAAGAAACCGCAAAGTAGAAAGGGAGAAAATATGGACTTTACAGTTGATAAACCGACAAAGACAGTCACGATCACGGCAGACTTCGATGCCGACCGCGATCTCGTTTGGGACGCTTACACAAAGGCCGAACTTCTGGACCAATGGTGGGCGCCGAAGCCCTGGCTTTCGCGGACGAAGGTCATGGAGTTTAAGGAAGGCGGGCGGCGATTTTACGCGATGGTCAGCCCGGACGGCAGTATGGAAAAATGGTCGGTACAGAAGTACACGTCGATCACGCCCAAAACGAACTTCAAATTATTCAACGCTTTTTCAGACGAGAACGAGAATTTAGAACTGCCAGGCTCGGATTGGAACCTGGATTTTGCTGACAACGGCGGCAAGACAAAGGTCACGATCAGCATTTACAATGAATCGCTCGATAGAATGGAAGACCTGATCGCGATGGGCTTTAAGGAAGGGATCACGGCGACGCTCACCTACCTGCAAGAGCTGCTCAGGACTTTGTCGGAGCAAAGCAGCGGAGCGAAAGCATGAGAAGGCTGATCTTCGTGATCAACATGAGCCTCGACGGCTGCGTCGATCATACAAAGCAGATCGTCGCCGGCGAAGGGCGCGAGTACCTTCAATATTTTGTCGACCTCATGCTCCATGCCGGCATGCAGATATTCGGACGCAAAACTTATGAATTGATGGTGCCCTACTGGCCGGACGTGGCAAATGATCCCTCCAGCTCGAAAGAAGACGTTGAGTTTGCCCGGGCTTTTCAGTCACTCGACAAGGTTGTCTTTTCACGTTCTTTAAGCCCGCGCGTAGAGGGTAATACCCGGGTTGTTAACACCGACCTTCGCGAAGAGATACTCCGGCTCAAAAACGAAGAAGGCAAAGACATTTTGGTCGGCGGCGTGGATGTTCCATCGCAGCTTATCACGCTTGGCCTGATCGACGAGATTCGCGTCATTATTGGACCTACTATCGTTGGGGAGGGTAGACGATTGTTTGACCATGTCCTTCTGCCCGATAACTTCCCGCTAAAACTCACTGAGACGAAAGTCTTTGGCTCGGGGCGTGTTGCTCTGCGTTATTTGACACGAGATGTGGTATGACCACGGTACAGCAGATCAAAAATTATATTGCGAGCCAGCCAACCCCCAAGCGCAGTGAGATGCAGGAGCTGCATGAGTTGATCTTGACGATAATGCCGGGCTGTGAGTTGTGGTTCCTCGATGGGAAGGATCCTAACGGCAAGATCGTTTCCAATCCGAATATCGGTTACGGCTCGCATACGATGAAATACGCCAACGGATCGACAAAGGAGTTCTATCAGATCGGTCTTAGTGCTAACAAGACGGGCATCTCCGTGTACATTCTCGGCCTTGAAGACAAGAAATACTTAGCTGAGAAATACGCGGACAATCTCGGCAAG
>JAFAOW010000019.1 GCA_019247455.1 Acidobacteriota bacterium | reverse complement strand
TTGTTCGGCGCGGTCTATTACTGGTTTCCCAAAATGACCGGACGAATGCTCAACGAGCGGGCTGGCCTTGTGAACTTCGTGTTGATGTTCGTGGGATTCAACCTGGTATTTTTTCCAATGCACATTCTGGGGCTTGATGGAATGCCCCGGCGTATCTACACCTATGTCACTGAGACGGGTTGGGGAAATCTGAACATGCTCGCGACCATTGGTGCGTTCACGATGGGAGTTGGAGCAGTGGTATTCGTCTCGAATGTGGTTTACAGCCTGTTGAAAGGACCGAAAGCACCCGACAACCCCTGGGGAAGTGACACGTTGGAGTGGTCGGTCTCATCTCCGCCGCCTGCATACAACTATCAGTACATTACGTCGGTCGAGGGCCCTAACGCGCTGTGGGACAGAACGCCGCAGTACTCGATCGTCACCGGACTCCACGTAAACTTTCGAGAATTCCTGGCGACGACCATCCACGACGCGGTCCCCGAGCATCGGCATACTTCGCCGAAACCGTCGATCGTCCCTTTGCTGCTTGCTATTAATACGGCGGGCGGATTTATCGCGTTTATGTTTACCGCCTGGGCGATCCCCGCCGCGTTATTTGGCGCCTTTGTTGTTTTGTTCTTCTGGTTCCTTAGCAACAGCGAGGAACACCGGCCGCCCTTCAGCGCGCCGTCCGACAATCCCGAATATCTGGTCAGTGGTGAAAAAGTCGAACCGAGCATGGAGGCCGCCGGATGACCGACGTAACGCAAAACACGCGCGTCCTGGACCTGTCCGAGCTTCCGGCGACGGTCTTCGATACGAGGTCCATCCTCTGGTGGGGCAACTTGCTGTTGCTCTTTATCGAGACAGCAATGTTCGGCATCCTGCTCGCGATCTATTTCACGGTGATGTCGAACACGGATCCTTTCCCACCGCCGCGTATTGAACGTATGCCGGTGCTTTATGACTCCTC
This sequence comes from Acidobacteriota bacterium, assembly GCA_019247455.1. Lineage (GTDB taxonomy): Bacteria > Acidobacteriota > Blastocatellia > Pyrinomonadales > Pyrinomonadaceae > OLB17. The sequence continues at coordinate 1,306 of JAFAOW010000019.1, read as the reverse complement.
ACCGACGCTTACCCTTCCGATCGTTTGCCTCGGGCTGCTGTTGATAAGCCTTGTGCCATGCATTCTTCTCGACATCAGTGCCCGGCGCCGAAATCCCTCTGGAGTGAAACTCAACCTGATACTCACGCTGGTCATCACGATCGCCGCGATCATCGTCAGGTATTACGAATTCGACTCATTAAATTTCAAGTGGGATGACAACGCCTACGGATCGATCACATGGATGCTGCTCGGTATGCACATGCTCCATATGATCGCGCTGGGTAGTGAGGACCTTTTCCTTCTCTACTGGACCTTTGGAAAGGAACTCGATGATAAGCATGCCTTAGATCTAACGGTGACTGCGGTCTATTGGTATTGGATCGTCGGGATCTGGATCGTCCTTTTTCCGATCATTTACATCTTGCCGAGGTTCATGCACTGATGAAGAAAGCAGCGTCAGACAGTACGGTCTATCGAAGGCCTGGCAAGGACCTTCTGCTCTGGATCGGACTGCTCCTCCCTCCCGCCGTGTGGATCACGCAGCTGCAGACTGTCTATCTGGCCAGCGAATATGGCTGTTCGACGAGCAATTTCAAATGGAATCACGTCGTATCTTTGTTTTGCCTTTTGCTTGCCGTAACCGGCGGGATCATCGCACGACAGGGCGGGTCTATGGCAAATGAGCAGGAGGAGCTCAAGGGAGAAAAGACCGCGACGACGACCCGTTTCATGAGCATTATGGGGATGGTGCTGGCGGGCCTTTTCTCAACGCTGATCTTTGCCCAATGGCTGCCAACCCTCATAGGCGTTCCCTGTTTTAGATGAAGCGAGCGGCGTCCATCTCCATTTGTGCACTGGTTTTTGTGGCCAGCGTCTCGGCTCACGCCGGCCATGAGCATACACAGCAGGAAGTTCTGTCTACGTGGACGTTCGACCCCCTGGTAGTGCTGGCATTGGCGTTCTCTGCCGTACTTTACTCGATCGGTATCCGAAACCTCTGGCGAGAGGCGGGTACGGGCTCCGCCGTCAGTGTTCGAGGGGCCCTCCTATACGTTTGCGGATGGCTCTCGCTGTTCGTCGCGCTTGTTTCGCCGGTGCACGCATGGGGTGAGGTTCTCTTCTCCGCCCACATGACCCAGCACGAAATTTTGATGTTGATCTCGGCACCGCTGATCGTTCTTGGCCGTCCGCTTATCGCGTTTATGTGGGCATTGCCGCGTGATGTTCGCAAAGCAATAGGAGATATGACCAAGACGTCGGGCGCCGCGAGGGTTTGGTCATTCCTGACGAACCCTACAGCCGCGTTCCTTATACATGGATTTGC
>JAFAOW010000010.1 GCA_019247455.1 Acidobacteriota bacterium | reverse complement strand
TTGGATCGACGCCGTAGGTATTGACTAGGTACTGGGTCCCGTCGACCTGATCGGTAAGGTCCTTCCCACCCATGAAACGGTAAATGCCCGTACGCCAATCCCTACCATATCCGGCCGAACCGCGATAATCGATGTCGAAGACAAGATAACCATGTTCCATCAGAAAATGATGGAACATGTACTCGCGGTAATAGCTGCTCCACCAGTTGTGGACGTTCTGCAGATATCCGGCCCCGTGGACGAAAACCACGGCTGGCCCACCCTTCTCATAATTCGCAGGCTTGTAAAGGCGTCCGTAAACTGTCGCACCGTCGCGCGCCGTGAACGAAACTATTGGCGGAACGATCCAGTTGTATGATTTCCACTCGGCGGTAGGCGAATCCGTAACTTGCTTTATCTCTGACTCCGCAACGCCTGGTTTATTGGGGGCGATGTAAAGCTCGGGCGGCTTGTTGCTGTACGAGCGTATGATCGCGAGCTTGGTCTCGTCCGGCGAAATTGTCGCGGCATTGTTGCCCGTCATCGACGTTAACCGGGTCCTCTGGCCGCCGCCTGTCGGCATCGAGTAGAGATTGCGGTCAAAGAAGCTGCCTTCGCTCGATGTAAAGTAAAACTTTGTCTTGTCATTGGACAATCGAATGTCCGAAACCTCGAACTGTCCAGAAGTTAGTTGAGCAGACTCGCCGCCATCGATCGAAACTGTATAAAGATGTGCGAAACCGTCTCGCTCGGATTCGTAATAAACCCGCTTATTATCCGGCAGCCATCCGAGAGTAAATGAGCCCGGACCGCCGATCCATGCTTCGTCGTGGACGGCAGCGAGCACCTTGGTTTGGCCCGTCGCTGTGTCGAGCTGCATAATCCACCTATCTTTGTTGTCGACGGAGCGTGCCTGAAGAACGGCGTGCTTGCCGTCGTCCGACCAGATCGGTGCAAACAACTGCACTTCACGGTCGCGGGGCTGCGGCGGCTGATTCCCGTTCCCTCGAGCTGCGCCTTGTTTTTCAGGCGGCGTATCGGCGGCATTGTTGCCCTCGGTCTTAGACGTCGGTTCCACGGCTCGCTGACCATGATCGACCCATTTCGATTCGCCCGTAACCACGTTGATGATCGCGATCCTGTTGCGCCCCTGCGGGTCGCCGACCTTAGTTCTGCCTGGAATGTCTTCCGTATATCCCGAATCGGTCACGAAGTTTGGAACGATCGTATTCCTTGCGCCGACGGCATTCTCGTTAATAACAGCGATCACATACTTGCCATCTGGCGATAACGAAAGGTTCCCCACATTCTGCCCCATCGAGAGTTGAAACGGTTTTCGCTTATCCTTATCAGCGTCCTTTCTTTTCTTGTCGTCAGCATCGCGTTTTTCGACTCGCTGGCGAACGACGTCAAAGAGGTCGATCTCGTCTTTCTTTAAGCTCTCCTGACTTTCAGTCGCTTTCGCGCCGGAGCCCTGTCCCCCGTTTCGTCCGCCACCCGCGGTCGGGTCGGGCGCCCCCGCTAGGCGAATATCGGTTTCCTGCTCAAGCAGTCCTTCGGCGAGCGAGAACTCGTAAAGATTCCCGCCGCGGGTGAAGGAGATGCTGTGCTGATCGCCAATAAAGCGCGGGTTCGACTCCACGTCGGATGTCTTCGTCAACTGCCGTCTCGCGCCGGTCTGGTTGTTGTACAGGAAAATGTCGCCAGAGTCCGTATAGACGGTCCACTTCTTATCGTCTGAAACATCACCGTTTGGCGGGGCCTGCTTTGCTTCTTCGTCAGTCAGCTTGCGTAGATTTGACCCATCGGCATCGACAACGTACGTCGAGAAATCGCCGATAATTGGCTCACCGGCGCGTTTCCAACTGAAGTAGACCTTCTTGCTATCAGGCGACCAGCGAACGCTCGTGGGTTCATAGCCTACGAGATCAGGCCCCCGCATGATGTTGTCGATGGTCAGAGCGAATGGTTTTGCTGGCGTCCCCGGCTGAGCTGAGAGGGCTACCGGGTTCAGACAAAAAGGGACAAAAAATACGAACGTGAAGATCGATCTCATTTGATTTCTTCTTTTTTTCTTAAATGTAGCGCCGAAGCTGATCATAAGAACGCCCGCAATCATTAAGGCAATTCAAGCGAATTCAAACGCTTCTCGGCCTTCTGCGCGTCGGTCAGCCGGCCATACTCATAGATCGCATTCTCCCAGGTTCCGTACATTGCATTGGGAAGCACGATCCAGCGCTTGCCCCAATCATTCTTAACTTTGTCGACCTCCGAGAAGCGATCCGAAACGGACTTCCGTTCAAATACGTTAGAAAGATCGTCAAGGTTATCGCCCATCAGCAGAACGATTCGGTACTTCGACGCGATCATTTGTCGGCGAGTTTCTTTACTCGACTCCGTCGTGCGAAGAATAACGTTATCGACGGACACGTCCTGAAAGCCCACGTTCTTGAGATTATCTATGGTCGCCTGTTTTTGGACGTCGTCGCGGTTAGAGATGAAGAACACCTTCACGCCCTTCGAGACAGCGTAATTCAAGAAGTCGACCGAACCTGGAATGGCCTTGGCCTTTCGCATTTCGCCCCATGCATACCATTGTTTGAGGTCGAATCCCACGTGATCCTTGATCCCGTGGGCTTGCGACGGAGAGTTATCGAGCACGGTCTCGTCAATGTCAACGACAACTGCCCGCTGCATCTTACGCTGATCTTTTGGAAGCTTTTTCACATTCTTCTTATCGAGGTCGGCGTCGAGCTGCCAGCGCGCGAGGTTATAAGCCTGATATGTCAGTGCGCGATATTCCGCCGCCTTCTGCATATAAAGCGTCGCTCCGAGCTGATAGTCGTTATCCGCGCCGGCCTGACGTCCCATCGTCGGCTGCGCGGTCGAGTGCGTAGCAAAATACGTTCCGGCCGCCGAGCACAAAACGAGGGCGGCTGTGTAGAAATGCCTCTTATATCTCATAACTCTTGACCTTTGATATGGATCGATTATAAATGATTTGTGCCCCAGCCGCCGAAGCAAAAGCCCCAGGATGAGTCTCCTGAAATCAATTCGACCGTCGCCGACGACCAGCGCGATCGCGGGTATTACTATGATGATTCCCATGGATACGAGGAATATGATCCGGATGACGAATCTGACGAAGGGGACGACTAGGCGGCGGTAGTTTCGATATCCACTTCGATCGCACGCCAGCGTCCCTGGAGGAATCGACTGACGCTAAGCACCGCCCGCGTGACGTGTCCTGCCAAGATGGCCAGCCAAATGTGGAGCGGCTGCAATGTTCCGACGCGGCTAATGACAGCACAGATTCCTACCGGAATCACCACCTGCGAAATGATCGAGATGAACAACGGACTCTTTGTATCGCCGCTGCCCTGAAGCCCGCCTGTGTAAGCGAGAGCGGTGGAAATAAACAATCCTGAAACGCTCAGCACGCGAAGCAGCTGTACGCCGATCTCAACGACTGTCGGATCCGTCATTCCAAAGATCGCGAGGAGTTGGCGCGGCATGAAGAAAAAGAAAAGTCCGACGAAAAGTGCTCCTGCGATCCCAAATCCAGCCGCAGTCCGCACGCCGCGCACCGCACGGTCAGGATGTCCCGCTCCGATGTTCTGGCCTGTCACCGCCCCGGAAGCTCCCATTAGGGCGTTCGATGACCACGTGACAAGGAGAAACAACTGGCTGTAAGCCACGGCGTAGACCGCTTGCGTCGCTTCACCTTGCGCAAGCCCACCCATGAAGCCGTACATCAGCACGCCGCCAAAGTTCATCGCGATGCCCTGGATGCCCGCCGGCAGGCCGAATTTGAACAGCTTCTTAATTACCTTCCAATCCGGTGCGTAGCCGCTTTTTGGAAAGCCCACGACCCACGAGCCGTTGTAAAGCTTATAGAGCGAATAGATCCCGACAAGACCCGAGGCAAGACATGTTCCGATCGCCGCACCGGCCGTACCGAATGAGGGAATAGGCCCGAGTCCACGTATGAATATGATGTTGAAGCCCAGATTTAGGACCGTCATCACAACGCCGAGGACCATCGGTGTCTTTGCATCCCCCGCTGCACGCAGGGAGCCGCTCAGCATAAAGTAGATGAGCATCCCCAAGCTGCAGGTGAACATGATTCGCAGGAAGGGAAGCGCCTCGACTTGAACATCAGGCGCCGCGTGAATAACGGACAAGAGCCAAGGCGACGCGAAGTATCCGATAGGAGCAAGAATGCCAAGAGAGATGAAGATCGCCGTGATGAAACCCTGATAAACGCTGCGATTTACCTTTTCGTGATCGTTAGCGCCGGTGAATCGCGCGACGAGGACGCTCATTCCGATAAAGATCGAGCCCACGAAGGTGATCACTAGCAAAAAGATCTGAAAGGCCGCACCGATAGCCGCGTTCGCCTGATAACCGATCAGATTGCCGACCATGATCTGGTCGACCCAGCCTTGCAGGCCGCTGACGAGATTGGTCAGAACGGCGGGCCACGCGATCTTCCAAACGGCGCGCGCTAAGGGGCCCTCGACGATCGAACGGTCGAATTTCCGCGCCTGCTGGGGCGGCGGGGGAAGCTCGTCCTCGATATCGAGATCGGGCATAGGAAGCGGTTGGGCTATTTCATCGGCCATTACGGAAACAGGGTGCCGTACGGAACTATCCTAGAAACGTACAACACCCTGGTCGGGTTTACAATTTTCGCGCTCCGTAACTGTCCTTACTTCTTAGGACGCTCGTTCGATTTTAGTACGCGCTTGCGTAGGCGAATTGTTTTGGGAGTGACTTCGATCAACTCGTCGCCGGCGATGAACTCCAACGCCCGCTCGAGGGACATTTCGCGAACCGGCACAAGCCGCATGGCTTCGTCCGCAGAAGTAGTCCGCATATTCGTCAACTTCTTTTCCTTGATCGCATTGACGTCGAGGTCGACGCTGCGGGCGTTCTCGCCAATGATCATGCCCTCATAGACCTTGACCTGCGGTTTTACGAAGAGCGTGCCGCGTTCCTGGAGGTTATACAGGGCGTACGTATTCGTCTCACCCATCCGGTCGGCGACAAGCGACCCGGTCTGCCTCGAACGCATCTCGCCCTGCCATTTGTCGAAGCGCAGAAAGAGCGTATTCAAAAGTCCCGTACCCTTTGTCTCGGTCAAAAACTCTCCGCGAAAGCCGATGAGCCCGCGCGACGGAGCTTCGAACTCGAGCCTGACACGGCCGGACCCGTTGTTGATCATCTTCGTCATCTGACCCTTTCGACGGCCCATTGCTTCGGTTACGACGCCGATGAATTCGTCGGGAACGTCGACGACAACGAGCTCGATCGGCTCGAGCGTCTCGCCGGTCGTTTCATCTTTCTTCGTGATGACCTCGGGCTTCGAGACCTGAAGCTCATATCCCTCGCGACGCATCATCTCGATCAAGATCGCGAGCTGCAGCTCGCCGCGGCCCGACACCTTAAATTGCTCCGCGGCCTCAGTTTCGGCTACTCGCAGGGCTACATTGCCAAGCAGCTCGCGATCGAGTCTTTCCTTGATCTGACGCGATGTTACAAATTTACCGTCCTGCCCAGAGAATGGTGACGTATTGACCCCAAAGATCATCGAGATCGTCGGCTCATCCACCGCGATAACCGGCAGCGGCTTTGGATTTTCGGCTGACGTGATCGTTTCGCCGATCTCGACATCGTCAAAGCCGGCGAGGGCTACGATCTCACCGACGCCTGCATTGTCCACGGTCGTTCGTTCGAGTCCCTCGAAGACAAACAATTCCTTTACGCGTGTCTTTACAAGCGATCCGTCGCGCTTTGAGACGGCGACCTCCTGATTCTTTGCTATCTCGCCCGAAAAAATGCGCCCGATCGCCAGCCGGCCGACGAAAGGGTTGTAGTCAATGTTTGCGACCAGGAGCTGCAGCGAATCCTCGCGCAGCGCATGCGGAGCTGGGATCGTCTCAATGATCTGGTCAAAGAGAGGCTTTAGATTTTTCGAGTCGTCGGAAAGCTCTTTTTTCGCGACGCCGTCACGCGAGATCGAGTAAAGAATGGGGAACTCGATCTGCTCGTCGTTCGCGCCGAGATCTATAAAAAGGTCGTAGATCTCATTCACGACCTCATCGGGCCGCGAGTCCTGGCGGTCGATCTTGTTTACTAGAGCGATCGCGGGAAGCTTGAGCTCAAGGGCCTTTCGCAACACGAATCTTGTTTGCGGCAGGCATCCTTCCGCTGCGTCCACCAGCAGGACGATCCCATCCACCATTTTCAATACGCGCTCGACCTCGCCGCCAAAATCCGCGTGGCCCGGCGTGTCAAGAATGTTGATCTTATAGCCGCCGTAGTTCACCGAGGTGTTCTTGGCCATGATCGTGATACCGCGTTCACGCTCGAGGTCCATCGAGTCCATAACGCGGTCCACGACCGCCTCGTTCTCGCGATGAGTGCCGGATTGTGCGAGCATCGCGTCGACAAGCGTGGTCTTGCCGTGGTCAACGTGGGCGATGATAGCGATGTTTCGGATCTTATCTGCAGGGATCATAGTCGTAAATTCAGGCCCGAAGGCAATCTTCAACTATGACCGATTTCGTGTCGAAGCGCAAAAAAGCCGGGACACGCGTCCCGGCCGAAGGTTTTAGGAAGAATGAGTATTAATTTATTATTCAGCGGCTGTATCGCCGACGATAATATTGTTCGTCACTCGGAACGTGCCCGGTATCGAGTTGGCAAAGACATTTAGGGCGTCGGCATCTGCCTTGCGGGTTACGTGTCCCTCGAGGGAAACGCGGCCCATCTCGACGATGATGTGGACCTCAGGATTCGGCATCGCGATGTAGCGGTACAAACCCTTTTCCGAAAACGTCCTGACGAGCTGCCAACGGATCTGATCGTCCGAGGGCGAGGGCGGCAGGTTTTCAATGTTGTTAACAACGCTTGAAACTCCGTTCACCTTTTTTATTACACGCTCGGCTTCCGCCTTTGTTCCTAAAGACGCAACCTTTCCGTTCAGGGTTACGTTCCCGTTGTTAACCGAGTACGTGATGTAGTCAAAAACACCGTAGTTCGTAAGCGAGCGGATCTTCTTATTCACCTGCTTCGCGACAGCCGCGTCATTGCCGGTCTGCGCGTTTATGCTGACGATCGAAATGCTCATGATTGCGGCCGCTATAAAGAAAAATGATCTAATGCGTTTCATAATTTATTAATTCCCCCTTTTTGGGTTTTATTTATCGGTCCAAAATAACTGACGATACTTAGACGAAACGTGTCACATAAAAGGTGCCAGTGAATTGCAAAGTTGTGTAAAGGAATGTAAAGCGAAGTGCTTTTGATACAACTATTTACGATAGCTGCCGAATTGCCTCGTAAAGAACGATGCCAACGCTTGTCGCCAGATTCAAGCTGCGAACATTCTCGTTCGGCATCGGGATAGTGAGGCATCGTTCTGCGTTTTCAGCGAGCAACTTCTCCGGCAGGCCGCGCGTTTCCGGACCGAAGATCAAGCAATCGCCATTCTCAAAATTCCAATTCCAGTAAGGCCGCTCGACCTTTGTAGAAAAGTAAAGGAATCGTGATTCGGGAAGCGACCCGTAGAGAGCCTCAAGGTCCAGGTGGCGGTGAAGAGTCACCTCTTCCCAGTAATCGAGCCCCGAGCGTTTTAGGGTGCGGTCGTCCATCCTGAATCCCGTTACACCTACAACGTGAAGGTTAGTATTGGTTGCGGCGCAAAGGCGTGCGATGTTGCCCGTGTTCGGCGGGATCTCTGGCTCGACTAATGCAACATGGAACATTCTGGTCAATAGATTGTACATCGCACCTCATCGAGTCCGCCGCCCGATCCCTTTGTCGCGTGCATCCTAAGACTCGATTCCGTCATCAATTTCATACGTTGGAACGAGGCGGCTAAACGGCCCGTTATGCTACAATCCGCCTTTACGCTTCTTCAGTCATGGTAAACAGGTCGGTTCTTCGATTGCGGAATACAGTGTTTTTGTGTTTGGTGAGCATTTCGCTCACTGGCTTTGCTATCGGCCAGGAACCGGGCGGCACCCCGCAGGTCGTTCTGAAGCCGGGTGACCCTCCTCCGCCTAAGAACAAGAACCAAAAGCCGACACCGACGCCCACTCCTCCAAAGAACCCTGTTGCGATCACGACCCCTGAGCAGGTCGCGGAAGCAACTATCTTTTGGTACAGCCTCGGCGGAGGCCGCGCGCGGCTCGATCAGATCCGGAAGACCACCCAGGAACGCGGCAAGGTCACTTTTGCGGGCGATGACGGCAAGCCTGAGGTCGCGACCTATACGCGTTGGGTAATGCGTGGGGACTCGCTGGATAAGGAGAAGATCCGACTCGACGAGGAATTTCCGACAGCACGTTATTCGCTGCTTTATCTGGAGAACAAGGTCTCAGGCCTTTACGGGACAACAGTGTTCAGTCCACGGGAGGATGTAGCAAGGCGGTTCGAGAACCAGATCGTTCATGGAGTAGACGCACTGTTGCGTTATAAGGAGAATGGCTCGACGCTCACAATGCAGCCCAAAGAGAAGCTGATGGGGGTCGATTTCTGGGTGGTCGACGTGACAGATAAGGCTGGACGGAAGACACGGTTTTATGTATCAGCCAAGACCTTTCGCGTGATGATGCTGACCTATGACGACGGCGGCATTATGTACAAGCGCAAGTTCTACGATTATAACTTTGCCCAGAATACGCTGGTTTATTCCCGTACTGTTCTTTGGGCGGGCGATAAGCAGGTGGAGGAAACCGAGATCGGAACCGTTACCTTTGGTCAGCACGTCGACGACGAAATGTTCAAGATCGCATCCGCCTCTTAGTATTTTGATTTTCCTCAGGGTACAGGTGCTCCAGGGTATCCGGGAGATTCTCCAGTTCCATTTCGCCAGCATACGGTCTAAGTAGGTCAGTATCGCCTTCCATAAGCCATAGCTTTTGCTCATCAACGCCGTTGAGGATGACAGGCATCGCTTTGGGGTGGATCGGCTTCATGAACTCGTTGGGTTCACACGTAAATACTGCGAATGAATACTTTCGTTCTCCCCTGTCGAACCATGTACTCCACAATCCCGCGAGCGCGAACGGGTCTTTTCCCTTTACGAAGATCTCGACCGGCGGCTGCCCCTTTCCCTTGACCGGCCATTCGTAAAAACTATCGATCGGGAAGATGCATCTCTTGCCCTTGCTCAAGAGCCCGGACCAGTGCGGGCGGTCCTTAAGAGTTTCCGCCCTAGCGTTGAAGGCCGCGTATTTTGTCTCGAACTCCTGCGCCCCGTCCCGCTGGCACCACCATTTCGCTTCGATCGTCCTGATCTCGCCGTCCGGTCGACGGGCCACTATCCACGCTGGTTCAGTAGGTCGAAGGTTTCTTCGCGGAACAAAAGACTCCGGATGTAACCACTTAAAGACAAGGTCCTTATAGGCTTTGATCTCGGCTTGTGATGCTCTGCCGCACATGAGCATATTCTAGCGAACACGCACTCAATACAGAACTTGTATTGCCCGTTGCCGAGGTTTGGAGCATAATCTGAAATGTTCCGATAAATTTAGGTGTGGTTATGAAGTATTGGCTGCTTTTGACGATCTTGCTCGCCTCTCACGATTTACTCATCGCACAACAAAAAGCCGGGCCCCCGGCTCGGGTTGTAGGAGCAGAGAACTTGCCTACGGACAAAAAGGAGCAGGAGGCGCTTAGGGACCTTCACGACCTGGATATCCTGCGCACGCGAGATAAGGACCTGGCGGGAATGCAGGAGATATATGCAAAGCCGTCAAAGGATAACATTGCTATTCTCGCACCATCGGTGGAATCGGCGAGTCCTTATGCGAAGTTCCTCAAGCAGAAAGACACTGGAATGATCAAGCTCAATGCAAACGAGCACTGTTCCCAAAATGCTGAAGTCGTTTCGGGTGATGGCACGTGTGCAAAATATAAGATCCCCGGAGGCGGCACGGCGTTCTCTTTTAGGTACGGTTCGTATCGGATACTTCGCCTTTCTGATCTTATTCTAAAAAAGGACGTCTTTAAGACGGACGGAGTACTTCAGCAGGGGATCATGGCGGATTTGGGTGATGTGCCTATCGAAAGTATTAACGCCGACTCGAAGGGGCTAAAATTCCTGACGAGTTTTAGACCCGCATCGACGAAATTCGAACTGGACAAAATGGACCGCGATTTTCTTAAGGGGGTGGAAGCGGACGGCTATTTATACAGGATCGGCTTCTTCGTCGAGAAAGGACATACGTACGCGCTTCGGTCTATCGCCTTTGCGGGAAGCTTTATGCGAAGCGTGAACGGGCGACAATATGACGAGCTGATGTTCGATAAGCGCCAAGACGTACTCGTCACATTCAAGGTAATTGCGATCGATCCAAACGGTGATGTGACGATCGTTTGGCATCTTCTCGATCGAAGTGATGCCCCGCGGCTGAAGGCGATCTCTGACTAGGATCTTCTATTGGACTACTACTTCCCGACGGGAGCGTCGCCGCCGGTTTGTCTGATGGCCGCCGCTCATGTAAGCGAAGATAGCAACTACCAAATGAGCGACAAACCAAATGTTGTCGTATCCCATGTTTTGATAGATATAGATCAGGATCAGGATACGCGGGAAGAAAATCCCTAGCAGAATGTCAGCCCACTGCGGTACCGAATTCATTGGAAAAAGGTTTGGGAACATCAGCAGGTACACGAGCATGACAATGCGCGGTACAAAAAGCGAAAATAACAGGAAATAGAAATCCACTTGTTCCCGATGTTAGACCAGTTGCGTCTTTCAAGTAAATACTAAACCTTCGCGGCCGTTCACGTCGGGTGACGCTTATCACTTTTTGCTTTACTCTTTTATTTTTTGAGCTTAGAATTTACCGTACTTTAAGCAACCGGCACACGGAGGCGGTCATCATAGCCCAAGAAGAAGTCCTACAACCTAGCAGCGTTTCATTAGGAGCGACTATGGATCCACATACGGCGACGGTCGATGGAATCGCGTTTGGATTTGAGGCTGCGGCCCCAGTAACGGAGATCGGCGTTGACGCACCTGTTGCTATCGATAAGGACGCCACTGACCTTGAACTCTGCCGGATGGCCTCCGAAGGCAGTCTTCCTGCGTTTGAGGTTCTATATGAGCGCTATCACCGTCGTACTTATAGCCTTTGCCTTCGGATGACCGGAAACCAGACTGAGGCTGAAGATCTTACTCAGGAGGCGTTCATTCAGCTCTTTCGGAAGGTGGGAAGTTTCCGCGGGGATTCTGCCTTTTCAACCTGGCTGCACCGATTGACAGTCAACCAGGTTCTCATGCATTTCCGCCGCAGAAGCGTGAAGAACGAGAAGACCTCAGAGGATGGCGAGGTACCTGAGCAGATCGTTCACGGCACTGCCAACCCGAACAAGATGCCGGTAGTTGATCGTATCGCGCTGAAGAATGCTATCGCTGAGCTTCCAAATGGTTATCGTCGGGTATTTGTACTTCATGATATCGAGGGTTTCGAACACGAGGAGGTGGCCCGCATGATGGGCATCTCGGTCGGAACCTCAAAATCGCAGCTTCACAAAGCTCGGTTGAAACTGCGTGGCTTGCTGATAAAGCGGAACGACTAGGTTCTCTAACAGAACAGGGGCACGAGACGATGGAATCGTTTCGTGCTTTTTCTTTGAAAAAGCTGGAGTTTGGGCTACCCAAGGCAACTTTTTATTGCCTCGCCTAATCTAGTAACTAGTGTTGACCGCATAGTACTTTTTGGTCATTTCTGACGATGCGTTGCGAAGAGTGTAAGGAATTGATACCCGCTTTCATGGACAGTGATCTTCCCGAGGAAGTCGCTGCACCTATTCGCGAACATCTCGGAGAATGCGACGACTGCGCCGCTGTTTGCGAAGACCTCACCACCATACTCGACGCATGCAAGATAGAGCCTTCCAATAATATTCTGACTCCCAATTCGGAGAAGATGTGGCTGAGAATCAATAATGTGCTTGAGCATGAGGTGAAACCCCTCGCGAGCATGCCCCCTCCGCCGAAGCGTCGTTTCTGGCACGTCTCGCTTGCTCAACTTGTCACTGCCGTCCTCGCGATCGCCGCCCTTAGTTCTGTCGTTACGATCATTGCGTTCCAATACTATCGCCAGATGGGAACCGACGAGTTTTCGGCAAGGTTGACCACCCAGTCCTCATTCGAAAAGTTCCTGGGCAGATTTGGATTGATCGATACGCCGCAACAAGCGCGCGAGCGCCGCATCAAAGAACAACAGGCCACAATTGATTATTGGAACGCGCGGGTTCAAACCAGACGTCTTCAGTGGGACTCCCGCACGCGTGAAGCCTTTGACCGCAATTTGCGGGTCATCGACGATTCGCTTAATGAGTACTCGACGATCCTTCAGCAGGATCCCGAGGATGAGTTGTCGAGCGAAATGTTCGACGCCGTTCTCAGCGACAAGATGAACCTGCTGAGGGATTTCTCTGACTTATAACTAGTTGATGATCGGTGCAGCGACATCTCGTTCCGGCCTTCGGGCACTGACGAAAACTACGATCCTCCTGAGCGTAGTTTTTCTTTTTGCCCTTTCTTCACAGACAGCGGCGCAGAAAAGGTTTTCGCGTAATTACCCCGCCGGGCAGAATGTGCGCCTCCAACTTCTCAACCGAACAGGAACGATCACGGTGATCGGCTGGAATAGAGCAGAGGTCAACATCACGGCAACGATGGATGCTCCGGTCGCAAATATAGAGCCTCAGAACCTTTCCGGAACTATCGTCATTAATCTTCTACGCGACAATCCGGGGCGGGAAGTGGGCGATGTGAATTTCACGATCCGCGTACCGTATTACTCGATGGTTGATATCGAAACAAAGATCGGAAACCTAAGTGTGACAAATATCAGCAGCGGACTGGTGCGCGCGCATATCTCAAGTGAAGGCGATATTACGTTGACGAATTTAGGTGCAAGTGCCGTCGCCGCCGAGAATGTCATGGGTGACATCTTTTTCGATGGTGAGCTTGCAGCTGGCGGCAACTATCGTTTCTCGACGGTGAGCGGCACGATCAGCTTACGCATACCATTCAGCTCAAACTTCAAACTCATCGCGACAGCGCCATCGACGCGAAATATCGTTTTGGGAGCATTCGTCAATCCGAACATGAGCTTCCTCGGGGACGGACGTCGCGTCGTCGGGAAATGGGGCGACGGAAGTGCGACGATCACTGTAACCGATCAGCGGGGAGCTATTCAGTTCTTCCGTCGATAATTTCGATTGACCGGCTCGCACCGAAACCATAGAATTTGCTTGGCTTCCCTCTTGTTCCAATGAAAATAGGATACTTAGCCCATCTGGTTGTCGTCCTGGGTCTTCTAGTCGTCGGAGTATCAGCTCAGCCCACGATGCTCAGGCGCACAACGCAAAAGACCGACAAGTTCGATTTTGGAGCGGGTGGAACGATCTCGATCGTCGGTGCTCCGAACGGCTCGATCCGTATAGAGGGTTCCAACACGAACGAGGTCGAGATAACCGCCGATGTCGAACTGCAGGCGCCAACTGAAGCTGACCTCGCTGCCCTCGGCCAACTCACGGGGTTTATTCTCGATCAGTCGATCGGCCGTGTATCGATTATCAGCGGTGGGGCTCACAACAAATTTGGGATGAAAAGACTGCCCAAGAATATTGGCAAAAACCTTCTCACTCTGCCTTTCCGGATCGATTACTCCATCAAGGTACCGCATTACTGCGATCTCGAGGTCGACGGCGGCAAAGGCGATCTTGCCATTTCAGGCGTCGAGGGGGCGATGAAGATCAACTTTGTTGAGACGAACGCGAAGATCGAGGTCATCAGCGGGGCAACGATCGCAACGTTTGGCTCAGGCACGGCCGATATCGGTATCGGAACAAAGGGCTGGAAAGCACGAGCGGCGGTGATCGATATGGCGAGAGGAGACCTCACGGTCCGCCTGCCGGCGGCAACTAGTGCCGAGATAGATGCCTCTATAATTCGGACCGGTTCGATCGAAAATGCTTTTCCGAACCTGAAACCGCTTGATCGGAAAGTTCCATTCACCGATAAGGCGATCTCCGCCAAGGCCGGTGTCGGCGGAACACCGTTGAAATTCACGGTTGGAGACGGCTCGCTCAAACTCAGGCTTTTGAAATTGCCGTTCTGACTCGCGTACACTGACATCTCGATATGACTATCAAATCGGATGTCTGGCTGAGGCGAATGGCAGAGGAGCACGGAATGATCAAACCGTTCCTCGCTGAACTAGTGCGCGAGGTCGATGGAAATCGCATCATCTCCGCGGGCTGCTCCAGCTATGGCTACGACATGCGGCTTGCTGATGATGGCTTTCGCATATTCTCTTCCGTACATGCCAAAGAGATCGACCCGAAGAAGTTCGACGAGCAATTCTCATTGATCGAGCCGCGGGTCAATACGGCGGACGACGGAGCAAAATATTATCTACTGCCGCCCCATCACTACGGCTTGGGGGTAACGGTCGAGACCTTCAAGATGCCCCGCAATGTCACGGGCGTCGCACTCGGCAAATCTACCTATGCTCGCGCCGGGCTTCTCGTGAATACCACTCCCTTGGAAGCCGGTTGGACCGGGCGCCTCGTGGTCGAGATCGCCAACCTAGCTAACCTGCCGCTGCGTGTTTACGTGAATGAGGGAATAGGGCAGATACTCTTCTTTGAATCGGACGAAGACTGTGCCGTTTCTTACGAAGACCGCGGTGGAAAATATCAAAATCAAACGGGCTTAACGTTTGCCAAGGTCTAATTCAGATAGCCGCGCGTTGGCCATTAGCCGTTAGTGAATGCAAAAGATCGAGAATTACATCGGCGGCGAGCTCGTTGCCGCGGTTTCTGGCGGCTGCCTGGACAATTTTGAGCCGGCGACTGGTCACGTCTATTCGCTGATCCCGGACTCAGACGCGGCGGATGTAGAGAACGCCGTGGCGGCGGCAAAGGCGGCCTTTCCGGGTTGGTCATCAACACCTGCGGAGGAGCGTTTTACGATCTTGATGCGCCTAGTCTCGCTTATCGAACGGGATCTCGACTCGCTGGCTCTTGCCGAGTCTATCGACAACGGAAAGACCTTGGCGATAGCCAAGCGGCTGGATATTCCTCGAGCGGCGTCCAACTTTCGCTTCTACGCGACGGCTGCGATGCACACTGCGAATGAATCTCACGATACCACTGGCCAGGCATTGAACTACACACTTCGCCAGCCTCTCGGCGTCGCCGGCTGCATAAGCCCCTGGAATCTTCCTCTCTATCTTTTTACATGGAAGATCGCCCCTGCGATCGCCGCCGGCTGTACCGTCGTCGCAAAACCTAGCGAAGTCACACCGATGACGGCGTACCTATTTTCGAAGCTGAGTATCGAGGCTGGCCTGCCGCCGGGTGTCTTGAATGTCGTCCACGGACTCGGGCCAAAAGTTGGTTCGGCGATCGTTGGCCACAAAGACATAAAGGCCATCTCATTCACTGGCGGGACCAAGACCGGTGAGGAGATCGCGCGGACGGCGGCCCCGATGTTCAAGAAACTCTCGCTCGAACTCGGAGGAAAAAATCCGAATATAATTTTCGCCGACTGCAACTATGAGCAGGCTCTTGCCGAGACACGGCGTGCGGCATTCGCGAATCAGGGCGAGATCTGCCTTTGCGGGTCACGGATATTTGTCGAGCGGCCCATCTACGAGAAATTCAAAAAAGACTTCGTCGCTGATGTCTCGCGGCTGAAGGTGGGCGACCCGCTTGCCGACGGCACCGATGTCGGCGCGATCGTGTCAAAGCAGCATTTCGATAAGATAATGTCCTACATCGAGCTGGCTAAAGAAGAAGGCGGCACGATCCTCTGCGGCGGAAATCCATTGGACCTCGCGGCGGTGAAGGCGGAAACACGACCGGTAGGGAGTGTGTCTGAAACGAGACAACTCGGCGGTTGGTATATTCAGCCGACCGTGATCGAAGGGCTTTCGCACGACTGCCGCACCAACCAAGAAGAGATCTTCGGTCCCGTCGCGACGATAATGCCCTTCGACACGGAGGAGGAGGTTCTCGGCTATGCCAACTCAGTCCGCTATGGCCTGTCGTCGACGATCTGGACTGAGAATCTGTCGCGTGCGCATCGCATAGCCGCTGATATCGAGTCAGGCATCGTCTGGGTCAACTGTTGGCTTCTAAGAGACTTGCGAACGCCATTTGGCGGCGTCAAGGAGAGCGGGGTCGGCCGCGAGGGCGGCTTTGAGGCCCTGCGATTTTTCTCCGAAGAAAAGAATGTCTGTATTCGGCTCTAGATCGCGTGTTTGGTGCTGCGACTCGTTTAAGTCCCATTACGACAACGGCGGCGGTCGAGGGCCCGCGGTGCTTGTAGGAAGGAATTATTTTGGTGATCCGCATGTGACATTCCAATTTCGCGCCGTAGATTTAGGCAAGGAAAATGAAATCAACTCGCAAGTTCCTGCTTCCCTTGTGATTGATATCGAGATCATGCATTGTCCGTGGTGTGGACGCAATGTAAGAAAATGGTACTCCAGAAGTGTTGATGAACTAGCCAGAAGTGGCTTAAGAATCGACCGTGACACTGAATGATTATGAAAACCTTTGTTATCGGCATTTTGTTGCTTTGTTTTGCGACCAGTATGGACGCGCAGCTCAAGCCACCGGCTGAGTCGGCGATCGACCGCTTCCTTCGGTATGCGAAGATCGATACCCAATCGGCTGAGGACCAGGAGACGGTGCCATCGACCAGGAAACAATTCGATCTCGCTCGTCTGCTTGAAAGGGAACTTAAGGACCTCGGCGTTAAGAACGTTCGTATGAGCGAGTTTGGGATCGTCTATGGCATGGTCCCCGGCAATCTCGCTAACAACTCGAGCGTGCCCACGATCGGGTTCATCGCGCACATGGACACGTCGCCGCAGGTTTCGGGTGCGAACGTCAAGGTCAACATTGTCAAGAACTATCAGGGTGGCGACATCGTGCTCCCCGCGGATCCGACGCAAGTGATCAAATTCGCGCAAAATCCCGATCTCAAGAATCTCATCGGCGACGACATCATCACCGCCGACGGCACGACGCTGCTTGGCTCTGACGACAAATCTGGCTGTGCTGAGATCATGACGATGATCGATACGTTCAAGCAGAATCCGCAGATCAAGCACGGGAACATCGCGGTCGCATTCACGCCTGACGAAGAGGTCGGCGGTGGTATCGATAAATTCGAGATAGAGCCGTGGGGCGCCAAGTTCGCGTACACGGTTGACGGCGAGCAGCTGGGCGACATTTCAAATGAGACGTGGTCCGCACGAACCGCAGTCGTTACATTTCACGGCAAATCGACCCATCCCGGCACAGCGAAAGGGATCATGATCAATTCGCTGTACGCTGCGGGAGATTTTCTCGCGAATTTCCCGGCAGGAGCGCCAAACCGCCCCGAGACGACCGAGGGCCGCATCGGTTTCGTGCATCCTTATTCGTCGTCCATGACTGAGGAAACGTCGACAATAAAGATCCTCATTCGTGATTTTGACCTCTCCGGTGTTGCGGCTAAGGAGAAGCTTCTCAAGTCGCTAATTGCCAAGACTCAAAAGAAATATCCCAACGTAAAGATCGACTACGAATCAAAGCTCGGCTACCTCAACATGAAAGAAGTGTTGAAGAATTACCCGCAGCTGACCGATTACGCGATCGAGGCAGCAAAGCGGGCCGGCGTCACGCCTGAGATACGTCCGATCCGCGGCGGTACCGACGGCTCGAGTCTCACGGCCCGCGGCCTGCCGACCCCTAACCTTTTCACGGGCGGGCACAATTTCCATGGCAAGCTCGAGTTCAACTCACGAAAGGGATTGGAGAAGTCCACCGCGACGCTCGTCAATCTTGTCGAGATCTGGGCGGAGAAGAAGTAATGCATAAGCCCGCGGGTTAGCAAGGGCTTAACATCCAACATTGAGTTTTAAGCCCTTGCTGACGCGCGGGCCTCCGCATTCGAGCGGACTGCGACTACTCCTTCCAAAGATTCGGAAACTTCTCCTTCAGTGCCTTCAGCTTCGGCTGATCGTTGATCACGATATAAGGCTCATCGGGATGGTTCTTTAGATAGTCCTGATGATAGGCCTCGGCCTCAAAAAATTTCCCGAGGGGGGAGACTTCAGTCACTATCGGCTTGTCGAGGACCTTGGCTTTGGTGATGGCGTCGATGTAGTCAAGTGCCGCCTTTTTCTGTTCGTCATTCGCATACCAGATCGCCGAGCGGTACTGCGTTCCATGATCAGGCCCTTGGTAATTCAGCTCGGTAGGGTCGTGCGCGACCGAAAAGAATACGCCAAGCAGCTGAACGTAAGTCACCTTCGTAGGGTCGAATGTGACCAGCACCGACTCCGCGTTTCCGGTGTTCCCCCCGCTTACCTGCTCGTAACTGGGATTCTTCACATCGCCACCCGTGTAACCGGATCTGACGTCCACAACGCCCTTCACGTGCTCGAATACCGCCTCGACTCCCCAAAAGCAGCCTCCCGAGAACACCGCGGTCTGCGTACCTTTCGCCGGGTCCGCGGGTGCTGAAACGGGCGGTGTAACGCTCGCGACATTCGCATTTGTCGCCGAACTCGTCGCTACCGTGCACGCCACAGCCGCCGCGAGTCCAGCGATAATAAGACTTTTCATAGTGGTGGATATGACTCTCATTTATTTACTCGAGATTATATTCGATTTTGCTAAAGGTTCGGATTCGCGTGGCACGGCCTTTCGTTGCTAAACTTTCGGTATCGACGATGAATGATGGATCGATAGATTCGTCCCGTGCTCCGGAGCCGGTAGGGCTGTATCCGCATGCCAGGCGGGTCGGCGAACTATTGTTTCTCTCCGGGGTGGGCCCTCGGCGGAAGGGAGCCGCCGACATTCCCGGTGTCGTTCTTGATGGCGAAGGCAATATCGCGTCCTATGACATCGAGGCCCAGTGCCGATCGGTGTTTGAGAATGTTCGCATGATCCTTGAGGATTCGGGATCTTCGTGGGAAAAAATAGTCGACGTCACGGTCTTTCTCACTAATATGAAGGCCGACTTTGAGGCGTATAATCGTATTTACGCAGAATATTTCGCTAATAACCGTCCATGCCGGACGACCGTCGAGGTCGGTGCACTTCCGACACCGATCGCTATCGAATTAAAGGTGATCGCAGTTATATAAGGAGCTAAAAATGCAAGCAGCAGAATCAAAACCAATCGCCACACGTGGTTTCGCCACGCACGACAAGAACGCGAAATTCGCACCCTTCGAATTCGAGCGTCGGGCGGTCGGACCGCACGACATCCTGATCGATATCGAATATGCCGGCATCTGCCACAGCGACATTCATCAGGCCCGCGCCGAGTGGGAGCCCATGGTCCCCTCGACGTATCCGATGGTCCCGGGACACGAGATCGTTGGAAGGGTATCGCAGGTCGGCAGCGAAGTGACAAAGTTTTCCGAGGGCGATATCGCCGGTATCGGTTGCTTTATCGACTCCTGCCGCGAGTGTACCCCGTGCGAGATAGGTGTCGAGCAATATTGTGTCAAGGGCTCGGCGCAGACTTACAACAGCACCGAAATGGACCGCAAAACTCCTACCTACGGCGGCTATTCAAAACACTACGTCATCGACGAAAAGTACGCACTTAAGGTGCAGTCGCGTGACGATCTGTCCGGCGTCGCTCCGCTGCTCTGCGCCGGGATCACGACCTATTCGCCGCTTCGGCGGTGGAATGTCGGCCCCGGCAAAAAAGTTGCTGTAGCCGGACTGGGAGGCCTTGGCCACATGGGCGTGAAACTGGCCGCTGCGATGGGGGCCGAGGTCACTGTGCTCAGCACATCGCCATCAAAAGAGAAGGATGCGACAGCTCTTGGCGCGCACCATTTCCTCATCACAAAGGATCCCGACGCGATGAAAGCGGCGGCTGGCTCATTCGATTTCCTGCTCGATACGATCTCTGCTGTGCATGATTACAATGCCTACCTCAACCTGCTTGGATTGAATGGCGTCATGGTTGTCGTCGGTGTGCCGACGGAGGCGATCCCGCTCAACGCGTTCTCCCTCATCGGCGGCAACAAGGTTTTGGCGGGCTCTCTGATCGGCGGCATTCCCGAAACACAGGAGATGCTCGACTTTTGTGCCGAACACAACGTCGTTTCCGATGTCGAGATCATCACGCCCGACCGCATCGAGGAAGCTTACGACCGCACAGTCAAGTCGGATGTCAGGTATCGCTTTGTCATCGACATGAAAAATGCCTAGATACGTCGCTTTGCTCCGCGGTATCAACGTCGGCGGCAAGAACATGATCAAAATGGAAAAGCTCCGCGAGACATTTGCGGGGCTTGGTTTTGAGAATGTCAAGACCTATATCAATAGCGGCAACATCGCATTTGATTGCAGAAGCCCGCGTGTCAGCAAAGGCTTAACACCTGACGCGATCTTGGCAGCGAAAATTAGGACCGCTATCAAAACGGATTTCGGTTTTGATATCTCTACAATGGTCCGTTCGATGGACGAGATGAACAACATCGTCAATAACAACCCTTATGTCGGGAAGTTTGATGACGATAGATATTGCCATGTCTTCTTTCTCGAAAAGGCACTCACGGCCGAGCAGGAAAGTCTTCTGATGGAGCATGCCACCAACGATGAATTCATCACGGTCCACGGTAACACCGTTTACAATATGCTCAAGATCAGTATTCTCGACAGCGCTCTTGGAAAAGGATTTCTTGATCGCAAGCTAAAGATCGTCAACACAGCACGAAATTGGAGAACAACGAAGACGCTCGCTGAACTATGATCCGTCGTCCTTTCAACTTTAAACAATGGATCGATGAGCACCGGCACTTGCTCAAGCCGCCGGTAGGGAATCAGTGCGTGTACGACGACGATGACTTCATCGTTATGGTCGTCGGCGGGCCGAATTCGCGAAAAGATTATCATTGGGACGAGGGCGAGGAGCTGTTCTACCAACTCGAGGGCGACATCAAGGTGCAGGTGCAGGAGGACGGCAAGGCTATCGAGCTGCCGATCCGCGAGGGAGAGATGTTTCTGCTTCCGCCTCGCGTCCCGCACAATCCGGTCCGCGGTGCGAACACCGTAGGCCTCGTCGTCGAGCGTAAGCGCCGCGACGGCGAGCTCGACGGGCTGCTATGGTTCTGCGAGAACTGCAACAACAAGCTTTACGAAGAGTATTTTCAACTCACCGACATAACCACTCAATTCCAGGGCGTTTTTAAGAGGTTCTATAGCTCCGAGGACCTGCGGACATGCAAGGAATGCGGTTCGATCATGGAGCCGCCACCTGTGGTAAGCTAACCAAACGCCCACAAGGAGAAAATATGAAACGAAGCAATCGGGTCCCGATCCTTGCCGCCGTATTCCTCTCCACGCTTTTCGCAGTTGGAGCAACTCGCGTTAACGCGCAGACGGTCTACGTGGCATGTACTTGGGACACTTCATCGATCTTTAGCGACAAGACGGGTAAAGAGAAGTTCGAGCGCCGCCTTTACGTTTCGCCGATCGTCGAAATGACCACGGAACAGTTCGTCAAGGTCGATAGAGAAGGCGGGCGCATTGAGGGATTGTGCGGAGACTATCTCGATAAGACGGTGATGAAGGCGGCCACCGACCGCGGCGAAAAACTTGATCCTGGAGGTCAGCTCCGCGTCCGGCGCAGCATTGAGGACTCGGGAGAGGACGTGGGTATGGCGCATCGTTACAATTACGCGACCAAAGAGTCCATCCAAAAACTCATCGATGATGACGTCAAGGAGATGATGGATGCCGGGCGTTTCATTATGTACTTCAACTGGGACGTCACGGGCAAAAAGGAAGCTGACGATCTCGCCAGAGAGCAAAAACGCACGATCCCAACTCCACCCAACAAGAAACCTTGAACTATGACTTTCTCTGCGACCTGTCGCTATGTAAGGTGTCGAACACAAAGAACCAACAGGCGGGGGGACACTTCTTGCAACGGGAGGTGAACGCCTATGTCAGCACCAAATAGCGACGAAGTAGAAGGCAAATGGGAAAAGACAAAGGGTTGGGTCAAGGACAAGGCCGGCGAGGTCACTGCGAATAGCGATCTTGAGGCCGAGGGCGAGGCCCAGAGAGCTTCAGGAAACACGCAGGAAGCCTGGGGCAAGGTCAAACACGGCGTCGGCGACGCGGTAAAAGCTGTGGGGGATGCAATAAACGACTGATCTTGTTTAAAAGAAGTACGGCCCGAGTTTCGGGAAACTCGGGCCGTGGTGATCAGATAGGCAAACCTGTAGGCCTCGCGGAGTTGGGGGCAAAAGGCGGATTGTCAACGGGCAGGGTTATGTGCCGAACGGACCAACTTCTCCGCTTCGTCAATTCGACGGCACCGAAACTTGTTTTAGATCGATCCCTATCCTGCGTGCCTCACGCTGGATGACCGCGGGATCGGTCTTTAGCGAATGGATCTCCTCCTGCAAAGCAAGATTCTCATCCATTAAATTCTGTATCTGGCTGGCCAGCTTGATGTTCTGATCCGCCTCCTCACGCATTTCCG
The DNA here is from genome assembly GCA_019247455.1 of Acidobacteriota bacterium. Taxonomy (GTDB): domain Bacteria; phylum Acidobacteriota; class Blastocatellia; order Pyrinomonadales; family Pyrinomonadaceae; genus OLB17. Next base: position 3,921 of record JAFAOW010000010.1, on the reverse strand, counting down.
TAAATGCTCGGAAGTTGATCGAGACACCGACCATCACAAAGATCGAAACGACGATCGCGAACGACATCCACCACGGCGCGGTCCGCCGCGGTGTGGCGGCAGCTTTCGGGGCCTGAGGCCTTCGGCGAGCTGCTGGACGGCTCATCCTTCGATCATCCCAGTAGATATTTGCGGCCTTCGTCAAGTATTTTCTCCAGGTCTTCCTTGTTTTCGCTCTCTGCGTATATCCGGACCATCGGCTCTGTGCCTGACGGTCTCATCAACATCCAGGCGTTATTCTCGAAGTAGAACTTAACGCCGTCTGTCCGATCTATCTTTTCAATCTTGCGTCCATCGATATCCGACGGCTCACGTCCAAGCGTGTCTTTGAGCTTGGCGGCGACATCGTCAGTCAATTTGACGCCGATCCGTCCCGACTCGAGCTTTCCGTCTCGCTTGAACAACTCCTCAAGCTGATCTGTCAAAGTTGCCCCTCGCGCCGCGACCGCCTCGGCCGCGAGAAGACACGCCAGAATGCCGTCCTTCTCGGGGTAATGGCCCCGGATTGAGAGACCCGCGGATTCCTCTCCGCCAAGGATTATCTCGTCTTTATTTATCAATTCGCCGATATACTTGAATCCGACCGGCGTTTCGTAAACCTTTGTTCCCCTTGCACTTGCGACCCGGTCGACCTGGTGCGAAGTCGCCACGCTTCGGGCCACGCCGAGCTTCCAGTCCCGGCTTTCGTACAAGTAATCTGTCAATAACGCGATCAGTCGATTCGGCGTGATGAACTCGCCGTTTGCGTCGATAACTCCGAATCTGTCGCCATCGCCATCGGTCGCCAGGCCAAGCGTAAATTTCTTTTCAACTACGAGGCGTTTGAGCTCGCCGATGTGTTCTTCACCCGGCTCCGGGGCCTGTCCGCCGAACGTGACGTCTCGCCAATCATGCAGCGTTTCTACTTCAAGCCCTTGTTCCTCCAGAGCCGAATTCAAATATCCGCGGCCGGTGCCCCAAAGCGGGTCATATGCGTATCGGCCTTTTGCTCTCGCGATCTCTTCAAACCGGATCTTGGTCTTGAGGTCCTCTATGTACTCTGGCCGCGGATCATGATTCCTCACCTGTCCGCCCGCCGCATCGTGGCCGGACATCTTGTTTGCGACCCAGTGCTCGATCTTCTTAGTAACCTCCGGCAAAGCCGGAGCTCCGTCCGCGGTGGAGAACTTTATTCCCTGATACTCTGGCGGATTGTGCGATGCGGTAAAATTCAGGCCTCCCGCCGCATTGTTACTGCGGATCGCGTGAGACATGGTCGGTGTCGGCACCGGCTCGCTGCATTTCAGCACGGCGAACCCTTTCGCCGCAGCGATCTCCGCCGTTACCGCGGCGAATTTCTCGCCCATAAATCGCGTATCGTGCCCAATAATAATGGGCCCCGAGGTACCCTCAGTTTTCAAATAGCCGCAGATGGCTTCTACGACCCTGCGCACATTACCGAATGTGAACTCGTCGGCGATGATCGCCCGCCAACCCGATGTTCCAAAACGGATAGCCATCCAAATAAATTGCTTAGGAGATCTTCCAGGAAAGACCGCAGAGCTTAGATTTCAACCCTTTTTTCCTTGAAGTGGAAATAAAGTTACCACGGGTTTATGCATTTGTAAAGCGCTTAATTGCATTTCCTAAAGATTTTTTTTTCATGGATTTAGGCAGGCGAATCTGAGGTAAATACTAACAAGTGCGCTTAAGCGGCCTACATCGCGTTGGCCGGAGCCCCTTCATCGGACGGGAGAAATTTGCACCCGGAGTTCTAATTTTGTGCTATTCTTCATTGATCGGCTTCGTCAGCAGACCTTTAGTCTTAAACGTTTTTAAGCACAGGCTCCGTCTCCGAGCCCCGTCGAAATCTGTATCAAATCGCTACACGATACACTCCAAGGGGTCGAAATGCTACGCGGGTCTGGGATCCACGCCGGTATGCAGCGCGTCCAAGTTGTTGTAAATCTTACACTTATCCTACTTTATAAACACGCCTTGAATGGCACGGCCTTTGCTAACATAAACACGTCTATCAAACCGCCCGCCATGCCTCAGAAGTCCTAATTATGCGGAGCGGACTGAATAATAAGTTCAATTTGGAGAGAGTGCCCTCGTTAGGGCCGTAACGTAATGAGACCAATCAAGCATGTTGAAAAAGGGCTGACCTATATCGCCTCGGGTGCCTTTAAGGCGATCAAGAGCGTGAACCAATTCAAGCCGAATCCTTCGTTCACGCCGAAATGGGCGGATAAGCCGATCCTCAAGTCCTGGCAAAAGACAAAGCCTACGCTTGGCTTTCCGCGTACGACGGACTCGCTTTGCCCGCAGTGCGTGATCGAGGCGCGCGAGGACATCATCTCGGGTAAGAAGGATGTGTCGATCCTGGTGAATGACAAGGTCGGCGAGATCAAGGCTCAGATCATCGAGCGTGACGGGCAGGTTTGGATGGTCAAGGAATGCCCGCAACACGGCAAGATCGAGGACCTGATGGCGGTGGATTCGAAATTCCTGACGCACATCGAGTCGCTCTTTCCGGGCCGGGACATGCAGGCCCACAACGACGAGAAGCTTCATAACCACGGTTCGTCGACGATCAAGTACGGCCGCGGTGCGGTGCTCACCGTCGACCTAACGAACCGCTGCAACATGATGTGCGATCCGTGCTTTATGGACGCGAACCAGGTCGGCTTCGTGCACGAGCTCTCGATGGAGGATGTAAAAGAGATCCTCGATAATGCCATTTCGATCAAACCGCGACGGCAGATGTCGGTGCAATACTCGGGAGGTGAACCGACGCTCAGCCCGCACTTCCTCGACGCGATCAGGTATGCACGTAAAGTTGGTTACAACTCGGTGCAGGCCGCGACGAACGGGATCGAGTTTGCGAAGAGTAAAGAATTTTGCCGCGAGGCCGCCGAGGCGGGGCTTCGATTTGTGTATCTGCAGTTCGACGGTATCGGCAACGACGCCAACTCGCATCGCCAGATCGGCAATCTTTTCGACGTGAAGCTTCGTGCGATCAACAACCTGCACGAAGCGGGCGTGGACATCATCCTCGTTACGACGCTGGTCAACGGTATCAATAATGACCAGGTCGGCTCGATCATCCGCTTTGCTCTCGAGAATCCTAAGAAGATCTAGTTCATCGCGTTCCAGCCGGTGTCATTCACGGGCCGCGACGAGCATATTACGGAACAGCGTCGCCTGCAGCAGCGTTACACGCTTGCTCACCTCGCACATGACGTGCAAGACCAGGTTGGAATTACCGAGCCGACTCGTGACTGGTTCCCATTGAGCTTGATGGGAGCGTTTGCGGATTTCGCTGACGTCGTCCACGGCCCTGAGAATGAATGGGGCCAGGTCTCATGCGGCTGCCACCCGAACTGCGGTGTCGGCACGGCGGTGATGGTCAACAAAGAGACGAAGGAGATGGCGCCGGTGCCGCAGTTCCTTAATATCAAGGGCCTAGTCACCGACATGCAGCACATCACCGATACGAACCGCGGCAAGTGGTTCTCAAACATCATGATGGGCCTTGCTCTTCTCAAGAATTACAACCCGTACGGAGCACCGCACAGCCTGACGCTTGGCGGCATCCTCAAGAAGTTCGATAAGTCCTTTGGCCTATCGGGCAAGGATTACGGTAAGGTCGGTCCCGATCGCACTAAGGAAGATATCGAGAAGCGCCGTCAGGACCCGTGGAACTTCCTCTTTATCGCGGGAATGTGGTTCCAGGACCTCTTCAACTACGACTTCCGACGCACCGAGATGTGCATCATCCCGTACGGCACGCAGGAGGGCGAGATATCGTTCTGTGCGTACAACACCGGCATCGGCTGGCGTAACATCATCGAGCACATGCACCAGAATGCGACGGTCGCTCAGTGGTATAAGGACCAC